>NZ_BAABRU010000007.1 GCF_039545135.1 Herpetosiphon gulosus | reverse complement strand
CGCGCGTCGGCAGGACGCGGGAGGGCAACGGATGGTGCAGGGACAGGCAGGACGGGACAGTGATGCGCGCGAAGGTGAATGAGGAAGTCGTCAAGGTATGGGTGGTTGGAGTAAGGGCAGCCAAATTTGGTACGTGTCGAGGTGGTTGTGCCCCACGCTGCTCCATCCCGAACCAGGCCGTGAACGCGACACACACCGAGGCTACTGCAGCACCCGCTGTGGGAACGTAGGGGGATGCGTACCGCTCCATAAAAACGCCGTTGAGCATTTATTTGTTCAACGGCGTTTTTGCATTTAATCTTCTTCTATTGCTAATTCGCGAATGGTTAAGCCTAAGGACTGGGCAATTTCGAGCGCTTGGCGTGGCTCAATAATCAGCCCTTGCAGTTGCTTAGGCTCGATTTGCATGCCACCAATCTGTGAGCCACGAATATCAACATTGCTCAAGCTTGCTTGGCGAAAATTGGCCCGACTCAGGTCGCAGTTGCGAAAACAAACATCGCTGAGTTTAGCTCCTTCAAAGCTCATTTCAAGCATACGGCAATCTTCGAAGCGGACATGCTCAAGTCGCGCTGACCACCACACGCTATAATCAAGTTGACAAGTGCTGAATACTAAATGTTCGGCTTGAGCCTCGACAAATTTCATGCCCCCTAAACGCGAATTGCGCCATTCTAGCCGCTCTAGGTGGCTTTTCTCCCAATTGGCGTGGCTCAGATCGCACTGCTCAAAGCTGCTATCGACAAGTTGCGATTGTTGGAGCACCACTTGATTGAATTGACATTGGCGTACCAGTGATTGCTCCATAAAAATATCTTTGGCACGTTGTTGATTGAAATTAAGCTGCTGAATAATCAATTGAGCGTAGTTGCTGTTATCGCTCAAGCTGAGGTCGCTGACAGTTTTTAGCTCGGTTGGGGGGCAATGTTGCGGTGACGTGATGCCTTGATAGCGTTTGCGGCGTGGGCGTACCATGAAATTCAACCTCACAGGACTAAACGAACAGATGTGTTATTTTAGTCCGATTGGGGAATTTGGCAACTTAATTAAGAGCGCTTACCATTAGAGTAAGCGCTCTTAAGTTTTGAATTAAACCAGCGGTTTGAGGTTGGCGACGATGGCCGCTCGGCGTGGCTCAAGGAATGGCGGCAATACAACCGATTCTCCCAGCGTCGCGGGGTCTTCATCAACCGCAAAGCCTGGCCCATCGGTGGCAATTTCGAACAAAATGCCATTTGGCTCACGGAAGTAGAGGCTGCGGAAATAGTAGCGATCAATTTCGCCGCTGGTGCGGATGCTTAATTCGCGCAAACGCTGGGTCCAGCCATGATATTCTTCCTCGTTGGGGGTGCGAAACGCCACATGATGCACGCCACCAGCGCCAGGTTGAGCTGGAGCTAAATCAGGCTGGACGACAACATGCAATTCGGCGGCGGCTCCACCAGCACCCATTTCATAGACATAAACTATATATTCTTTGCCTTCGTTGAGACTATATTGACGAACTTGGCGCATATTCAGTGCTTTGGTCAGCACAATATCAGTATATTCGAGTTGGGGCACACTTAGCCGAATTGGCCCAAGCCCACGAATTTGATGCTCGGCTGGCACTGGGCTGGCTTCCCATGGGGTGTTGGCATCGCCAGTGCCTGCATCATCAATTAAGCTTAGCCGTTGGCCTTCGTTATCAGCAAAATCGATGGTTAAACGGCCATCGCGCTCGATCAAGCCACTATGTTTGATCCCTTGTTGGCTCAAGCGCTCAGCCCACCATTCGAGGCTAGCTTGGCCCGTGACCCGCAGGGCGGTGTTGCAAATGCTATGCGTGCCACGTTTTTCAGGCGGGGTTGGCCAATCGAAAAAGGTGATGTCGCTGCCTGGCGTGCCTGCGCCATCAGCATAAAATAGGTGATAAGCACTAACATCATCTTGGTTGACGGTGCGCTTGACCAGCCGCATGCCTAAAACTTGGGTATAAAAACGATAATTTTCACGCACATTGGCGGTTACTGCCGTAAGATGGTGGATTCCAGTTAATTGCATAGTTGCAGGCCTCGTTACAGGATTCTAGCTCGTCTTCACTACCACTTGTATTGTACAACTATTTTTAAATTGACATAAGCTTTAAAATCTAACGCTTGACTTAAAACATACTATAAGGTATGTTTTATTCTAGCTGGATTCAATCTAACGAGGATACGATGCAAGCGATCACAATTATCGGTGGGGGAATTGGTGGTTTGTGTTTGGCGATTGGTCTGCAACAACGCCAGATTCCCGTGCAAATCTATGAAGCTGCACCAGCATTACGGCCTGTTGGCGCGGGCATTCTACTCGCTCCCAATGCCATGAATCTGCTCGAACGTTGGGGTTTAGCGGAAACTGCTCGCCAACGCGGGCTGTGTTTAAGCAGCTTGGGCGGCAGCGAATTTGGGGTTTTGGATGCGCAAGGCCGAAGTTTGTTGGCGGGCTTTGATCTGAAGGTGATGCGTGAGCGCTTTGGTCAAGAATTGGTGACGATCAGCCGTGCTGGCTTGCATCAACTGCTGCTCGAAGCCTTGCCTGCCGATTGTTTGCACCTCGATAAGCGCTTGGTTGGCTTGCAACAAACGGCTGATTTGGTCAAAGCTGAATTTGCTGATGGCACAACCATCGAAACGGCGTGCTTGATTGGGGCTGATGGTTTGCGTTCAGCCGTGCGTGAGCAAATTTTGCCTAATCAACCACTGCGTTATTCAGGCCAAACTTCCCATCGAGCCTTGGTGACTTTTGATTATCGCGAATTGGGCCAGCCCGTGGCCGCCGAAATTTGGGGTGCGCAGCTGCGTTTTGGTTATACCCCGGTCGGGCAAAATTTGGTGTATTGGTATGCAACCAGCCTTGCTGCCCAAGGTCAGCGTGATCTTTCGCCTACTGCTGCTCGTGAACTCTTACTTGCTCAAGCTCACGATTTGCCAAGTGTTGTTAAAACCTTGATTGAGCGTACACCCGATGCGGCGTTGTTGCGCACAGATATTAGCGATTTGGTGCATTTGAAAGCTTGGTATTACGGGCGAGTTGGTTTGTTGGGCGATGCGGCCCACGCGACTACGCCGAATCTGGGCCAAGGTGGTTGTCAGGCCATTGAGGATGCTTGGGTTTTGGCCGAAATGTTGGAGCGCTACGAACAACCGCAACTAGCATTTTTGCACTATCAACAACGCCGTATCAAAAAAGCCCGCACAATTGTTGATACATCGTGGCTGATTGGCTCGTTGGTGCACTTGCCGTATGCATGGCAACGAACCTGGCGCAATCGGCTGTTGCGACTTATGCCCCGCAGCCTTGGTCAGCGCCAAACTAATGGGATCTATGCGCTGAATTTTTAAACTATTGGCTAGAAAACAAATAGCATTGATGGATTCTTGAGAGAACGATGATTTTAAGGCTATCACCATTTGTGCTTTAGGGGGTGCAGGGGGATGAAAACCCACTGCCTTCCCCGCCTCGAGGCGGGGCGGAGGGGTGGTGATCATGGGTTATACATAGAGTGAATTGGGAAATTATACGTTCTAGGTTAATGTATAGGATCAAAAAAGGCTGTCGCAGCATCGAGACAGCCCACCATACACGACTCTGTGTACTGATTATTTGGTTATTTAGCAGTGCAGTGAAAGGAGTAGGTGGGTGCGCAGGTTGTTCCAGGTTGGGCTGTTCATGAGGCTTTGCTTATCGCGAGGGCGAGGTAGATCGACCGTAATCACTTCTTTAATCGTTGCGCCTGGGCCATCAGAAAAAACTACAATCCGGTCGCTGAGGTAGATCGCTTCATCAATATCGTGGGTGACCATCACCACGGTTTCGGTGCGGGCATCGCCACTCCAGAGGCCCAATAATTCTTCTTGCAGGCTGCCACGGGTCAGGGCATCGAGCGCCCCGAATGGCTCGTCGAGTAGCAGCATACGTGGATGTACCGCAAAAGCGCGGGCAATTGCCACCCGTTGGCGCATACCGCCGGAGAGTTGCATCGGTTTTTTGTGTATATGGTTGCTCAAACCAACTCGTGCCAAGACATCGTTAGTTAAGGCTTTCCGCTCGGCTTTGCTCATTTCAGTCTGAACTGAATCGACAGCTTCATAGACATTTTGATACACCGAGAGCCATGGTAACAACGAATAGTGTTGAAATACCATGGCCCGCTCAGGGCTGGGCGCAGCGATTGATTTGCCATCAAACAGCATCGTGCCAGTGCTAATGCTGGTTAGGCCAGCGATCATATTTAATAAGGTGCTTTTGCCACAACCAGAGTGGCCGATGAAACTAATAAATTCACCCGATTGAATCGTCAGATCGATATCGTGCAAGATGTTAATCTGGCCTTGACCACTAGGATAATTTTTGCCCACGCTGCTAATCTCAAGCAGCGGAGCAGGCTCCATCGGTAAAATTGCGGTGTTGGGAGTGGTGCGCGGTAACAAACGTGGAGCCATTAGTGACCTCCTTCTTGCCAAGCGGCCATACGTTGACCAATCAAACTAAACAAACGATCTAAGGCTAAACCCGTAATACCGATAACCAAAATAGCACTCATAACCCGTTCCAACGAAAGCGCGTTCCACGAATCCCAAACGAAGAAGCCCAAACCTGTGCCCCCAGCCAACATCTCGCCTGCCACAATCACCATCCAAGCGATCCCCATCGAGAGCCGCATGCCGGTTAAAATGGCTGGAAAAGCGGCAGGTAGCAATACTTTGGTAATGTAGCGCCAGCGACTAAACCGAAACACCTTGGAAACAGCCTTGAGGTCGGCAGGGATATTTTGCACGCCCATGGTGGTGTTGACTAAGGTTGGCCAGAGCGAGGTAATCACAATCGCAAAAACCACAGCTTTGGGCGCATTATGCAGCACTGCCAACCCCAAGGGATACCACGCCAACGGCGAGACAGGCCGCAAAATTTCGATGACTGGAGCCAGCATTTTGCGCAGCGTGGCACTACTGCCAAGCAGCATACCCAGTGGAATGGCGATCGCGATGCCAATGCCCCAGCCTGTGAACACCCGCCCCAACGAAGCCATCAGCTGAATTCCGATGCCTTTATCGTTTGGCCCGTTGTCGTAGAAGGGATCGCTCAAAAGGTCGCGTAAGGTGCTGGCGGTCGCAAGCGGTGTGGGCAATGTGCCGCCAGAAATCCAAGCAGCAACTTGCCATAAACCTGCTAAAATCAACATTCCCATTAAAACTGGGCTAAGCGTTTGCCAAATTGCTTTGAGCCAGCGGCGGATGAAGGTTGGCGCTGAACTCTCACGCCGTGGAATAACTTCGATCATTTGTGCCATGGAAGTGCTCCTTGTGTGGTCGGCAATCGAGTGGCTGGTGTGTCAGCGACTGAAGCCGTGTTACTTCAGCCGCGAAGGTGTGTCGTGATGGCCTGCGGGCTAGGATGGGCTTTTAGGATCGAAGGTTTGTTGATCGAGCGTGACAGTGAATGGTTGTAAATCGTCGCCTGCGACAGTGAGGCTCATTTCTTTGGCGACCTCAGCATACAAATCACGCATAATCAACTTGTCGGCGATGGCGTTGTAATCGGGAGCGCTTGGCAAGAGGCCAAAGCGCACATATTGCGCCATAAACCAAATTGCATGGCTGCGTTGCGGCGCATTGACCGCGCCATCCTGATAAAAAACCATGCTTTTGCTTGGCTCAAATGTGCGCTCGCCCAAGGTTGCCCCAAGGTTGTATTGACCCTTCAAACGCGCTTCGATCACATCAGCTGGGGCATTTACATAGGCTTGGCCGCCGATCACTTTGGCGGCTTCGCTGCGATTGTTGAAGTCGTCAAGCCATTTTGAAGCCTCAAGGATGGCCTTCATGACTTTTTTGAGGTCGTCGCGGCGTTTTTCAGCAAAACTTGGATTGACCACCAAAGCTTTCTCTGGGTGTCCCGCCCACAGATCTTGGGTTGTCAACACGGTTTCACCAATGCCCTCTTTGACTGCTACCCCGTTCCATGGCTCGCCCACGCAAAAGCCATCCATTTCGCCGATGCGCATATTGGCAACCATTTGTGGTGGTGGAATTGTGATAATTTTGACGCTATTTTGATCAACGCCAGCGGCGGCAAGCCAGTAGCGCAGCCAAATATCGTGGGTTCCGCCTGGGAAGGTGCCAGCAAAGGTGGCAGGTTTATCAGCAGGGCGTTGGCTGATCAGCGCCTTGAGTTTGCTAGGGTCGCCATAACCAACCTCTTTGGCAAGCGCACTGCTGAGCGTAATACCTTGACCATTTTGATTCAAAATCATAGCAATTTTGAGTTCGCTTTCGGCCTTGCCACCGACTCCGGTATAGACTGAGAAGGGCATGCCAAACAAACAGTGGGCAGCATCGAGGTCGCCAGTCAACAGCTTATCGCGCACATTGGCCCACGAAGCCTCTTTAACCACCTCAACATTGACCCCATATTTTTGGTATAAGCCCAAGGTATGCGCCATAACCACCGAAGCACAGTCGGTCAGCGGAATAAAGCCTATTTTGATTGGGCGCTCACCAGTTTCGTTGGCACTTTCGCTGCCACCACAGGCGGTCAAAAAGCTGGGCATGGCAACGGCAGCACCAAGTGAAGCTGCGGTTTTGAGAAAATTGCGACGGCTGATTTTTGACATTGGAAGCTCCTCCGTGAAACCTGTGGCACACATCAAACGCTTGGGAGATAGCAATTATTCATCTAGCGACTGTGCTCCCTCACCCCCGACCCCGCTCCCACTGTGGCGGGAGCGGGGCGTTTGGTTTTGTCGTTCCCCCTCGCCTGTTGGGCAGAAGAGGTGGCTAGGGTAAAGTATGTCGATTAAAACTAGATCAATAATCGGGCACGATTCACCCACATTGGTGAGGCTGCATGGCGTTGCAGGAGCTATCGCGAAGCGAACAGGTTTGTTAGCGCACCGTCATTGGTGGAAACTGCATTCATTGCAGGGAGTTGATCTACGAGGTCTGCCCTCACCCCCGACCCTTCTCCCACTGTGGCGGGAGCGGGGCGTTTGGTTTTGCGCTTCCCCCTCGCTCGCTGGGCGGGAGAGGGGGGCAGGGGGTGAGGGCTTAATTTGCTAGCTATTGACGCTCACTTGGTCGAGAATTCGTTGCACCATCTGGCCCATAAACGGCTGTTCAGGCATAATTACTTGTTGAATGCCAACATTGATCAACGCTTGGGCACACGATGGGCCGACTGCTGCGACCAAGGCTTGTTGCATGGCCGCAATCAAGGCTTGGGCTTGGCCTTGTTGCTCGGCAACTTGCAACAAATGGCGCACCTGAATTTGGCTGGTAAAAGTGAAAATATCGATCTGGCCAGCAATTGCTTGTTCAATTAGCGCGAGTAGTGGGCTGATATCAGCAGGCAATTGCCATTCATAGACGCTATGTTCGTGGAGCACGGCCCCGCGTTCGAGGCAATAATCGGCTAATTTGCGATCGCGTTCGCCATAGTGCAACAAGCCAACGCCACGTTTGGCCAAATCAACTGTATCAAGGCTGTTAATGAGATCGTTGATTGTATAGGGCGAGGCAGCGCTGATACTTGGGCGTAATTCATAACGGCGTAATACGGCGGTTGGTTTAGGGCCACGGCAAACCAACGAGGTTTTGGCTAACCCAGTCACCATGGCTTGCTCAAGCCCCAAACTGGCGGCAGCATCAATTAATTGTTGTGTGCCAACCCCAGTCAACAAAATCAACAGATCGATCTGGCCTGCCTCAAGCTCTTGCAACACTGCCTGAGCAACTGGAGCCGCATCGACGCTGACCTCGCGTAATGCTGGGGCATGGATTGGGGTCGCGCCATGACGACTAAGCAAGTTGGCTAATTCTGAAGCACGGCGAGCTTCGAGAATTGCGATCCGTTGACCATGTAAGCTACTCATTGGCTGCTCCGTTTGCCAGCGGCCATCGCTGGAACTGTGGCGGCTTCACCAAATTTGATATTGATGCCTTCGACGATTGGCCGTAATTGTACCGCACATGCCTTAAGTTCGGGTTGCTTACTAATTGGGTCGGCGGCGTTGATACTCAGCACATTTGGGTTGCCATCTTCCCAGTGAATTGGCATAAACAAACAGCCTGGCATGATTTCGGGATTGATTTGTACGATTGAGGTGCAACTACCACGTCGCCCGATCACCGCGATTTTTTCGCCAGCGCTCACGCCGAGCGTGTTAGCGTCGTCGGGATGGATTTCGATAAAGCTGCCGTTATGGCGTTGATTGAGCTTGGCCACGTTGGCGGTGCGCGTGCGGGTATGCCATTGCTCCAACACTCGTCCGGTGGTCAGCCAAAATGGAAATTCATAGCTTGGAACTTCGGCTGGCTCAACCGGAATCGTCACTTGGAAGTTGGCGCGACCATTGGCGGTTGCAAAACGGCCATCGCTATACAAACGCACAGTGCCAGCGTGATCTTCGGCAGGGCAAGGCCATTGAATTGGGCCATTGCCTAGCCGTTCGTAGCTCACACCGCTCACATCAAGCGGGTAACGGCCAGCAGTCAATCCGCGATATTCATCCCAAATGGCTTCAGCATTGGCAAAATTAAGTTCGAAGTCCATGCGCTGGGCAACTGCTTGCACCAACCACCAATCAGGCATGGCATCGCCAGGAGCGGGATAGGCTGGGTTCAGCAGGGTAATATGGCGATCCGAGGCGGTGAAGGTGCCGATGCTTTCAGCCCATTGCGCAGCGGGCAAGGCAATATCGGCATAGGCCAAACATGAACTGGTATTGTACACATCCTGCACAATCACCAATTCGGCTTTTTCGAGTGCAGCACGGATGGTGCTGTTATTGGGCATCGAGTGTAAGGGATTCGTGCCGATAATCCAGATTGCTTTGAGTTTGCCTTCGGCCAATTGGTTGAACATGGTTTGAGCATCAGGGCCAGGCGTTGAGTTGATACTGCCAACCGGAATGCCCCAAGCCTGCTCGATTGCCGTGCGATGCTCAGCCACATCAACCCGCCGATAGCCAGGCAATTGATGGGCGAGATAGCCAACTTCGCGGCCACCCATGGCGTTTGGTTGGCCCGTCAGCGAGAATGGCCCACAGCCTGGCTTGCCGATGCGGCCTGTTGCCAAGTGCATATTGATGATCGCGGTGGCTTTGGCAACTCCATTGCGACTTTGATTAACTCCCATGCTCCACATGCTCAACGTGCGTTGGCTGGCAACTAACATTGCCCCAGCGGTTTCGACCTCCTCAACCGTCAAACCTGTGGCTAAGGCGGTTTGGGCAGGTGTCCAGCCAGTTACAGCTTCGGCGATTTCGCTCCAGCCAGTGGTATGTTGAGCAATAAATTCATAATCAACTGCGCCATCGCGAATCAGGATGTGCAATAAACCATTAAGTAACGCTGTGTCGCTGCCCGGGGCGGCGGCCAAATGCAAGCTGGCATAGCGCGAGGTTTGGGTGCGGCGTGGATCAACCACAATTAATGTAGCGCCATGCTTGCGCACTTGCTGCTCGATGCGGCGATAGACGATGGGATGACATTCGGCGGTATTCGAGCCAACAATCAAGAAACAATCGGCTTGTTCGATATCGCTATAGCTACAGGGTGGGCCATCGGTTCCTAAGGTGCGGGTGTAGGCGGCAACGGCGCTCGCCATACACAAACGCGAATTGGCATCCATAGTGTTGGTGCCCATCAAGCCCTTGCAAAGCTTGGTCACCAAGTAGCTGGTTTCGTTAGTTAGTTGGCCTGAAAGATAAAAGCCAATTGCCTCGTTGCCATATTGTTGGCGAATTGCGTTCAGCCGTTGGGCAGCGTGGTCGAGGGCTTGATCGAGGCCAACGGAACGCAGCGCAGCATTGCGATCGGTGCGAATCTGGGCATGGGTTAGCCGTGTCGTGGGCGTGAGCATTTGCTCAATCGTGGCCCCTTTGATGCACAGCTTGCCTTGATTGGCGGGGTGGGCGCTATCGCCAGTGACCCGCACGACCTTGCCATCGTTGACGGTCAGTTCAATTCCACAGCCAACGCCACAATAGGGGCATTGTGAACGCACAACGTTACTCATGATGCTTATTCCCCATCCATAGCGGCGAGTTCAGCAGCAATCCGCCCAGCTAATTGATCGACTGGGATTTTGCGAGCTTTGAGAGTTGCTAGTTGCTGATGATTGCCACCAACAAATAAATCGAAGGCATCGACGATTGTGCCATCTTCGAGCCGCAAGCGCTGAGCTTGCAGGCCAATTTCGCCAACATGATGCTGACCACAGGCGTGCACACAGCCCGAAACTTTCAAATCAACCCGTCGTTCAGCAGGAATCAGTGCGGCCAATTCGGTGGCAACTTGCAACGATAATTCTTTGGTGTCGCTCAAGGCAAAGTGGCAATAATCGCGGCCCGTACAACTGACCAAGCCGCGCAAAGCTCCAGGTGCATGTGGTTGCAGCACTTGCAGCAATGGCTCAGCCAACAAACGTTCGAGACAAGTTTCATGCACATTCGGAATTAGAATGTTTTGGTCGGGAGTCAAGCGCAGTTCGCCAGTGCCATACGCATCAGCCAAATCGGCGATTTCGGCCATTTGCTCGGCATTGGTTCGGCCAACTGGCACTAATAAACCGACCGTCACAAAACCTGCTTCTTGTTGTTGATGAATGCCCAAGTGGTCGCCACTATGCTCAATCAACAACGATTCGCCAGCGCTGAAGAAGGCTTGGCCAAACACTTTTTCAACTTCGGCCATAAAGCGCGGCATGCCCCATTCGCGAATTAGCCATTTCAAGCGGGATTCGGTGCGTTTTTCGCGTGAGCCATTATCGCGAAATACCGTCAAGACCGCACGGCAGAAGGGTAAAGCTTGTTCAGTGGTTAAAAAGATGCCTGCATCTTGGCCGAGTTGCGGTGATGTGCCGCCCAATGCCCCGCCCAGTGCGACGTGGAAGCCAAGCATGCGATAACCATTAATTTCTTTGGCGGCAGGTGTCATGCCAATATCGTTGGCGCGGCTATGGGCACAATCGTGCGAGCAACCGCTAATTGTAATGTTGAATTTGCGTGGTAAATCGCTGAACTCACGACCGAGCAAGGCCAACGAAACGCTTTGAGCAATTGGCGCAGCATTGAAAATTTCATCGTGGTGTAAGCCAGCCAAGGGGCAGCCCATCACATTGCGATAATTATCAAGCCCAGTTTGTTGTGAAGTCAGGCCAACATTTTGCAGGCGTTGAAAGACTTCGGGCACATCTTCGATCCGCAACCAGCGCAATTGAATATTTTCGCGGGTGGTCAAATCCATGGTGTTGCGGCCAAACTCGCGGGAAATACTGACGATTGCCCGCATCTGGCGCGTGCTCAGGATACCATTGGGAATCCGCAGGCGTTGCATAAAGAAGCCAGGGGTTTGCTTGCGGTGCAATAATCCATACCATTTCAAGCGCTCAAGCTCATCTTCGGGAATCGCATCGAAGCCTAAGCGAGCATAGCGATACAGATCGGGCAAGACATCAAGCCCATTTTTGACCTTCTTGAGTGTTTCAATTTGAACAGCCATGAGCTTCCTCCATAACAGCATCAAGCATCAAGTCGTCGTCGTATTCGCGAATTTGGCGCGGCGTGCAATCGTATAAACGGCGGAAGGCGGCGCTAAAGTGGGCGGCGCTGGCATAGCCCAAGCGGCTAGCGATCGTTCCAATCGGCAAATTGGTGCTGGCAAGCAGCATATTGGCCTCGCTGAGCCGTAACATTTGTAAATAACTGAGTGGGCTAAGCCCGGTACAAGCCAGAAAATCACGTTGCAATTGGCGCGGGCTGATGTGCAAGGTTGAAGCCAATTGACTAATACTTGGTGGCCGCTCTAAGTTTTTCATCATTAAGGCTTGGGCTTTTTCGACCGACTGAGCTTGGGTTGGTGCATAACCATTTAAGGTTGTTTGGAAATCGAGCGCACTTAATAGCGCCAAAAAGGTTGTGGCTGCGTTTTCCAACGTCGCTGGTGGAGCTTCGGGCAGGGCTGCAATCGTGATTAATTGACGGGCTGCATGGAGCGCTGGCGGTGGCACGTAGCGGACTGCCAACAACGGCGAACGAACTGCATCTTTGATCAAATAGGCATGGCGTTGATTGAACTGTGGATATTGGTTGATAAAATGCTGCCAACCATCGTTCGTCCAAGTCAAGTTGAGCCAATCGGTCGTTGCTCCAGGCAAGTAGCGAATCCGCATTGGGTCGGTTTGTGGGCTAGTCAAGACCAACGAGGTTGGGGCTTGACAAAAGCTGCGGTCGCCATAACTAACATAGCGCGTGCCACTTAAGGTCAATTGCATCGACCAACTGCGCCAGCGCTCGATTTGCGGCATGAGTGGTCGTTGGTCGGTAAAGCGCCGACGTTCGATGGTTAGGCCTGGGCGGCGAAAGAGCGGCAGCGTTGTCGCCCATTGCAAGTTATTCCGAAAACGCACCAATCCGTTCATGGTCGGCCTACACTTCTAGGTAGCCAATGTCGAGGATTAACAGTCCACTACCTTCACCGGCGACGCACACGTCGAGCACGGTTCCAGCGGGGTGTTCCTCAACGATGGCAAGTGACACATGAATTGCTGAATCGGCGGCTACTGGAAAGTAGCGTAGAACTTGACCATTACGCAAAATGGAAACATTGACGAGGCTGCTCACGGTGCTACCAGCTCGAAAGTAGAGCATGCCCGTGGTACGATCTGCTGGCACAACATAGCGCAGATCGAGCATTTGCGGGTTGAAAAAACCCTTGCCTTCGAATTCGACGATTGTATGCAGGAGCACTGGAGTGCCCTCACCCATAAACATGCCCATGACCCCGTCCTTTCGTTGATGTAGAGGATCGACGTTTGGGGGCAGTCATTGCCGAACATGAGCATCGCTGCTGCCTACGCTCGCAACGTTGAGAGCATGGGCAGGCGAGGTGAGGTATTGGTACAAGGAGTGTAGCAGAGGCTTCGCATATACAATACCATAGCGCTGGTTTGTGGCTATCGGGCAATTCTACCAGTGCTACTTGCTGGGTTTTTGTGCAGGTTGTACAAGCTAGTTAGCTGGGTACTAGCAGGTACTATAGAAAAAGCGACATGAGCATGGAAGTATGGAACAAGCAATTTAGGCCTTAACAAAGGCATAATAATCGTTTATTAATCACTGGTAAAAGGGACATAAGCTTAAGTGTGGCACTCGACAAGCAGTCGAATTGCTCTATACTACTGCCCAAGCAGGCGACCAACGGTGAGCGTAAGCGAGGCTTCAAACGCACACATTCATCCAGACGTTGACTGAGTTGCTCAATATAGGTGGAACATTTGGCTGCTTAGCAATGAGCGCTAGCAGCAGTTGGCCCTATTTGAATTAGGTTTCCCAAGATGCGAACCATTAAATGCTAAACGCCTAAGGCAGTGTTGCTTTAGGTGTTTTTGCGGTTAATCAAGCTATATAGCTACCTCGGGCTAGTGTTGATCACTCGTAAGGGGTAGCGTAAAGGGCGTTAAAGGTGGGATAGTGTGTCAAGTAGGCCTAAAGTCCTGTAGGAAAAAAGGCCAGTATGCGCTATGGTATGCCATAGTACAATAAGAGTCAGAAGATCAAACTCATTTTGAATACTTCCAAGTTTGATTAAAGGCTCAGAGACCTAGGTGCATGGGGGCTATTGAAAGGCTCCTTTTTTATTGTTCAGCACCAAGGTTCACGCGCGGAGGGACTATGCAGCCAAGCTTTGTGCAACAACGATTCAGGTCAGTAGTTAGTGCTCTTATCATTTTAACGTTTAGTCTTGGTTCATTTAGTTGGCTGTTACAATCGGCGTTTGCCAATACGATTGATGCAACACCGTACTTAAATCCATTAGCGCCCGATTTTGGCATTCAGGCGGCGATTGATGCTGCGGCTGCTCAGGGGGGCGGCACGGTGCGTTTGCCCGCTGGCACATTTACCCTCGAAACCTACCTCGATCTTAAAACCGGAGTGACCCTGCAAGGGGTTGGAGCCGAGACGATTTTAAAGGCTGGCCGCAACGAGCAACGGGTTTTTGTCACCCAAACGGGCAGTAATCTTTCGACAATTAAAGTTGCTAGCACTACACCATTTAGCGTTGGCATGATCGTCTATGTCTGGCGTTCGACTGAATTACGCTTCTTGCCTGGCTCATATGAAATTATGAGCATCAACAGTGCTAATCAAACGATTACGCTTGATCGCGCGGTCAATTACCCGCTGACTGCCAATGTTTCGCAAGTTTCGTATGGCTTGTACACCAAATTGACCGCTGCTGCAAGCCAAGGAACCAATGTGATCAGCGTGGCCGATACTAATGTGTTCAAGCCAGGTGAAGGCATTATTATTAAAGGAACTGAAGGTACAGGCATTGGCAATTGGGGTGTTGAGCAAAATATGGTCGATTCGATCAATACCAGCAACAACACGCTGACCCTCAAAAAGCCTTTGACGCTTTCAGTGCCCAATAACTCTGTCGTATCGCACGCTTATTCGGCGATTTTCGCGCTTGGAACCAATTTCAACAATCGCTTGCAAAATATGGGTGTACGCGATTTAACCATTGAAGGCTGGAATACCAACCAAAAGCCTGCCTTCTATGAGTTTTATATTGGGGCGATTAACTTTGTCTATTGCCGCTTTGTGACGATCGATAACATCACCGTGCGCTATTGGCATAGTGATGGCGTAAGCTTGCAATCGTGTGATCAAAGTACGGTCAGCAATAGTCTGGCAACTGCTAATCGTGGCCATGGCTTCCACCCTGGTACAGCCTCACGCGATATTGAATTTTTCAAAATTCAAGGGATCGGCAATTTGGGTTATGCGGCGCGTGGCACTGCTGGCGATGGGTTGTATTATTGCTGGGCCAACCAACGGGTGAATATTCGCCAGAGCGTTTTTCGTAATAACGCTGGTTCAGGCGTTGGCGATTTAGGCGGTGGCGATACCGATAATTCCTCGCGCGATACTGATAACATCATTGAAGATAGCATTATGGAAGGCAATTTCCGCGCTGGGATTGAAGTTAATGGTGGTGGCAACTTAGCCAATAACATTATTCGCCGCAATCTGATTCGCAATAATAACACTGGCAATCAAGATTATGCTGGCATCAACTTGCTTTCCAAGCGTGGCCCAGCCCAACGCTATATCATCCAAGATAATATTGTTGAAAACACAGCAGGCAGTAACCAACTCTTTGGGATTCGTGAGGTCAACTTAGCTGTGCCGCCAACCACTCCGGTTGATTATCTGACCGATTTCAATACGATCACCAATAACACGATTTATAACCACCCAAGCAATAATTTAGTGGTGATTGGCCCCAACACCGTAGCTACTGGCAATATTTTCACTGCGCCTGGCGCGGTGATTACGCCAACGCCAACCAATATTCAACCAACTGCTACTGCTACAAACGTGCCAACCAATACGCCAACCCCAACTGGCTCGTATGTTCCACGCCTGATCATGTACAACGCTGATACCGATCAAGTTATGTACGATCCAATTCCCAATGGCGTGACGATTAATTATGCGACGCTTGGCACCCGTAATATTAGCATTGTGGCTCCAACCGCGCCGTCGAGCGGGATTGGCAGCGTGCGATTTTGGGTTGATAGCGTGGTCTATCGCACTGAAAGTGGTCGGCCATATTCAATCGCCGGCGATCAAACCAATGGCACAGATTTCTTGCCGATGACCCCAGCCTTGGCCCATGGAACCCATGTGATCAAAGCTGCAACCTTCACTGGTTCGGGTGGAACTGGCACGCAAGGCACACCCTATCAAATTGTGATTAATATTATTGATAGCAATGCCACGGCTACGCCAATTCCAACCAACACCAATACCCCTGTGCCAACCGTACCAACCGCCACGGCGACGGCAACTGCTACGAATACCCCAACCAATACGCCGATCAACACACCAACTAATACTGCCACGGCGACGTTTACCGAAGTACCAACCAATACCCCAACCGAGATTGCAACGATTACTGCCACTGCAACGGACGTTGCAACTGCTACGCCAACCGAAATCGCCACGATCACCGCGACCGCGACTGAAACCGCGACCGTGACGGCAACCGAAATTGCCACGATCACTGCGACGATTACAGCAACAGCAACCGAAACGCCGACGAACACACCGACCAATACACCAACCGCGACGGTAACCGAAACACCGACGGCAACGCTTGAGCCAAGTGTTACGCCAAGCAACACGCCAACGGCTACAACCACGGTTACGACACCAGTGCCGTCAACCCATCATGTCTATGCGCCGTGGGTTACCAACTAAAACATAAAGATTTTGTTAAAACGAAGGTTGGTTATAAGCTAACAATCGCAATTTAGGGGGTGCAGGGGGATGAAAACCTCCTGCGTTTCCCTCCGGCGGAGGGACGGAAGGGTGGCGAACAATCAATAGCGCCAAAGATTGCTGGAGTACACCCTTGGGTTGAGTAACGAAACCCTTCGCAAAATTAACGCTTTCGAGTATCATGAGATCGAGTGCTAAACCCACTCGATCTTGTGTTTAACTACCTAGAGGAACTACCGTTCATGACAGAGTTTATTGATCTTCGGGCGGCCCTAAACTCGTTGCAAGCGCGATTCGATGCGCTAAGGGGGCGGCTTTGACTGGGCTGCCAAACAAGCTGAATTGCATGATTTAGAGCATCAAGCTGCCGAACCAAGCTTGTGGGATAACCCGCAACAGGCCCAGAGCATTTTACAACGGCTTGCTCGTATGCAAGAAGAATTGAAAATGTGGGATAGTTTAGCAGTCGATTTGGCAACCCTGCGCGATCTCTTGCAACTTTCGGCTGATGATGCTGATTCGCTCAGCCAAATTGAGCGTGAGGTCAATGGCTTGACCAAATCGGTCGATCAGCTTGAATTGAGCATTTTGCTGGGCGAAAAATACGATAGCACCAATGCTTTTATCTCAATTCAATCGGGCGCTGGTGGGGTTGAATCGCAGGATTGGGCGCAGATGTTGTTGCGCATGTATAGTCGTTGGGGCGAAAGCCAAGGTTTCCGTACCACCATCGTTGATATGATGGACGGCGAAGAGGCAGGCATCAAAAGTGCTACCTTAGAATTGCGCGGCCCCTATGCTTATGGTTATGCTAAGGCCGAAGCTGGGATTCATCGCTTAGTGCGGCTTTCGCCCTTTGATGCCAACCATCGCCGCCATACCTCGTTTGCGCGGGTTGAAGTGTTGCCCGAAGTCGATGATGCTGCCGAAGTCAAAATTAATCCCGAAGATCTGCGGGTTGACGTTTATCGGGCTGGTGGCCATGGTGGTCAGGGGGTCAATACGACTGACTCAGCGGTGCGCTTGGTTTATCGTGGTGGTACGCCCGATGAAATTATTGTAACCTGTCAAAATGAACGTTCGCAATTGCAAAATAAAGAAACCGCGATGAATGTCTTGCGGGCGCGGTTGTTGGAGCGTGAACTAGCCCGCCAAGCTGCTGAACGCACCAAACTCAAGGGCGAACATCGCGATGCCGCTTGGGGCAATCAAATTCGTTCGTATGTGCTTGATGATCGGCGGGTTAAAGATCATCGTACTAACGTCGAAACATCGAATACCCAAGCAGTGCTCGATGGCGAGATTGATTTATTTATCGATGCCTTCTTGCGCTGGAGAACCGAAGGCACAGAGTAGTGAGGTTTGTATGCGACGAGTAGTGTTGTGGATGCTAGGATGTTTGCTTGTTCTGGGTTTTCAGGCTACGGCTCAGGCGGCTGAGCCAGCCAAAATCTCGCGTAACGACGCAACTAGCAGCTTTGGCGAAAACGTGATTTTTGAGCTGGAAGCTGAATCAAGTTCGCCAATTCGCGAAGTGACATTTTTATATGCCTTGGGTGTACAGCCCGGCGATGTGCCAGCTTATACCGAGGCTGAGGCTAAATGGCAACCTGGTACCTCAATTGAAGCCAGTTTTACCCGCGATACCAGCATCGAGTTTTTGCCAGTTGGCGTGACTGTGCGCTATAAATGGCAGCTTGTTGCTGAAGATGGCACGATTACTGAAACGCCCGAGCAATCGGTGCAATATCAAGATACTCGTTTCAATTGGCAAGAAAAAAGCTCGCGTGGCATTACCGTGCGCTGGTATGATGGCGATGAAGCTTGGGGCCAAGCGCTGCTCGATAGTGCGCTTGGTGGGCTTGATCGGCTTGAGCAGCGAATCGGTGGCTCGGTCGAAGATCCCATGACGATCTCGATCTACAGCAATACCCGCGATATGCGCGGCGCGTTGCCCCCCAACTCAGCCGATTGGATTGGCGGTCAAGCCCGACCTGACCTTGGCTTGATTATTGGATCGATTGATGCTGGCGATGATGCTGAATTAGGGCGTTTAGTGCCGCATGAATTGAGCCATTTGGTGCTGCATCAAGCAACCAACAATAATTATGGTGGTATGCCAGTCTGGTTCGATGAAGGTTTGGCGGTTGCCAACCAAGATTCACCCGACGCTGGGTTTAGCCAAATGGTTGAGCAGGCTGCCAAAAATGGTGAGCTGATTCCGTTACGCGCTTTGGCTTCGAATTTTCCTTCCGACCCTGAAAAAGCTCTGCTTTCGTATGCCCAAAGTGAAAGTGTGGTGCGCTATATCGAGGCTACTTATGGCATCGAGTCGATTACCAAGCTTGTCGCTCAATTCAAAAGTGGCGTGACCGATGATGTGGCCGTGCAAACAGTCTTGAATCGCAGCCTTGATACCTTGGATAGCGAATGGCGCAGCACCTTGCCCGAAGCCCAAGGCTCTGGCCCAGCTCAAATCTTGCCCGACGATACTGCTCCAGCTGATCGATTTAGCGAACAACCACGCTCATCGGCTCCTAGTAACCCAAGCTTGCCCAATAACCCAGCGCCAACCCCATCAGTGCCTTTGTGGATTTGGCTAGCAGGGATTGGGGGCTTGCTCTTGATCGTCTTTGGCACGATTTGGATTATTCGCAGCAGTCGCCAACCACGCTACTAAAGCTGGATTGGGCTGATTCCATCGCAGCAACCCGCCTGTATGATTGTGCTTGCAATCGGGCGGGTTTGTTTATAATTTGCTGAATTGTACCAACTCAAACTAGTGGAGGTTCCTTGTAATGCCCCGATTAAAACCGCTTGCGCCCAACGAAGTTGATCCTGAATCGCTGAAAGTCTTCGAGGGCTTTTTTGCCAAGCGCGGCAATGTGCCAAATATGTTTCGCACGTTTGCCCGCCGCCCTGAAATGATGATCGCCGCCAGCAATTTGATGAGCGCTGTACTAAGCACTGGTACACTGGATTTACGCTTAAAAGAGATGGTCGTGGTACGCACATCACAATTAAACGAATGCTCCTACTGCTTGACCTCGCACTCAACGATTTTGCGCAACCTTGGGCTTTCGCAAGAAAATATTGATGCCTTGCAAGCGCCCGATGATGCACGTTGGACTGAGCGTGAACGAGTGGCTTTGCGTTATGCTGAGCAAGTAACCTTAAATGCCAAAGGTATCAGCGACGAACTATGGGCGAGCTTGCGTGAGCATTTCGATGAAGGCGAAATTGTTGAATTAACCGCCACAACTAGCCTTTTTTCGATGTTTAATCGTTTCAACGATGCCTTGGATATGGCGATTACTGAGCCAGGCTGGCCGGAAGCATAATTGGCTTGGGTATTGAGGAATCATCATGCAAAAACCACGAATTGGCCTGATTGGCTTGGGCGCGATGGGAGCGCCGATGGCGGCGAATTTGCTTCAAGCAGGCTATCAATTGACGGTTGGCGTACATCAACGGCGCGAAGCTGCTGAACAGTTGGCATTGCAAGGGGCAAGCATTGCCGAAAACTACCAAGCATTGGGCGAAAATAGCGATATTGTGATTACGATGGTGCCTGATGCACCTCAAGTTGAGGCGGCATTGCTTGGCACGAATGGTGCTGCATATGGTATGGCGGCGGGCAGTATCTGTATTGATATGAGCACGATTGCTCCTACCGCCAGCCGGGCGATTGCCGCCCAACTCGCCGAGCGTCAAATTGCCATGCTCGATGCGCCAGTCAGTGGTGGCCCAGCCCGTGCTAAAACTGGCGAGTTGGCGATTATGGTGGGTGGCGAACCAAGCACATTCGAGCGCTGCCAAGCAGTTTTGGAGGTACTGGGTGGCGCAGTCAGCTATATCGGCGCTAGTGGTTCTGGCTCAGTCGTCAAGCTTTGCAATAATCTGGCGATCAGCATTATTGCCATGGCCAATATCGAAGCGTTGGCCTTTGGTGTGGCCAATGGCGTTGAAGCTGAAACGATTCGCCATGTATTGTTAAATGCCACCGCCTCAAACTATTTATTGGAACGTTGGCTGCCCGAAACCGTGTTCAGCGGCGATTACAACAAAGGCTTTGCCGCTGAATTGTTGGCCAAAGATTTAAACGCTGTGTTAGATACTGCCCGTGCCAGTGGTGTGCCATTGTGGGCTGGCGGCCTCGCCCAACAAATGTGGATCGCCCAAAAAGCGCTTGACCCACGCTCGGATTATACCGCCCTAGCCCAACGCTACGAAGCAATTATCGGACGCACGATCAAACCAAACTCAGAATAAGCTTAATCTGCCTTGCAACCAAACGATATGTGGAAGGAATCCTGAATGAATATAACCAGTCGCGAATGGGCTATGATTGAAGACTTTTCGCGCCGTATTACAACCGAAGCGCCCCAATCGTTGGTTGCCTTGGCTCAATCACTCAGTGCGGCCTTTCAAGTTGACGTAACGATTTGGAGCCGCACTGCTTCTGGTGAATATCATTGTGTTACGCCAAGCGCAGGCCAGCCCGAAGGCCTGATGATGAGCGCTGAGCAGGCATTAAACGTCGAAAAAGCTACCTTGATTTTTGTCTATGAAGCGTTTTACGCCGCCAAATTTAATCCTGCGCATAATTTCAGCCCAGCCCAAGTAATGATTATTCAGGCCTTGCTGGAAGGCTGGATCGGGCGTTTGCGCACCAGCTATGTCGAGCCGCATGAGCACGAAAATCTTGGTGATCTGCATCAATCGTTGTTGCAAAGCATTATCGATGTGTTGCCCGAAGGTGTAGTTGTCGGTTTAGCGCCCGATGGCCAGTTGATTTTGGCCAATCGTCAGGCCGAGCAATTGTGGCAACATCCACTCCATTCTGTACCAGTTGAAGGCTACAATCATTTTGGTTTGCACAAACCTGATGGCACGCGCTTGCCTGCTGGTGATTCGGGGATTGCCCGTGTGATTCGAACTGGCGAGCCATTTCTCAAACATGAGTTGATTTTGCGTCGCCCCGATGGCAGCGAAATTCCAATTTTGGCCAATACCTCGCCAATTCACGATAATCGCGGTAATTTGATTGGTGCGGTTGCCGTCTTTCAAGATATTACTGGCTGGAAATTGCAAGAAAGTGATCGCGATAATGCCATTGCTACTATCGTGCACGATTTGAAAAATCCACTGACGACGATTCGTGGGAGTGCCGATTTGCTGTTGCGGCGGGCTAAAACTGAAAATCGTAGCGAACGCGAGTTAAATCGTTTGCAATCAATTATTGCCCAATCTGATCGCATGCGCGATTATCTTTCGTTATTGGTTGATGTTGCGCGAATCAATGCTGGCGAAACCTTAATTAGCCCATGTTTATTGGATTTTGGCGAGTTGGTTGGTCAATTAATTACCACGATCAATGGTGGTTTAGCCAATCCACGGATCAACGTGGAGCTTCAGGCTACGCCGTTGGTACGAGTTGACCCAATTTGGATGGAGCGAGTGATTTGGAATTTGCTCGATAATGCCTTGAAATATAGCGCTGATGATACAGCCATTGATGTTCGTTTAGAGCTTGAGCAAGACCAAGTGCTGTTGAGCATTTGCGATGCTGGCCTTGGTATCGATCCCCAAGATCTTGAGCGAATTTTCGAGCGCTTTACGCGAGGGCGACATACTCAACGGGTTGGTGGCACAGGTCTTGGTTTGTATACCGTTCGCGCTGTTGTGCGAGCGCATGGCGGCAGCATTCTCGTTGCATCGGAAGGCCTAGGCCGTGGTAGTTGCTTTACATTAAGCCTTCCAGTTGAAGCAAACGAATAACGCTCACCGCCTATTGGCCTAGATCTTGCTACGTGGTCTGGTTTATGCATTTAAAGTGTTCCGAGGAGCAAACGCTAATGATCAGCGATCATTGGCGTTGCAATGTCTCACGGCGATAAAAGGAGTCTTTGTGTGGTTGCTGGAAAACATATATTAATCGTTGATGATGAAGATTCAATCGCAGACATGATCGCCGATGCGCTGCGAGATGAAGGTTACACGGTCGATGTGGCTTATGATGGGCGGCGTGGCCTCGAATTGGCCCAGCGCATTCAGCCAGCCTTAGTATTGACCGATGTGATGATGCCGTTTATGGATGGGATCAAAATGGCCGAATTGGTGCAGCGCGAATTTGGCGCAACCTCGCCGCCATTTGTCTTTATGAGCGCTGTTGATTGCCGTGATCAGACCCAGTTGTATGGGCAATTTTTGTTTAAACCCTTTACCTTGGATATTCTATTTGACACGATTGAAACAATGATGCAGAACTAGAGACACACGCCCCACCATTGTTGGTTGCCATCGTGCCAAGCTTTGGCAGTGGCGAAAATCTGGGCACGGGCATCAGTAATTGGTTGATCACGATAGGGGTTCCAGGCTCCAGCCCAAGTGCTTGGCTGATATTGAAATAATCCAATCAGTTCGCCTGGGCCTTGAATCGTGGGATTGCCGCTCGATTCGCAGATCATCACATTCCACATAAGCTCAGTGCTTTCACTATAAGGATGGGTCTGGCGGGCTTCTTCAATCCAGGCTCGATATTGGCTTTGCCAATCGTCGGCGGCAATGCTTGGCGTGCTAGCCACTATTTGAGTTGGATTAACTGCACCGCTGGCAGGAGCCGCACTTGGGCTGATTGCCAAGGGCGTGGCAGTTGGATTGCTCAGAATTAGCCCCAAGGTTGGTTGAGTAGTCGCAACTTGGTCGGGCTGACCACAACCGACTAGCCCAATAAGTAATAAATAGACCACAAATGTACGCATATGCCTGCCTCAATTAACCAAGTTTTTAGAAATTACCCGCCACTATAGCAAAAAAGATACCAACAGGCAATCTAGCAGATTAATTGATTTTAACTGTGGCGGCTACTTCGTAGTACAATTTGGCTTCGCAAGCTAAAGCTACAGCTAGTTTTGGTAACGCTCCCATTTTTGATCGGACACATTAACGGAATATATTCGATTTCGGTGCTGCGCGTGGCCTTTGATCGCATGATTGACAAGCATTCGACAACTCGCTACAATAGCACCACTAGGCAGTGGTGACACCAATGCACGATGAATCTTTGATTGATCAACTGAGCGATTTAGGCTTAAGTCGCTACGAGGCAACCGCCTATTTGGGGCTACTCGGTCGGCAATCGTTTTCGGCGGCGCAACTAGCAACCCATACCAGCATTCCGCGCCAGCGGATCTACGATGTGTTGCAATCGTTGGCTAGCAAAGGTTTGGCTCATGAACGCATGGGGCCACGGCGTACTTTTGTGGCGGTCGCGCCTGAACAAGCCTTGCCTGCACTCTTAGCCGAACGGCGCAGTGTGATGGAACGCGAATTAAGCGAAGCTCAGACGATTGCTCAAGGCCTTGTTGCCACGATGCAGCCAATCTATACCGAAGGCAGCAACGAAGATAATCCGTTGGATTACATCGATGTTTTGCTCGACCCACGCCAGATTAGTGCTCGGGCTTGGACGTTGGCCCAACAAGCTGAACATGAAATTTTAGCCTGTTTCAAACGCCCGTTAGTCTCGAGCCTCGAAGAAAATGTGGCTGAAGTTCGCGAACCACGCTCGCGCGGCGTGCAGTATCGAGCTTTATATGAACTAAGCGCCTTGGAAGATGCCCAATTGCGGCCAGTGTTGGCGCAGTTTCGCAGTTTAGGCCAAGAGTTGCGCTTTGTGCCACAACTGCCAATCAAAATGAATTTGTTTGATGGTCGGGTGGCCTTGCTATCATTGCAAGATCCCATCACGGGGCGGCCTTCAATCACCGCGTTATGTATGAATCATCCATCGCTAGCGCAAACCTTACGGGTCGCGTTCGAGGCATTCTGGGCGCAAGCTCAGCCCTATAGCGATTAATCGTTGCGGCGTTTTCATCAAAAGGAGGCTATCAATGACGATGGCAGAACAAGAAACCACGAATGCCCATGATCCTTTAGCATTACGTGGCATCGATTATGTCGAAATGTATGTTGGTAATGCCCGCCAAGCGGCTCACTACTATCGGACGGCCTTTGGTTTTACGCCAGTTGCCTATGCTGGCTTGGAAACTGGCACGCGCGACCGCGTCTCGTTTGTGATGCAACAGCGCAACATCCGCTTGGTATTGACTGGGGCACTTAATCCGGATTCGCCGATTGCTGAGCATGTGAAATTGCATGGCGATGGGGTCAAGGATATTGCGCTTGAAGTTGAAAACGCCACTGCTGCTTTTGAGGCTGCGCTTGCTCGCGGTGCAACGGCTGTACTTGAGCCAACCGTGCTGGAAAGCAAGTGGGGCAAAGTGGTCAAAGCGACTATTCGTACTTATGGCGATACGGTGCATACCTTTGTTGAGCGCGACGGCTATACTGGTACGTTTATGCCAGGCTATAACAAAGTAAAAAATCCCGTCAAAGCTGAGCCAACCGGTTTGGCCGCAGTTGATCATATTGTGGGTAATGTTGAGCTGGGCAAGATGGATGAATGGGTTAATTTCTATGCCCGCATCCTAGGCTTTAGCCAATTACAACAATTTACCGATGATGATATTTCAACCGAATATAGCGCTTTGATGTCGAAAGTCGTGCAAAACGGCACAGGTCGGATCAAATTCCCAATCAATGAGCCAGCTGAAGGCCGCAAAAAATCGCAAATCGACGAATATCTCGATTATTACCGTGGCCCAGGTGCTCAACATATTGCCTTGATTACGCCTGACATCATCAAAACCGTGCAACAACTGCGCGATAATGGCGTGGAATTTTTGCGCACGCCGGATACCTACTACTCGGCCTTGGCTGGTCGGGTTGGTCATATCGACGAAGACTACAATACCCTGCAACAATTGGGGATTTTGGTCGATCGTGACGATGAAGGCTACCTCTTGCAAATCTTTACCAAACCAGTTGGCGATCGGCCAACCGTGTTCTACGAGATCATTCAACGCAAAGGCAGCCGTGGCTTTGGTGCTGGAAATTTCAAAGCCCTATTTGAAGCGATTGAACGCGAACAAGCCAAACGTGGCAATTTGTAATTAATCGCCAGCGTCAAGCCCGCAGTGCTGCCCCTACTCGGCACTACGGGCTTGACCTTTTTATTTAATTTTTGCAGCAACCAAACGTCTACTGAAGTGCGCTTATGGATTACGGAAGCGCCAACCCGCCCTGCGAGCAGAGTTGGGCCTGAAGCCACAATTCTAAACCGCAGCCCAGCCAGCATCAGCTGGAATAATCGCTCCGTTGATATGCCGCGACTCATCCGAAGCCAAGAACAAGGCCAAATTGGCAATATCCGCAGGTTCGAGGTAGGCTGGAGCCAACGCAGTAAATTCGCCAACCCGCGCTGCATCGGCTGGCGCAATCGCTGTGCGATCCATCGATTCAACGATGTTAGTGATCGTACCGCCTGGGCAAATCGCGTTACAACGAATGTTGCGTTTGGCGTAAATCCATGCGGTGTTACGCGTTAGCCCAACCAAGCCATGTTTCGAGGCGGTGTAGGCTGCACCAGCAGCACCACCATGAATTCCCGCCGTCGAAGCGACGTTGACAATCACGCCACTACCACGCTCCAACATAAATTTGAGTGCCCGCCGACTGGTGAACATCGGGCCTTCGAGGTTGATTCCCAAAACCCGCCGCCACATATCATCAGAAACCTCGGCAACTCCTTGCATCGAATCCATCACCCCGGCGTTGTTGCAAAGTACATCGAGATGGCCGTAGGTACTGATGGCTAAATCAACTAAGGCTTCGGCAGTCGCGTGATCGGCAATGTTTCCCTGTGAACCAACCACCGCTGCTCCGCTGGCCTGAATCGTGGCAACCGCTGCTTCGAGCCGCTGAGCATTCCAATCGCCAAGCACTAATTTGGCTCCTTCGGCTGCGAAGCGGGTAGCCATCGCAAGTCCCATACCTGAGGCGGCTCCGGTAATGATGACAACGTTGTCGTGTAAACGCATCGATCGACTCCTGTGATAAGAATGAATGGTTGATCGAAACAGTGATCTAGAAGATCACCGGTAGGGCTTTGAGACCCCGTAAATTTAGGTTATCGCGCCATTTAATTTGTTCGCGTGGCACGGCTAGTTGCAAGTTGGGAATGCGCTTCAATAAGCTGCTGAAAGCGATTTCGCCTTCTAAGCGAGCGAGTGGCGCACCCAAACAGAAGTGCACGCCATGGCCAAAGGCGAGTTGGCGACTAATTTCACGCGCCACATCCAACGATTCAGGATCATTGAAAACGCTTTGATCGTGGTTGGCCGAGCCGAGCGCTACTAGCACCAAATCACCACGACGGATCGGCTGGCCTGCGATCTCCAGATCTTCGAGTGCAAAGCGCGGGGCGGGGCTGAAGATCGGCCCATTGAAACGCAATAATTCTTCGACGGCTGTTGGAATAAGACTTGCGTCGGCTTGCAAGCGGGCGCGTTGCTCAGGATGATCAAGCAACATCAACGAGCCAATGCTAATTAAATTCGAGGTGGTTTCGTGGCCTGCAAAAATTAACAAGCCTGCGGTTGCCAATAATTCTGATTCGCTGAGGGCATCGCCTGTGGCTTCCAACTCGACCAACTTGCTAATCAGATCGGCTTGGGGATTGTGGCGTTTATCAGCGATCAGTTTTTGCACATACATAGCAAAATCGCGCAATTGGCCTTGGCTTTCGGGGCTATGGCTGGTCAATGCGTCCGACCACTGGCGCATTTGGTCGCGTTCATGAGCTGGTACGCCTAGCATTTCGGAGATTACATTAATTGGCAAAGGATAAGCATAATCCTTCACCAAATCCATCGCGCCTTGAGCCTGCACCTGATCGAGCAATTCGTCGGCAAGCTCTTGGATGCGTGGGCGAAGCTGTTCGATATAGCGCGGGGTAAAGGCTTTGGCAACCAAACTGCGTAAGCGCGAATGCTCGGCTCCATCGGCGCTAACCATCGATTTCGCGCCCAAGAAGCTGCGATCTTCGGCTCCTTCCGAGGCAGTTTGGCCAAATACGCCAGCCTCAGGGTTGAGTATCGTCGCATCGACCGTGAAGCGGCTATCCTTTAATACTTGGACTGCTTCGGCATAGCGGGTTACTAGCCAAGCATCGGCTTTGACAAATTCATAGGGCGAAGGAACCGCCAATACCGCCGCTTTGGCCCGCATTTGGGCAAACAATGGATAGGGATTTTCAATCGCGCTGGGCTGAAAAATTTGCGCCGTTGGATCATCGGCATCTATGTGCGCTTGTGATTGTGTCATGGTTCTATGATTCCTTGCTATCAATTAACTTCCAGTTGGTGCGACAATGCCGCGCAAGAAGATCTGGCTAATATGGGGAATCAAGTCGGCAGGGCTGAATTGGGCGCTCGCGATTAATTGCTCGTAACCACGCAACGACAACAAACCAATAAAGGTGGCCACCATAATTGGCGTTGGAATGGATGGATTGAGTTCGCCAGTCGCTTTGCCCTCATCAAATAAGCGACTGAGGCGGCTCATAGCTTGTTCAACTCGCGATTGAAGCTGAGGACGTTTTTCAATCACAGCATTGGGCAAGCCGATTCGATGGTGCAATTCGAGTAGCACACCGCTGTGTTTACCCTGCAAGCCACCATAAGCGTGGCTCAGAATATGTTCAAGCCGAGTGCAAACCGAGGTTGTTTCTGTAAGTAGGCGATCCAAAATGCCGAGAAAATCGCTGATCTGTTGGGCGATCAAGGCCTCAACTAAATCCTCTTTACTGGCAAAATGTTGATAGATCGCGCCTTTGGAGATGCCAACTTGGCCTGCAATCTCGTCAATCGAAGCGTCGTGATAGCCCTTGGCAATGAACACAGCGTGGGCTGCGGCCAAAATCATGGCCTCGCGTTGCTCACGCTGGCGTTCTTTCAACGGACGTACCACCGGACTAGAATGATCGCTTGGTTGATTCGCTGCCATAGATTGCCTGCTCGTTCTACTGATGTGCATTTAGACTCATCAGTATTTTATTGACTTATTAGTCATAAATATACTAGTGATTCATGAAATGTCAAGAAGGGAAAGTGAAGGATAAAGGATGAATTATGAGGGATGAAGTTGAGAACATAGAACCTGGAGCATAGAACATAGGGATCAGGATTCAGGGATCAGGAGCTAGAGAGGAGTGGGCTTTTGGCTCTGGGTTCTGGGCTATCGGAATATTGTTGGTGGAATTTGTGGCTAAAACATTAAAACCACAAAGGACACAAAGCGTTATGTTCGTGTCCTTTGTGCTCTTCGTGGTTAAAGCCGAAACCTGACCCCTGATCCCTAGCCCCTGACCCCTCGATTACAACGGCATATTGCCATGTTTGCGTGGCGGCAGGCTTTGGCGTTTGGTACGCGACAAATGCAGCGCTTTGATCAAGGCTGGACGGGTTTCGCGTGGCTCGATCACCGAATCAATATAGCCACGTTCAGCAGCAATATAGGGGTTAGCAAAACGCTCTTCATAATTGTGGATTAGTTCAGCGTTGGTTGCCACAGGATCAGCCGATTCAGCAATTTCTTTGCGGAAGATGATCGAAACCGCGCCGCTTGCGCCCATCACGGCGATTTCGGCGGTTGGCCAAGCAAAGTTGAAATCGGCGCGAATATGCTTCGAGGCCATCACGTCGTAGGCTCCGCCATAGGCCTTGCGCGTGATCACGGTCAGTTTGGGCACGGTTGCTTCGCAATAGGCATATAACAGTTTTGCGCCATGGCGAATAATCCCGCCATACTCCTGATGCGTGCCGGGCAAGAAGCCTGGTACATCAACAAAGGTGATCAAGGGAATATTGAAAGCATCGCAGAAGCGCACAAAACGTGCACCCTTAACCGATGAATCAATATCCAAGGTTCCAGCTAAGGCAGCAGGCTGATTGCCAACGATGCCCACCGGCATGCCATCAAGCCGCGCAAAACCAATCACCAAGTTAGGAGCATAGTGCGGCTGAACTTCGAAGAAAAAGCCATCATCAACGATCAATTCGATCACGGCTTTCATATCGTAGGGCTTTTTGGGCTGATCGGGAATAATGCTTTGCAGGGTATCATCCATACGGTTGGGATCGTCGGTTGGCTCGATGATCGGCGCATCATCCATATTATTGAGCGGCAAGAAGGAAAGTAACGTGCGTAATTGCTCGAAACATTCTTCCTCATCATCAGCAGCAAAATGTGCTACGCCCGATTTACTGTTGTGAGTCATCGCACCACCCAATTGCTCTTGGGTCACTTCCTCGCCAGTTACGGTTTTAATCACATCTGGCCCAGTGATAAACATTTGCGATGTGCCTTTGACCATCAAAATGAAGTCGGTCATGGCAGGTGAATAGACCGCGCCGCCAGCACATGGCCCGGCAATAATCGAAAGTTGGGGAATTACGCCCGAAGCCACGACATTGCGATAGAAAATTTCGGCGTAACCTCCCAGTGCCACCACACCCTCTTGGATACGAGCGCCGCCGCTGTCGTTGATACCAATCAGCGGCACGCCCATGCGCATCGCCAAATCCATCACCTTGACGATTTTTTCGGCAAATACTTCGCCCAACGAACCACCAAGCACAGTGAAATCTTGCGAAAACACACAAACTTGGCGACCATCAATCGTGCCATGGCCAGTAATTACGCCATCGCCAAGAATCCGTTTGTGCTCTAAGCCGAAAGCGGTTGAGCGATGCACGGCCAAGGCATCGAGTTCGACAAACGAATCGGGATCAAGCAATCGTTCGATCCGCTCACGGGCGGTCAATTTGCCACGAGCATGTTGCTTTTCGGCGGCTTTGGGATCGGTGGTTGCTGCTTGTTCACGCCGTCGCCGCAACTCAGCGATTTTTTCTGCTGTAGTCGTCATTGACATATCTCCCACAGAATAGCGCTAGCCGTAGCAGGTGACGTTGCAAGCGGAAATTACTACGGCTAGGGCGGAATTTAGGCAACTGTTTGGGCTAAATTGTTAATTACTTCAACTAAAATCCGTCGTTCAGCTTGTTTGATTCGTTCGTGCAGACTGGCTTGATCATCGTCGGGCAAGACCGCAACTTCAACTTGAGCCAAAACCGGGCCAACATCAACGATTGGCGTGATTTGATGCACCGTGCAACCAGTGACTGGCACGCCCAACGCCAAGGCATCACGCACCGCATGCGCTCCGCGAATTGCCGGAATTTGGCGGCCATCGTTGAGCGGATAGAATTCGCCGCCATCCTCAGGCAACAAGGCAGGGTGTTGATTGATGATATTCGGAGTCCAGCGTTCAACAAACGAGGCTGGCATCACCCGCATCCAGCCTGCCATCACAATCAAATCGGGCTTGAAAGCTGCCAGTAATTCGCTAATTTGAGTGGCCCATTGCTCGCGGCTGGCTTTTTTGGCCAATGGCACGCAGATCACTGGAATGCGGGCGGCCAAGGTGCGGCTGATTGCTTGGGCTTTGGGCTGATCGCAAATCACCACATTGATTGTGGCATTGAGTTGTTGCGCTTTTTGGGCATCGATTAAGGCTTGTAAATTTGAGCCACTGCCCGATACCATCACGGCAAGCCGCATCATTCTGCTAACCCCCGTGCGGCGATATCGCTGCGTTGATATTTGCCAGCAAATTCGACCAATTCGGTTGCGGCGTAGGCTTTATCGCGAGCTTCGCGTAACGTTGGCGCAACTGCGGTGATGCCCAAAACTCGTCCGCCTGCGGTCACCAACTGGCCTTGGGCATTGGTTGCGGTGCCCGCCTGAAACGACAAGACATCGCTGGGCAAGCGATCTAAACCTGTGATCACGTCGCCAGTGCGCGGTTTGGCGGGGTAGCCTGCCGCCGAAAGCACCACACACACCGCCGCGCCGTCGTGCCATTCGATTGTGACATCGGCTAGATTGCTGGTGGCAACTTTGTGCAGCAGTTCGAGCAAATCGCTTTTGAGCAAGGGCAGCAGGGCTTGGGTTTCGGGGTCGCCAAAGCGGGCATTGAATTCGATGACTTTTACGCCGTTGGGTGTGAGCATCAAGCCAGCATACAACACACCACGATAGGGAATTTGGCGAGCGGCCATAGTGCGTAGTACTGGCGTGAAAATCACATCAACCAAGGCTTGGGCTTCGGCATAGGGCAAAATTGGGGCTGGTGCATATGATCCCATGCCGCCGGTATTGCCGCCAGTGTCGTTATCGCCGATGCGTTTGTGGTCTTGGGCGGCGATTAGCGGAATCGCCCGTTCGCCATCGCATAAGGCCAATAACGAAACTTCGGGGCCAGTTAATTTTTCTTCGAGTACCAAGCGCGTACCAGCGTTGGTCGCGGCCAACTCGTGAATGGCACTGATCGTGGCAGCAACATTACCATCATCGGGCACGATTACACCTTTACCAGCGGCCAAACCATCAGCTTTAACCACCCAAGCTTGTTGATCTGCTTCAACAAAGGCGATTGCGGCGGCGGGATCATCAAAGGTATGAGCGGCAGCGGTTGGCACGCCTGCCTCAAGCATAATCATTTTGGCGAAGGCTTTGCTGCCCTCAAGTTGGGCGGCCTCAGACGAAGGCCCAAACATGGCCAAATCGACAGCCTCGCAGACCTCGCCTAGGCCTTCGACCAAGGGCGCTTCTGGCCCGACAACCACCAAATCTATCTGTTCGCGGGTGGCTAAACCCACAATGCCAGCAGCATCGTCTGCGGCTAAATCGACGTTTGTACCAAGCGTTGCCGTGCCGGGATTACCAGGGACGATCCACAGGTGTTCGCATAATGGCGATTGGGCGATTTTCCATGCTAGGGCATGTTCACGCCCGCCGGCTCCAACAAGTAATACTCGCATTGCGTTGCTATCCTCAATAGGCTCGTAACGGGTTCAAGCCCTATTATAATCCGAGAACAGCCAGTTGCGGATCAGGCCTAAACACGCTGTTCGAGGCTTTCCAGCAAGCCGCGTTCGCGGGCGATATAGGCCGCTGCACTCCGGGTTGAAACGCCCAATTTACGATAAATCGCCCGCAAATGATTGTTCACGGTAAATGGGCTAAGCACCAATTCTAGGGCGATTTCGCTATTACTCTTGCCTTGAGCAATCAAGGTTAGCAATTCATGTTCGCGTTTGGTCAACAGCGGGGTTGGCGTTTGCGGGGTTGGTTGACGTAACGTTACCATATCCAACTCAAGCTGTTGGCCTTGCTCCCAATCATGTTGATATTGCGGCTCGCCCAGCAATTTTTTAGCTTCATCTAATACGTGTTGTTGAATGCGCTGCTCGGTGGCTGGCATTGGCTCGCCACTTTGCAAGCGTAAACTAGCAGCGCGACTACTCAATTGCACCGCCCACGACCAATGATGTTGGGCTTGAGCGACGCGGGCTAAGGCTTCAAGTGAACTCGCGATCATCGGTAGCAATTGATGTTGGCGACGCAGACTGAAGCTTTCGTATAAGGCAGTTAATGCTTGATCGTGCTGCTGACGCGCCAAGGCAATTAATCCTAATTGATGCAAGCCCTCGGCACGATGCCATGGGTCGTGCAATTGCTCAGCAATCGCAATGCTGGCTTCGATAAAATGCTGAGCTTGATCATAATCTTGTTGAGCGGCGGCGACGATACCACAGTGATTGAGTGCAAAGGCATCGCCCCACAAATGGCCTAAGCGGGCAAAAAGCTGATGGGCACGGGCAAACAACAGCGCAGCGCGTTTCCATTGACCTTGCTGAATACAAGCCCGCCCCAAATGATCAAGCGACCATGCCAACTCATTGTGATCATCAAGCTGCTCGAAAATTTGAACACTTTCCTCGTAGAGCGTGACTGCTTGAGCATAGTCGCCGCGATGATAGGCAATTTCGCCAACGCCATGCAGCGCCAAGCCAATGCTCATGGGAATTTGCAAATCGCGGGCGAGGCTCAACGCTTGCTCAAAAATGGTTTCGGCTTGGGCAAATAAGCCTTGATTGAGAATAAACCAGCCAGCCGTGGAGAGCGTTTCAACTCGTGCGCCCGAGCGAATGTTGCTGCTGGCCTCAAGCATGCGCTCGATCCACCAAACATCGCCATGGCGGCGGCGATAGGTGATCCACAAATTAATTGATGGAAAGAGTTCGATCGATTCAACCACGGCATGATCAAGCGTCCATTGCAGGGCGGCGTAAATATTGCCCTGCTCGGCATCAAGGTGACGTAACCAATGAGCCTGTTGCTGATCACGCAAATGCGGCGCGGCTTGGGCAACCATCTGTAAATAATAGCTGGCATGGCGTTGGCAGATCGTTTGAAAATCTTCACATAGCACTGCTTGCTCACGGGCAAATTCAGCGATGGTTTGTAGCATGGTAAAGCGAGTTTGACCATCGTGGGTAGTTTGCTCGACCACCAGACTTTTATTGACCAAGGCTAAAACGGTTGCTACCACATTGGCCTGCCCAGCACAAATCTGCTCAACCGCTGCCATCGTCCAACTACTGACTAGCACGCTGAGATAACAAAAAACCGTTTGTTCCTCAGGGGTCAAGCGTTGGTAGCTCCAATCAATGCACTGGCGCAACGTTTGTTGGCGGTTAGGCAAATCGCGTGCGCCGCCGACTGGCACATCGAGGCTATAACTGAAGCGGGTTAATAATTCTTGCGGGGTAAAAACCTTGGTATAAGCCGCAACCAGTTCAATCGCCAAGGGCAAGCCATCGAGGCGCTGACAAATCGTAGCGATACTTTGGGCATCATTGGCATTCAGCGGAATGTGTGGGCGGGCAGCTTTGGCTCGTTCAATAAATAAGCGGGTTGCGCTAAATTCGCTTAATTGCTCGATTGCCATGGGTTGGCTACTAGGTGGCAGGCTCAGCGGCGGCACTGGCAAGCGATATTCGCCCTGCACATTTAATACTTCGCGGCTGGTGACCAACAAGGTCAATTTGGGAGCCAAAGCCAAAAGCTGGACTAATAGAGCTGCGACATCGATAACCTGCTCCAAATTATCCAAAATCAGCAATAATTCTTGGTCGGCTAGCCACGCCCCAACGCTGGCCAAGAGCGATTGATTGCCCAGTCGACTGAGGTTGAAGGCTTGGGCCAGGGTTGGCAACACCAGATCAACATCATAGACATGGGCCAAACTGACAAATAACGCGCCATCGGCAAATTGCTCGCAGACTGTGCGGCCTGCTTCGAGTGCTAAGCGAGTCTTGCCCGCTCCACCAGGCCCAACCAAGGTAACCAGACGAATTGTGGGATCGGGCAAAAGCTGCTCAAGTTGAGCCATTTCTTGGATGCGGCCAAGCAGCGGTGTAACTGGTAATGGAATATGGCGTGGAATTCCCATCGGCGTAATCCTATCAGTGATGCACAACACACCTCACAACTCTATTATAGTGCAAGCCTGCCGCAGAACATAGAGGATCAAGAAAGGATGAAGGATGAGGGATGAGGGATGAAGGTCATATAACAGAGAGCATATATATCCTTTGTGCGCTTCGCGTTCTTTGCGTTCTTCGTGGTTTCTATTTCTCATCTTCGTGCCCTTCGTGGATCAACCGATCCACACCACGTTCTCGTACTAGAGTATGATTGATCTTTTTGAAACTTGGCGTACAATTAGTTAGTTCAACTAACTAATTGAAATTGTAAGGATGGGCAACGTGCAAGCACAAATGGGAAAACCCCAAGCACAGCGTGGTCAGAAGGCTGGCGGTGGGTCGGGGGGGCTTGGTCGTGCGATCGCCTACCTCGGTGCTCAGCGCAAATCGGCGATTCTGGCCTATGTGGCCTTGGCACTCGCAACCTTAGCCCAATTGGCAGTGCCGCAATTGGTGCAAAACATGATCGATGCGGTAACCAGTGGCTCAATTGCGCGAATTATTTTCAAGCAAGTGCCTGAGCCAATGCAAGCTGCCGCCGCCCAACAAGCAGGTACGACTATCGAACAATTGCGGCTTGATCAAACCAATGCTGAATCGTTGTTGATTAATGCGGCGTTGATTATTGTGGCTTTTGCTTTTATGCGCGGAATTTTCTCGTTTGTGCAAGCCTATATGGCTGAAAAAACCTCGCAAGGTGTGGCGTTTGATCTGCGTAATCAGATTTTTGCGCGGGTGCAACGCCTTTCATTCTCCTACTACGATCAAAATCAAACTGGCCAATTGATGATTCGCGCCACCGATGATGTGGAAAAAGTGCGAACTTTCATTGCTCAAGGTTTGATTTTAACCGCTCAAGCCTTGTTGCTCTTGGTTGGCGCATTAGTAATTCTGTTCTTCACCAATTGGAAGCTTTCATTGGTGGTTGTGCCGTTGCTACCGGTCGCCATGGTCATGTTTATGATCTTTGGTAAAGTCAGCCAGCCCTTGTTTGGGATTGTGCAACGCAAACTTTCGTCACTCAATACCATTTTGCAAGAAAACTTGGCGGGGATCAAAGTTGTCAAGGCGTTTACCCGCGAGCCATACGAATCGCAACGCTTTGATCTGGCGGCAACCGATTTGATGGACCAACAACTGCGAATTAGCAAAGTCTTTTCGTTTTTGTTTCCGGTAATCTTTTTGGTGGCACAACTTGGCCAAGCGGGAATTCTCTATTTCGGCGGTCGCCAAATTTTGGGTGGTACGCTAGATTTAGGTGAATATCAAAAATTCAGCTTGTACTTGGTCTATGTGTTTTTTCCCTTGGGTCAGCTTGGTTTTATTATCTCGCTGATGGCTCAGGCTGGCGCTTCGGCCTCGCGTATTTTCGAAATTCTCGATGCCAAGAGCGAAATTACCGATAAGCCTGATGCCCAAGAATTACCCGCCATTCAAGGCAACGTTGAATTTCGTAATGTAACCTTTCGCTACTTTGGCAGCAGCGATCCAGTGCTGCGCGATGTGAGTTTCGCGGCTAAACCAGGCCAAACAATCGCTTTACTTGGCGCAACTGGTAGTGGCAAATCGACGATCATCAACTTACTGCCCCGCTTTTACGATGTCAGCGAAGGTGCAGTCTTGATCGATGGCCATGATTTGCGCGATGTAAAACTTGATAGCTTGCGCTCGCAGATTGGGATTGTGCTGCAAGAAACCAATCTGTTTAGTGGCTCAATTCGCGATAACATCGCTTTTGGGCGACCTGAGGCGACGTTTGAAGAAGTTGAAGCTGCTGCTAAAGCAGCCTCGGCTCACGATTTTATTATGACTTTTCCTCAAGGCTACGATACCTCGGTTGGCGAACGCGGTGCAACCTTGTCTGGCGGTCAAAAGCAACGGATCGCGATTGCTCGCGCTTTGCTGCTCAATCCACGGCTGCTGATTTTGGATGATTCGACCAGCAGCGTTGACTTGATGACTGAATATCGCATTCAAAAGGCACTTGATCAATTGATGCAAGGCCGCACCAGCGTGGTAATTGCCCAACGGATTAGCACCGTCTTGAATGCTGACCAAATTTTGGTGCTCGAAAAAGGCCAAGTGGTGGCGCGTGGCAACCATGAAGAATTAATGGAAAGCAGTGCCATCTACGCCGAAATTTACAATTCGCAACTGGTCGGCGATGCCGACATTGCAGCGCTTGAAAACTCAAGCGTTGAGGAGGCTTAGCGCTATGATGGGTGGATTAGGCGGTCCTCGCCACTTATTAGAAGCTGAAACTGAAAAGCCCCAACGCTTGGGTGCAACGCTGGCTCGCTTTGGCTTTTATTTTCGTAAAAAATGGTTTGGCTTTGCGTTTGCCATCCTTTTAATTGTCATCGGCACATGGGGCCAAGTTGTTACCCCCGATTTGATCGGCCAATCGATCGATTGCTATTTGCTGCCCAACCCCAGCGCCTGCTGGTTTGATACGATCAATAGCGAAATTAGCAGCGCTGATCGTTTGAGCGGACTTGGCTCATTGGTGCTGTTGTTGTGTGGCTTGTTTATTGGGACATCGATTTTGCAAGGCTTGGCCTTTTATGCTATGAACTGGTCAGGTCAACATGCCCTGCGCCAGATGCGTGAAGATCTATTTGCCCAAATTCATCGTTTGTCGTTGGGTTTTTACTCGCGCAACGAAGCTGGCAACATTATGAGTCGCATCACCAGCGATACCGATACGATTCAGCAGATGCTGGGCTTTGCCTTGCTCAACGTGCTTGGCGGTATTTTGCTAATCGGCTGGGTTGCGATCAAAATGTTACAAGAAAATGTGCCCTATGCTTTGTTGAGCTTGAGCGTTGTGCCGTTTATGGCAATTGCAACCTTCTATTTTTCGAGTCAAGCTCGCAAAGCCTTCCGTAAAACCCGCCAACAGATGGGCAGCGTCAATGCTGGCTTGCAAGAAAGCATCGCTGGGGCGCGTGAAGTACAAGCCTTCAATCGTGAAGAAGAAAGTATCGCTCAATTTGTGCGTACCAACGCGGCCAATCGTGATGCCAACGTGCGAGCTGCCACCTTCACCAGTGCGCTCAACCCAGTGCTCGAAGCCTTGGGCTATGTGGCGATTGCAATTGTGGTTGTGGTTGGCGGGCTTTCAGTCTTACGCGATCAACCATTATTTGGCTCGACTGCAATTTCGCTAGGTTTGGTATTTGCCTTCTTGCAATATGTCCAACGCTTCAACCAACCAATTCAGCAAATTGCCGTGATGTGGACTAATGTGCAAAATGCGATTGCTGGCGGCGAACGAATTTTCAATTTGCTTGATGAAGTTCCCGATGTAACCGACAAGCCTGATGCCCGCGAAATGCCCGCGATTGTCGGCAAAGTGGAGTTGGTCGATGCTAAAGCCGAGTACAAAAAAGGCGAACCAGTTTTGCGCGGAGTCAGTTTTACTGCTGAACCAGGCCAAACGATCGCGATTGTTGGGCCGACTGGCGCAGGCAAAACCACGATTATCAATTTGCTGCCGCGTTTTTATGATGTCACTGGTGGCGCAGTTAAGATTGATGGAATTGATGTACGCGATGTAACAGCTGCTAGCTTACGCCGCCAAATTGGTATCGTGCTCCAAGATTCGTTCTTGTTCTCGGATACCGTGATTAATAATATTCGCTATGGGCGGCTCGATGCCAGCGATGAAGAAGTGATTGCAGCAGCCAAATTGGCCTCGGCTCACGATTTTATTGAGCGTTTGAGTGATGGCTACCAAACCGTGCTGGGCGAACGTGGTGGTGGTTTGAGCCAAGGCCAACGTCAATTAATCGCGATTGCACGGGCTGCACTAGCCAATCCACGCATTTTAATTCTTGATGAAGCGACTTCGAGTGTTGATACCCGTACCGAGCGCTTGATTCAGCAGGCCTTTGATAGCTTGCTGCAAGGCCGAACCAGCTTTGTAATTGCCCACCGTTTGAGCACAATTCGTAACGCCGATTTGGTCTTGATGCTTAAAGACGGGGCTGTGATCGAGCGTGGCACGCATACCGAATTGTTGGCGCAACGCGGCGCATACTACGATTTGTATATGAGCCAATTTCGGCGCGAAGAGGAAGTAGTGGCCTAGAAGCTAGCTAACTGAAATCCTATTGATCTAATGCGCCCTAGCAGGCAAAGGCTGCTGTCGAGGTTGATTTGAAGCCCTCGATATGGTTGCTGGCTGCTAGAGCGCATGTTAAGTGATCGATTTACTCGCTGCGAATTTTGGCAATCAGGTTGCTAGTGGATAGCCCTGCTTGATACTGAATTAGCTCGACTTTGCCGCCATAGGCCAAAACAATTCGCGCCTCAGGTAAATCTTTGCCGTTGCTTGCTTGCTCAGGGTGAGCATAATCGCCACCTTTGACATAGATATCAGGTTGTAAAGCACTAACTAATGGCTCGGCGGTTAACGATTCAAATAGTGTGACATACTCGACCGAGCGCAATGCTGCAAGCACAATTCCGCGCTGAAGCTCAGGCACGATTGGGCGGGTTGGGCCTTTGTAGCCACGGACTGAGGCATCGCTGTTCAAGCCAACAATCAACAGATCGCCCAAGGCTCGGGCTGCTTGCAGGTAGGTTACATGGCCTGCATGCAGCAAATCGAAGGCTCCATTGGTAAAAACCACGCTCAAGCCCTGTTCGCGCCACTGCTGGCGAAGTACAACTAAATCGGCTAAATCAGTAAATGGTGAATTCATCGAAGCCTCATACAATCTGGCCAAATTGAATTAATGCGTTCTGAAGCTCGTTCGGGCTAACTGTGGCTACGCCAATTCGGCGTACTACCAAGGCTGCCGCCGTGTTAGCAAGTTTGGCAGCAATAAGCGGGCTATGGCTTGCACACAAACTAAGTGTGGCGGTGGCAATAAAGGTATCGCCCGCCCCAGTTGCATCAAACACCTCACCAATTGGCACTGCTGGAATATGATGGATGCCTGCTGCATCGAGTAGCGAAAAGCCTGCCCCGCCTCGAGTAATCACGACCGCCGCCAACTTAAGTTGATCGCGCAAGCGTTGCAAGCCCTGTTCGACTTGCTGATCGTTAGCTAAACGCTGGCCAAGCCACGCCTCAGCCTCGCCCAAATTGCACTTGAGAAAATCGGCTCCAGCGTAGGGTTCAAAGCGACCTTGGCTATCAACTGTCAACAAAGTTTTATATTGTTGACATAACTGTTGGATGTGTTGAATTAGCCGCTGGCTGAGCCAGCCCACGCGATAATCTGAGCAAAGCACAGCATCAACTTGGGGAATCAATTGGCCTAATAATTCGATCGCCTGATCTTCCAAATTTGGATCAACTGGCCGCCGATCAACCTTATCGAGTCGAGCAACTTGTTGGGCAACGGTTAATTGTACCGAGGCCAAAATGCGGGTTTTAGTGGTGGTTGGGCGTTGCTCATCACGCAGCAATCCAGCGGTGCTCACCTTGCGTTTATGCAAGGCATTGGCTAATTCATGGCCAGCTTGATCAGCACCGATTAATGCCACAATCCCAGCCGTGCTGCCGAGGGCGGTGATATTGGTCGCAGGGTTAGCTGCACCACCAGGAATAATTCGCCGTTGCTCAAATTCTAAAACCGGAATTGCCGCCTCGCGCGAGAGCCGTTCGGGCTTGCCATACAAATATTCGTCGAGCACAACATCGCCAACCACCAGCACGCGGCGATTGGCGAGTTGGGCCACATGTTCAACAGTGATCATGCTTATTCTCAGTATTCAAAATTAGCCAACCATTTTCACCAACCAACGGGTGAAGGCTGGAAAGATTCGATATGCTACCCCAAACACATGATAAATCCGCGGAATAACCCGCTGAGTCGTGGGGTTGGCCGCCACATGCAGCACAATCTCAGTGACATCGTGAGGCTTGAGCATGCCAAAGATTGAGGCAAAGCGCGACATCTTATTGAAGTCGGCGGAATCAAAAAATGGCGTGGCGATTGGGGCAGGGCAAACTAATGAACATTTGATCGGCGTGCCCCGCAATTCAATTTGCAAGGCCTCAGAGGCCGCCATCAAAGCATGTTTTGAAGCTGAATAACTGCCCATGTTGTGGGTTGAAACCAAGCCTGCCACCGAAGCTACATTCACAATATGGCCACTATTTTGCTTGCGCATGACAGGCAAGACCGCCCGAATACAATGCATTGCCCCAAAATAATTAACCGTGATCATGCCTTCGAGATGCTTCCATTCAATCTGCTCAATCGAATCAAAGACCCCATAACCAGCATTATTGATCAGCAAATCGACCCGCCCAAAGCTGGCGACGGCTTGATCGATCAAAGCTTGAACTGCCTGCACATCGCTAACATCAGTGGCAACTGCGAGTGCCTTGGCTCCGGTTTGGTTGATGGCTGCCGCCAGATCGTTTAGTTGCTCGGCTGAACGGGCGGCGAGCACCACATTGGCCCCACCACGCGCCAAACCTTCGGCGATCAACTTGCCAATGCCCGATGATGCTCCAGTGATAATGGCAGTTTTGCCCGCAAAACTCATGATTCTGCTCCTTGTTGTGCCCAATCGTGGGCAAATTGCTCTAAAGCTCGGCGTTGCCAGGGATGCAAATGCACAATTGGGCGACGCGCCTTAACTAAATTCCATGCGTCTTCTAAATCCATGCCTTGGGCAATCAGCACAGCTGTACATAAGGTAGCTGAACGGCTCATGCCAGCATGACAATGGATCAGCACCTTGTGGTCAGTCTCGATAGCTTGTTGCACAAAAGCCACGCCTTGTTGGAGCGCTTCAGGGCTAGGTGCTTGGCGATCCATGGTTGGCAGCCATAGGTAGCCCTCGTTGCCTAACGTGCCAAACTGATCTTGGCGCTCAGCTTGGAGATTGACCGTCACCCGCACACCTTGAGCGTGTAAAATCTGCCAATCGTGGAGATCGAAAAAGCCGCCAAGGTATAATTGCTCAGTAATTTGGTTGACCCGCGGCTTAACTTTGCCGCCAAGTCGCCGATAGAGTCGGCGCGTTCCCATGACTAACCGTGAGCGCAAAACATAAAACCAATGCTGCAAAACTGCCAGCATACCTCAATCCTTTATCAGTTTTTATCGGTGATTAACGACCGCAAGCCATTGTACCACGCTGTACCAAGCTGATTAAGGCTATAATGGACTTCGTTTTTTTAGTGGTAAGGGCCATTGTGGAAACAACAATTCAAGTTGCCTTAGTTGGCGGTGCGCCGTTGGTGCAAGCCACTTTTTTGGAGCGACCAAATCGCTTTTTGGTGCTGGCTCAATTGGCCGATGGGGTAATTGTTCAGGCGCATTTGGCTGATCGAGGCCGTTTATTGACCAAACTCGTGCCAGGAGCGCAGCTGGTGCTAGGCCACAAACCAGCCGAAGGCCGTAAAACTGCCTATCAAGTAGCCGGAGTGTATGAGGCTGACGAACTGGTTTCATTGGATACAGGCTTGCCAAATCGTTTGGTTGAGGCTGCCCTGCGAGCGCAAACCCTCGCGCCTTTTGCTGAATATAGCCATATTGAGCGTGAAGTCAAACTTGGGGCAAGCCGCTTTGATTTTGGTTTAGCTCCGGCTCCACCAACCAAAGCCAAGCGTCATGGCGGCGATTGCCCATGGCTGGTCGAGGTGAAAAGTGTCGGTGATGCTGAGCATAGTTTGGCCTTGTTTCCCGATGCGCCGACCGTGCGGGGCCGCCGACACTTGCTCGAATTGGCCGAATTGCATGAACAAGGGCGGCGCACAGCCGTGATTTTTATTGTGCAACGTGGCGATGCTCAGCGGGTTGCCGTCAACCGCCAAATTGATCCAGCCTTTGCTGAAACTTTGGCCGCAGTCGCTGCCCGTGGCGTTGAAATTTATGCCTATCGCTGCCCTTTGAGCCTTGCTGGCATTCGCTTGGCCGAGCAATTGCCAGTTGAATTGTAGAGGTTAATGAGAACATAGAGCAAAGAACATAGAACCTAGATGTAATGGTTTATCGCGTTAATAACGGCCAGCATGCCCTCACCCCCTCTCCCGCCCGCAAGGCGAGGGGGAATCGCTCAGGGAGTGCTCCCCTCGCCCGCCGCAGTGGGAGAGGGGTTGGGGGTGAGGGAACGAGAGAAATGGTTGTTAACCCAATGATCCATTACACATAGAACCTAGGGGAAAGTATAAGGATTAATTATGAGGGATGAAATTTAACCACGAAGGACACGAAGAGCACGAAGAATCATTTTTTGCCTCCTTCGTGTCCTTCGTGGTTAATTAATTGCCACTTTTCTTGGTCATTTTGGAGAGCATATCCCACATTTCGTTGGGCAAGCGATCAAGCCCTGAGAATTGACCTGCGCCATACAGCCACTCGCCGCCGTCAATCGTGATGCATTCGCCGTTGATATAGCCCGCTTCGTCGGCCAACATATAGGCGGCCAAATTGGCTAGCTCAATATGTTCGCCAACGCGGCGTAATGGCACACGATTGAGCGCTTGTTCAGCCAATTCGGGGGTTGGGGCAAGCCGTTCCCAAGCGCCTTGAGTTGGGAAGGGGCCAGGTGCGATTGCGTTCATTCGAATGCCATAGCGTGCCCATTCGACTGCCAACGAGCGAGTAAGGGCCAAAACCCCAGCTTTGGCTGCCGCCGATGGTACAACAAAGCCGCTGCCCGACCAAGCGTAAGTTGTAACGATGTTCAAACATTGGCCACCGCGCCCAGCTTCGATCCACTTTTTGCCTAGAGCCAAGGTGCAATAAAACGTACCATGCAACACAATTCCCAAAACGGCATCAACTGCTCGGTGCGAAAGCTTCTCGGTTGGGCTGATAAAGTTGCCAGCAGCGTTATTAACCAAAATATCGACCGTGCCGAAATGATTCCAAACGGCCTCGATCATTTGGTCAACCGCTTCGGGGTCGCGCACATCGCAGGGCACCGTAAAAACTTCACCGCCTTTGGCTGCCATCATTTCGCTGGCTGCGGTGCTCAATTTTTCGGCATTGCGGCTGGTAATTGCCAACTTTGCCCCCAACTCAAGGAAGCGCTCACCCATTGAACGCCCCAAGCCCGAACCCCCACCAGTGATGATGATCACTTTGTCTTTGAGCAGATCTGAACGAAACATGCACAACCTCCTTGTTGGGCTATCGGCGCGATCAGGCTTCTTTGATCTGCGCGTAATGCTGCCAGAATGTTGGGTACGAGACGGTTACGGCTTCGGCTTCGTCGATAATTGTTTCGCCTTCGGCCACTAAGCCAGCCACCGCCAAGGCCATGGCGATCCGATGATCGCCATGCGATTGAACTTTAGCACCCTGCAACTCACCACCACCAGCGATGATCATGCCATCGGGTGTGGCTTCAAGGGTTGCACCCATCGCGCTTAATTCGCTAACTACCGTGGCTACGCGATCGGTTTCTTTGGCTCGCAGTTCTTCGGCATCGGCAACTACGGTTTCGCCAACTGCACAGGCTGCCGCCACTGCTAGCACGGGGATCTCGTCGATCAAACGCGGAATTAAATCACCATCGATGCGTGTGCCCCGCAAGCCACCGCCGCGCACAGTTACATCGCCAACTGGCTCTGCGCCTTCATTGCGCTCGTTGCTGATCGTAATATTCGCGCCCATGGCTTTGAGCACATCGAGCGCTCCGGTGCGGCTAGGGTTTAATCCCACGCCCAAGGTGGTAATTTCCGCATCGGGGTGAATTGCCGCTGCCACCCACCAGAAGGTTGCCGATGAAGGATCGCCTGGAACATGCAACGAAAGTGGATAGGGGAAAACCGGATGGCTCGGTGGATAGAGCACAATCTCACCATCTTTGACTGTCAGATCAACGCCCATCGCGATCAACATACGCTCGGTATGGTCGCGACTGACAATCTTGCCCGATAAACGCATTGGAGCATCGCCAGTTAAGCCAGCCAAGAGCAAGGCCGATTTAACTTGAGCACTGGCGATTGGCAATTCGTAGTTGCCACCATGAATTGTTGTGCCGCGAATCACCAATGGCGCACGATTACCGTTATCGCGGCCATCGAGCTTAGCTCCTAGTTGACGTAATGGTTCGGTGATGCGGCGTTGTGGGCGTGAACGCAACGAGGCATCGCCAGTCAGCACGCTCAAAAATGGCTGTCCAGCCAACAAACCAGCCAATAATCGCAGGGTTGTGCCCGAATTACCACAATCTAAAACGTCGCTTGGCTCGCGTAGGCCACGCAAACCCCGCCCGAACACCCGTACTTTATCATCGGTGTGTTCAATTTCAACGCCCATTTGACGCAAACAGGCGATTGACGAAAGACAATCAGCGCCTGGCAAGAAGCCCGTAATTTCGGCGTTGCCCTCGGCTAAAGCATTGAACAACACCGAGCGATGCGAGATCGATTTATCACCTGGGACGCTAATTGCCCCGCGTAGGCGCTTGGCATGGCTAACTGTCTGTTTCATCGGGCGTTGACTCCTGTAGCGCAGCGAGGGGCAGCCCCATATGTTGTTCAAAGCGGGCGAGGGCGACAACCAATTGTTCTTGGCGCACGGCGCTGGTCAGATCGCCACGGGTGCGTTCGAGCACTGCTCGTAGTGCATCGGTTGTGCGGCGCAAGCCACTGGTTACGGCATCGGGGAAATCGACAGTCACCAAAAAGCTATAGATCTCATCCATCTGATCGAGCAGGCGTTCGCCGCTATCGACCTTGCCATGGCGCAGGCCATCGAGAATATAGCGCCGCAATTCGCTGGCGGCCTCGGCTAAACCATTTAAATAGGCCGCTGCTTCAACGCCCAAGGCGTGATGGGTTGGTAAGGTTTCGCCGCGTACCAAGGCCAAAGTCAAGGCAGCTTCGGCATATTCTTTGAAGGCATCTTGGGTATAGCCTGCATACAGCAAGGCCGGATAATCCTGAAGGCGTTCGTGCAGGCTTTGAGCTGCCGTCGCCGTTGCTTGCAAGAGTGGTTCGGCCAAAGCCCATTCGTGGCGATGGACTGCCCGAATTGTGTTGGCACATTGGCGAATCAGTTCGCGAGCCGATTTGAGCGCGATTTCGCGGGTGGCATGAATCGCCTCTAGCTCGCTAATCAGGCTGGTGGTTTCAATACTCACAGCGTTGTCCTTGTTAGACTCTCTGGGCGTAAAACTGCGCATAGCATACTTTGCATGACACGATAAGTCAAAGTCACAACTTGATAAAATTAAGCGATTTAAACGAATGCGCCTACCAACATTGGCAGGCGCAGGCTTGAACTTGATTAAGCGATTGAATGGTTACTTGCCAAAAGCTGCTTGCCATGTGATTGGCCCAACAATTCCATCGCGGGTCAGGCCATAGGTTGATTGTACATTAAGCACTGCTTGTTCCGTGCCAGCGCCAAATGCCCCATCAACCGTTAGGCCTAATAATGTTTGAATTGCCCGAACTGCATCGCCGCTGCTGCCGTTTTGTACGGTTTTGATCAGTTTGGCATAGGTTTGTGGGCCGATAATCCCATCGGCGGTTAAGCCATTGGCACTTTGGAAGTTACGCACAGCTTGTTCGGTGCCTGCGCCAAATGCTCCGTCAGCAGTCAGCGAATGGCCATGCGAACGCAATAGATGCTGAGCAGCCTTAACATCGTTGCCCGAACTGCCGTTGCGCAAGCTAGGCCAAGCGGGCAAACTAGGAGTTGTACCACCAGCGATCGTGCCAATTGTGACGTTATCATAGTAGAACGTTAGGATTGAACGCCAGGTTGAGCCATTATCAGCCAGATATTTCGAACCCCATTGGCTCATATACAAGCCAACTGTCCAACCATGATTTTGGCTACACTGTCCGGACGTGCGACTGCCATTGTAGGAGCCAGCACAATATTGGCTTTGGAAAATCGCATTGTTTTTGATCAAGCGATAGTTCCATGTATCATCAACCGCTGCGTTGGTGCTAGCATACGACACATTGGGATTGTAGACTTGGTCGGCGGTCGTATCCTTGGTATCATAGCCTTTGCCCGGATATTTGGGGTACATCGTGCGATACCAAGCATAGGTTTTCGAGGCCATCGCGCCAGAACGCAACGATTCAGTCCGCCAGCCAGCTACCCATTCATTGGGCAAGACATGCTTAACATACGTTTTGAAATTGACCGTATCAATTCGCCCAAGGCTCACGCGATAGACCCGAATCGTGCTTGGCGGTGTGGTATTTGTTCCCGCCATAATCTGATTCAATTCAGCATCATTTAAACTAGCTTCTTGGAGTACGTTGCTGGTTAAACGATGCGGCTGAAGCTCGATAATCTCAGGTTGTTGATCGACGACTTTATTGGCGAGCGTGAGTGGGGCATCAACCAATAGCGTGTCATTGGGAATTAACTGGGCATTGCGTAAGCGCCAAGCGCGATGACCCTGAGCATCAACCGCTACTTCGATTGCTTGGCTCTCGCTGGTTGCTAGGCTAAAATGGGCAGTACCTGCCGCATCGGTTGTGGCAGTTAAGCCCAAACTAGCAACTGAAACCGTAGCGTTGCTCACGGGCTTGCCATCAACATTGGTGACCGTTACCGTTAAATTAGCTCGTTGAGGGTTGCGAGTTTGAGCCGAAACCGGTGCTTGAATTAACAAACCTAGTGCTAAACTAAGCAACCCCAACCAACGCCATGTTAACCTACGCTGCATACTTGCTCCTTCAACTGAAGAAAATAGCCCACGTGATTGGCTCACGCTGCCAGCAAGTATAGTGCGATCATCTTAAAATTTTATTAATGAGTAGCTGTAATTCTAAAAAAATACTTAAAATCAAGCATTAAGCAATTCAACAACATCCTCATCGGAGAATTCCAAAAGCTTACCAACTTGCTTGATATACATTTTTTGAGTGATGTGGATTGAATCGCGTTGTTTCACGAATTGAATCATCGATTGCAGTATTTCTAGGGAATGATTAGGATTGTTACTGAACAAGCTATAATCAAGATCTATTTTATTGCTGGTTTGTAACAATCCATTCAAATAATACTGTGTTTCGGTATCAAAAGCGGCGGCATGGATGATAGAATCAACATAATCCAAATCTTGTTGAGTAATTTGGTCACCAGTTTTCATCAGATTAATGACTGCTTTAATTTTGAGAAGATCAAGTGGCTGGGCAGCATTTGAATCTATATCAGGATTGACTTGATCTAGCTCGGAGTCGATGGTTGGATCTATGTCTATGACTACCTCGACGACATCATCTGCCTTAGCCTCTGCTTGTGTTACTTCTTCATCGCTAAATTCAATTTTCTTTCTCAAAATCTCTGTAGCTTTTTTGCCAATACTGGTGGTTGTATATTTCGACCAAACAGCCATAGAAATAGCCCCAACAACTGGTAGAAATTTACTGATTTGTTGTTTTATCAACCGTTGCGTTATTTTTCCACCTAGAATTGCTATAATTTGCTGAAATATTCTTAATGAAGCACGTTTAACAAAAACAGTTCCGCCACGAATAGTTATTAATCCAAGTGTTCCTACACCTAAACTCGATGCTAAAATACCTGCTAGTAACTCTCTATTCATTACTTTATCTTGTTCATAAGCCGCAGCGATGTCGTAAATCATCGATAGCTGATTGCGTATAATTAAAACTATTTCAGGAACAATTGCTAATAATCCCCACGGTCCTGGAATAAGATTTAATCCTGCTGTTATGGCTGCATTTTTATAACTGTAGGCTTTAATTAATTGTCCAACTTCTTGTCTACTTGGAATTTTATGTGGATTTTTTTGATAATAAGATCGTCGATCTGCAATTACAACATCAAACAGCTCTAATAATTTCTTTACTAATTGATTTTGGAATTCTTGTAGTTTTGATTCGGCTGGTTCACTCATGGTATCTCCTTGATAGGCATTCTTGGTATTACCATAGCTGACACGTTGAGCGATGTCAACAATGTCAGCTATACCAAAAGTCCTAGCTACCAGCGGGATGTGTGCGTGCCAACCGCTGCTCAAGAATCCATTGTAAAACCTCAGCACTTGCATCAACACCATTAATACAAATATCGGCGGTTTCAGCTACTGATGGATGCGATTCAGGGTTGATTACGCCGATCGCCAAGGCTTGGCAACCCTGTTCACGCGCTGCCGCAATCGAGCGAAAGCCATCAACATCGGTCAAATCATCGCCCAAAAAGATTGCTGCCTCAAGTTTGTGATCCTCGATCAGCCAAGCGACCGCGCTGCCCTTATGCCAATCAACGGGCGGGCGAACCTCGAAAATCATCAAGCCTTCGGTGATAATCAAATTGTGGGCGGCGGCTAGTTCGGCCAAAACCTTGCGCAGCCAAAGTTCAGCCGCCGTTTGATCGGTCGCTAAGCGATAGTGCAAGGTCGCCGTGATGCCCTTGGATTCGAGTACCACGCCCTCGGGCAACTCGTAGCGCTGCATCGCCACCACAAATTCGCGCACGGCGGCGCTATATGGTTGAGCAGCAGGCACGAGCATCCCGCCATCGTGGCCCCAGATTTCTAAGCCATGGTTGCCGATATAGCGCATTGCTGGCAGTTGCAGCATGCGTTGGACATCGCGGGCAGCCCGACCAGAAACGGCGGCAACTAAGGGCAAATACTCAGTTAATTGACCCAAGGCAGCCCGACATAAGGGCTCAACCGTTGCGCCATCAGGCGTTGGGGCAATTCGGCTGATCGTACCATCGATATCGGTGATTAATCCCAAGCGCTCCACGGCAATAAGTGGCTGCAAGCGTTGTTTAAGCGTCGTCGAGAGCAAGGCGCACTCCTTCGATTCGGAACCAGATAAAGCCATGCGGCGCTAGCGAGAGAAAATATGGTGTCGTTGCAATCGTTGGAAATGGCGTTTCACCAATTAATTCTACCAAGCGCATGCCTGCAAACTCAGCCAAATCCAGCTCAACTGGCTGGATAAAGCGCGAAAGATTATTGACGATCAGCACTGTTTGGTCGGCGTAACTGCGCAAATAGGCTAAAACTTTGCGATTTTGAGTTTCGAGAATCTGAATATCGCCGCGCCCAAAGACTGAATAACGCTTACGCACCCGAATTAAGCGCTTCATCCAATTTAATAATGATGATTGCACGCGCTCCTGTGCTTCAACATTGATCGCTTGATAGCCATAAACTGGATCGATAATCACTGGGCTATACAAACGGGCAAAATCGGCAGCCGAAAAACCAGCATTGCGGTCGCCATTCCATTGCATCGGAGTACGCACGCCGTTGCGGTCGCCAAGATAAATATTATCGCCCATACCAATCTCATCGCCATAATAAATAATTGGCGAGCCTGGCAAACTCAACAGCATGCTATTCATCAATTCCATACGGCGACGAGCGTTATCCATCAAGGGTGCTAAACGTCGCCGAATCCCAATATTAATTTTCATGCGTGGATCGGCTGCATATTCACGGTACATATAATCGCGTTCTTCATCAGTGACCATTTCGAGGGTTAGTTCATCGTGATTGCGTAAAAAAGTTGCCCATTGGCAGTTTTCAGGAATTTTAGGCGTTTGACGTACAATATCGATAATTGGCGTACTATCTTCCTTGCGAACTGCCATAAACATGCGTGGCATCACTGGAAAATTAAAGGCCATATGAAATTCATCATCATTGCCGAAATAATGGCGTACATCATCGGGCCATTGGTTGGCTTCAGCTAGTAGTACACAATGCGGATAATGCTGATCAACAAATTCACGCATTTTGCGCAAAATTGCATGGGTTTCAGGCAAGTTTTCGCAATTTGTGCCTTCACGTTCGATTAAGTAGGGCACTGCATCAACCCGAAATCCATCAACCCCGCGATCGAGCCAAAAACGCATAATATTGTACATTTCTTCCAAAACGGCGGGATTTTCGTAATTTAAATCAGGTTGATGGCTGAAGAAACGATGCCAATAATATGAACTAGAGACTTCATCCCAAGCCCAATTTGAGCGTTCGGTATCGGTGAAAATAATCCGGGCATCGCGATAACGTTGATTTGTATCACTCCAAACATAATAATCACGATAAGGCGAATCAGGTTGGCGTGCTGCTTGAAACCAGGGATGCTGATCCGAGGTATGATTAACTACAAGGTCGATCATTACTCGCAAGCCGCGTGAATGGGCTGCTTCGAAAAATGTTACAACATCTTCCATCGTGCCATAGCTAGGATGTACATTACAATAATCTGCCACATCATAACCATCATCTTTGCCAGGTGATGGATAAAATGGCAATAACCATAAACAATCAACGCCTAAACTTTGTAAATAATCTAAGCGCGAAATCAAACCGCGAAAATCACCATTGCCATCACCATTGCTATCCTGAAAAGCTCGTACATGCAATTCGTAAAAGATTGCATCTTTATACCAATCGTTTTGCATAAAACTCCTTTAGTAGCATACATACTTATAGACCTGAGGCTTGTTCAATTGTTCCCGAACGCTTGACATTCGCTGCTTGTAAAAATGTATCAACCCACCAATAAATATCATATTGATTGATCGAATGACGGAGCTTGCTAATATGTTCAATTCGTTCTAAGCGTGGCATTGTGACTGCATTATAAAGTGCTTGAGCTGTGCCATTAATATCATATGGATTAACCGTCAATGAGTGTTCGGATAGTTGCATTGCTGCCCCTGCAAATTCACTTAAGATCAGTACACCATCATCAGGCCCACAGACCGCATATTCCTTTGCTACAAGATTCATGCCATCCTTTAATGGTGTGATTAATGCAGCATGGGCAGCGCGATAATAGGCTAATAATTCTTCACGCGGCAAGGAGCGAAAAATGTAATGAATTGGTACCCAACCGATTTTGGTATATTTGCCATTAATTTCACTAACTAATTGCTGAATTGTTTGCTTCAAATCGGCGTATTCACTAATATCTTCGCGGCTTGGCACAACTACTTGAGTTAATGAAATTTTTTGCTGTAACTCAGGATACGTTTCAAGCAATGCACTAAATGCTTGCAAGCGATCAGGAATGCCCTTGGTATAATCTAAACGATCAACGCCAAGAATTATTTTACGTCCTGCAAAAGCCTCACGAATCTGGCTATATAAAATATCAACATTTGAGGTATGCGCTGCTGTGCGAAATTCTTGTGGATCAATGCTAATTGGGAAGAAGCCAACTTTGGTGGGATTGCGATCTGCATGCAGAATTAATGGATATTCACCAGCGCGATCGATTTCTGCATCGGGTAATAATGCCTCAACACAAATCAAAAAATTATTCAAATCGCGGTTGGTTTGAAAACCTAGTAAATCGTATTCCAACAAGCCATTCAGAATTTGCTCGCGCCACGGTAATTTCAGGAAAATATCGATATGAGGGAAGGGAATATGCAAGAAGAACCCAATATGGGCATCAATTCCGAGCTGGCGCAACTCACAAGCAACATTAATTAATTGGTAATCTTGGACCCAAATATAGGTATCGTCACGATAATGTTGGGCGATTGTTTCAGCATATTTACGATTAACTTGCTCATAAGTTGTCCAATAGTTCGGGTCGAAATTACAACGCGACTGCAAATCGTGAAATAATGGCCAGATAATCTCATTCGAAAAGCCCAAATAAAATTTTTCCTGTTCCTCTTGGCTCAGGTGAATCGCATGCATGCTATAACCAATCGAATTGGTGGCATGTTCGAGTAATTGATCGACCGTTTGATCCGCCTCATTTGTACCCGACCAGCCGATCCAGGTTCCGCGTGCTTGGCGCAAAATTGGGTCGAGCGCAGTAACCAAGCCACCCGAAGCGGGCTTGATGGTAGGTGTACCATCGGCTTGTTCAGCAATTGAAATCGGCAGCCGATTCGAGACAATCATCAGTCGATTTGGTAACTCTTGCATGATTTGCCATCCTCCTTAAAAACACAGTTTAATATCAATCCACAGCACAATACACAGCAATACATGGGCATTGCAGGCAAATCCAGCACGACGTTGAGCAGGTATATAGGTTGTTTAGCAGGGATAGTGCCAAAAGTATACGTGCATTAAATGCTCCACATAAACGATTTAGCTCATTCAGAAGCGCTATTCAGCAATGTGAGGGGGTAGTAGAATGTAAAAGATGTTAATGGATGTTCAAAGATCAATCAGGCTATAAATTAATGCCCTCACCCCCTAAAACCCTCTCCCGCATGCGAGCCGAGGGGAACTGCCCCGGGAGTGCGCCCCTCGCCCGCCGCTGTGGGAGAGGGGCTGGGGGTGAGGGGACATAACCGTATGATATAGCCTAAATTCCGTTTAATCCTAAGGCCACAGCATTGCCACGCAACGCCGTGATCACTTCTTCGATCAAGGTTTCGAGCGGGACATCCAGCTCTTGTGCGCCACGAATAATATCTTCGCGATTGACGGCGCGGGCAAAGGCTTTATCCTTCATTTTCTTCTTGACTGAACTAACTTCGACGCTATGCACGCTTTTGTCGGGGCGCACGAGGGCCACAGCAGTGACAAAGCCCGAAAGTTCATCGACAGCATAGAGCGTTTTTTCCATGGGCGTAATCCGCTCAACATGGCAATAATCGGCATGTGATAAAATAGCCCGACAAATCTCCTCGCTCCAACCGAGTTCACGGAGCACCCGAACTGCTTCCGAGGGATGTTCAGCAGTAGGAGATTGGGCAGCATTCGGAAAACGCTCATAATCGAGATCATGAATCAAGCCAACCGTTGCCCAAAGCTCGGCATCAGCCTGTTGACGTTGCGCCATATGACGCATGGAGGTAGAAACCGCGAGGCAGTGTTTTCGTAGACTTTCGCTTTGCACCCACTCAGCGAGCAAAGCTTCAGCATCAGCATACCTATTAACCATCGAGATCTCCTAAAAGCAAATTGCCAATAGAAGATTGTACCAAATTTGCGCTTGGGCTAAAAAACAAAGAACACAGAACCAACGTGTTCTATGTTCTTCTTGTATCCATCGCTCCAGCCATATCCACGCAAATGAAACACGAGGCACTGGAAAACGCATTTGGGGTTATAGATGGGTCATTGGCTTTGGCAGCAAGGGTTATAAGCCTTCGCCGTCCAGCCACGTTTGAACCGCAGCATCATCAGCGCCGGGATGACCACCTGAGATATAGCGAAACCGTTCGCCATAGCCTTCCATAATTTCGTTGCGCTTTGCTTCGGTATCAGCGTCGGCAGCCGTGTCATCAATGCTGATCACACTACCCGACTCAAGATCGAGATAACAACTAATCGTCGTATCGGCGGTGCGCAAGGCCTCCAGAATTTGTGCGCGGTCAATGGGCGCAGCCATGGTTGAGTCCTCCTAAGGGTTAGTTGAACGTCGTGGTTCAAACATAGCTTAACATACAAACGCGCCCCGAACGGACAATCGAGCGCGGTGGTATGTGCGGCATCGCGATCATACTACAGCACACGGTAGAAGTCAAAAAGAACAGGAAGCGTATGCGACAGCCTGCAATCACGCAGTATATCGATGCTTATTGGGACAAACTTGTTCGTCAACAGCCGGAAGATCAAAAAACCTTAATTGGCTTGCCCCATACGTTTATGGTGCCAACCCACGACCCAACCTTTCAAGAGATGTTTTATTGGGATAGTTTTTTTATTGCGCTGGGTTTGGGTGGCACGCGCTATGAGGCAGCGATCGAGGGCATGGCCGAAAATATGGCCTATCTCTACCAGCGCTTCGGGGTGATTCCTAATGCCAGCCGTTATTATTTTCTTTCGCGCAGCCAACCACCCTTCTGGACCCAATTGATTTGGCTGGCTTACCAGACCAAACAGGCCGCTGGCGCTCCTGACAGCGCTGCTTGGTTACAGCGGATGATGGCACTGGCTGAGCAGGAGCACGCCAGTGTTTGGCTGGCGACCGCCCATCCGCATCAGCGCCAAGTCCATCGCGGTTTGTCGCGCTATTTTGATATTAATTATTTGGATACCCTTGCCTGTTGTGAAAGTGGCTGGGATCATTCAACCCGCTGCAATGGTCAATGGATGAGCCATCTGCCAGTTGATTTGAATAGCATTTTGTATCTGCGTGAGTGCGATTTTGCCCAAGCCGCCCGTTTGCGTGACGATCATGCGGCAGCCGAGCAATGGCAAACCCGCGCAGCCCAACGCGCCGAAACCATGCAAGCAGTTTTTTGGGATGCAACCAGTGGCTTTTTCTACGATTACAACTATCTGAATGAAGTAGCTGACTTGGATAACCCTTCATTGGCCGGATTTTACCCCTTGTGGGCTGGTTGGGCGACCGAAGCTCAGGCGGCGCAGGTGGTTGAGCAATGGTTACCAACATTTATGCGAGTTGGTGGTTTGGTGACTACCCTCAAAACTCATAGCAGCTATCAATGGGCTAGTCCCAACGGTTGGGCACCATTGCAATGGATTGTGGTTGAGGGTTTGTTGCGCTATGGCTATCAATCCCAAGCGCGGGAGGTAATGCAGGCATGGTGTACGCTCAACGAAACGGTGTTCGAGCGAACCAACGCCATGTGGGAAAAATACAATGTGGTTGACCCAACGGGCGACGTTGAGGGCGGCAAATATGGCTCATTGCCAGGCTTTGGCTGGTCGAATGCCGTGTATCTCGATTTCAAGCGCCGTTTGGCTCAGCCAACTATCGAACGTTGGAAGCTTGGCGAATAATGGTTCATCGAATGAAAAATGATCACATTCCCTCACCCCAACCCCTCTCCCACTGCGGCGGGAGAGGGGATTTTGGTATCACAGTTCCTCCTTGCTAAGCGGGACGGAAGGGTGGTGATCGCCAATGATTGTTAAGAACCTACCCTTTAAAGCTAAGGCAGTATAGCTTGATTGATTTAGCCAAGGCCGATAATTAGTTGTTGAATCAAACTCGCCATCGCTTTGAGATCCGCCAACTGAATATGCTCGTTAATCACCCGAATGTTGCTATCGGGGCGTTGAATCCCCAAAGCAACAGCGGGCACATTCATTCCGGCAGTAAAAAGGTGCAGCGGCACAGAAAACGGCGCAAGCGGCACAATTTGGGGAGTTGAGCCATAGACCTGTTCGATTGCAGTGGCCAAGCTATTGAGTAATGGCGTGCTCAAAGCATTCATGGCGGGTGGATATGCACCCTTGATAATTTCTAGATGCACATCGTGGAAATCGGCACTATTGAGGTGTTCACGTAACAACCGCGCAACCTCGGTTGGCCGTTGCTCGGGCACAAGGCTAAAATCGAGTAGTACTTCGGCGCTTGCCGGAATGGTTGGCGGTGGGCTATGGCCAGTATCAACGGTTAATTCGGCAATATTACAAGTTGGATTGAAGGTTTCAGCCCGAGCTAAACCAGCCCCAGTCATACCAAATAAGAATTGCGGCATGCCCCAAGCCTTAAGGCGGGTTGCCTCATCGAGCTGCAAGCCACGAGTGAGCTTGTTGGCCTCGCGATTTGGTGGCACAACCGCATCATAAAAACCATCAATTGTCACTTCTTCACTATCATTTTTAATCCGATTGGCCGCCCAAAGGATGCGCCAAGCAGGGTTGGGTACGCTGGTCGCCATATCAGCACCGATCGGAATTTTAGCGCCTTCAGCTCGCAAGCGTACCAACAAGCGCCCACGAACCCCAGCATAGAGGTAGGGCAACCGCGCCTGATCGAGCATGCCACCATAGCCAACGACCAAATCGGCAGTTAAATGATTGGCTTGATCGGCAACCAAATTAGCTAATGATGGGCTACCACTCAGCCCGTCACCTTCAATTAAAAACGTCACACCAACAGGGAGATCGCCAGTTTCGGCCAAAATTTGGGCCACAGCAGCAATTCGCGCAGCTAAATTGCCTTTATCGTTGGCAACGCCACGCCCATAGAGCAGCCCTTCGCGCTCGGCTAAGGTAAACGGCTCGTGAAACCAATCACGCCAGACCCCAGCCGGCATCACATCGTAGTGATTGAAAAAGAGCAAGCGTTGGGCACTTTTGCCAGGCCGATGGGCCAAAATAATCGGTGCACCTTCTGTTGGATGCACATTGACCTGAAACCCAAGGCCGCGCAATATATCAGCAATCGTCGGCGCAGCCTGTTCTAAGGCTGGGTCATCGCCAGTAACACTTGGTAAGGCTACCAAGGCACGGACATAGTGCAAAATCAGTTCATCGAGAGTGGATAGGGGAGCAACCACGGAGCTTCCTCGCAATCGCACGCCGAACAATATCAAGCGGGTATCTTCATTATAACGGATAACCGCCAAGCCAAAACGACAATCGCTAGCAAACTTTTAGCCTATCTTTACCTATCACTATCGAAAATTCGTCAAGTGTAAACCAATTTCTCAGCTATTGCTCTCTACCAAGGGTAAAATCAAGACTAAAGTCCTACTAGCATTTAGATAGCTAGGCTTGATGATTATTTTTACTGGTATTTAATATTTTGCTGTGAGGATGGCATGATCGATTTTAAAACAGTGGGCTGGCAAAAACTCACTGAAACCACCAAGCAGGTGCATATTCGCCCGCTTGATTCGTTTGGCGAATTAAAGCAAGTGTTGGATTTGCGTTATCGCGGCTATGGTCATTTTGCTGCGCCCGATCAAGCGCTTGATATGCTCGATTTGGCTGATCATAGTTTAATTCTGGTGGCCGAATTGGCCAATCGTGGAATTGTCGGTACGCTACGGCTGATCGATGGCGGGCCTGGCAAGATCGAGCTAGAGCAATTTGTGCCGATCACCACGATTCCCCAATTACATCAACGCTCGTTTGTGGAAGCAACCCGCTTTACGATTCGCCATTGTCGCGAATTGTTGGCAGTTAAGCTGCTTTTATGCAAGGCTTTGTGGATGTATGCGCTGCAACAAGGCCATGAGCATGTGGTGATTTCTTCGACCCAGCGCTTGGCAAAATTCTATCGGATGTTGATGTTTGAGGATATTGGCTCGGCGGGCATTTATCAACACCCACGACTTGGCCAAAGTGAACATCGCACGTTTATCTTACCAGTGCATACGGCTTTAGATCGTTATCGTGAAATGCAACACCCATTATATGCGTTTATGCACCAACCCCAACCAAATATTAGTTTGAAGCCAAGCAATAATCGCTATAATTAAGCGTGATTCTATGCGATCTATTCGGAGCAAACAATGATTCTTTCGGGAACCCGCCCTGCAGTGATTCAGGCTGTCCAAGCGGTCAGTTTACATGGCAGCATCTTTTACGATGTAACGTTTGCCCATGATGATCAACCTGATCGGTTGATCAAAGCGCGGCTTGGTAGTGAAGTTATGTATGCCAACCCCCAAGTTGGCGATCAAGTAACGATTAGCTACTTGATGAATATGCCAACCCAAGTCAGCAAATGCGACTAAGCTTGAGCGAAGAGAGAGGGCAAGAAGGCCAAAGGCAAAGAGCATAGAACATAAGGGCCAAGCTTCAGACATGGGACTTTAACGCAGAGACGCAGAGAGCGTTAAACTTCAGGGTTTAGGCGCTAGGAATCAGATGCTGTATGATTTTAAACTGCCCCCTGACAACTGAACCCTCATTCCTTCGTGTTTTTCGTGGATCAAAGCCCATATTCTCTGCGCCTCTACATTCAACCTGATCCCTAGCCCCTGAAACCTAATCCCTAATCGTGCTTGACAAACAAATTTTTCGGCGTACCATTTAATTAGTTAGATTAACTAAGCAAATAGTTGCAATCTATCAGCAGTAGTTTGCATGGGCTGGAAGCAACCAGAGACTGCTGCTTTTTTGATGTGGAATAAATTGGACATGCTAGTTGCGAGGGTATTTCATGGCGGCGACAGCGCAGGATTCAGAGCAATCACCAAAAGGCGGTTTAGCCTACAAATGGAAGGTATTAATTTCGGTTATATTCGGGATCTTCATGGTGATTCTGGATACGACTGTCGTAAACGTGGCATTTCGCACGGTGCAACAAGATCTCGGGGCGACGATCAACGAAGCCCAATGGATTTTGAGCATTTATGTGTTGATGTTGGGGATTAGCACGCCAATTTCGGGCTATATGGCTGATCGCTTTGGCCTCAAGCGTACCTATGTGATTGGGCTTTCGATCTTTGTGCTTGGCTCGTTTTTGTGTGGGGTAGCACCTAGCATTGAAGCGCTCGTCGTAGCACGGGCAATTCAGGGGCTTGGTGGTGGTTTATCAACCCCGCTTGGCACAGCCTTTATCTATGGGGCTTTTCCGCCGAATGAACGTGGTAAAGCCCTTGGGGTATTCGGAATCGCCATGGTTTTAGGGCCAGCCTTGGGGCCAATTCTCGGTGGCTTGTTGGTCGATAACGATCTTTGGCGCTGGATTTTCTTCATCAATGTGCCAATCGGCGTACTTGGAGTAAGTTTAGCGATTCGCTGGCTCAAGCCAACTCAACCAACTGGTAAACCCAAACTTGATGTGTTGGGATTGATCACCTCCACGGTTGGCTTTGGCTCGGTGCTCTATGCCGCCACGATTGCTGCCGAACAGGGCTGGGAATCGGGCAGCGTCACGATGTGGTTTATCATCGGTGGCATTAGCTTGGTACTCTTTGGTTTGATTGAGCTATTCGTGGCCAAAGAACCCTTGCTTGATTTGCGCTTATTCAAAAAACCAACCTTTACTATGGCCAATTTGGTGGGTTGGGTGAGTGTTTTAGCCTTATTTGGGGCCGAATTTTTGTTGCCCTTGTATTTGCAAGTGCTGCGTGGGCGTACCGCTTTAGAAACGGGCTTCATCTTGTTGCCCTTGGCGATTGCCGCTGGCTTTGCCACGCCAACTGCTGGGCGTTTATACGACAAAATTGGCCCTCGCCCGTTGATTGTGACTGGCTATGCGATTTTGATTCTCAACACTTGGCAACTCTCGAAATTGCAAGCCGATACCTCAATTGGCTGGATTATGTTCTTGCTGGCCTTGCGTGGCTTGGCGCTGGGCATGACAGTGCAAACAACGTTTGTTACCGCATTATCAGATGTGGAATTGCCCAAAGTGCCGCGTGGCTCAGCCTTAATCAATGCCACCCGTCAAGTCATTCAATCGATTGGGGTGGCAGTGTTGGCGACAATTCTAGCAAGCACAACCTCAGTAGCCACCAAAGAATTTCAAGAAGATTCGCAGGCTCGTGCCGCCGAAAATGCCCAAGCCGGAGTTGCAACTGCTGCATTTGGCTTGTGCGAAACCCCAGGCGTTGATCCAGCCAAGAATTTGCCTGCTGGCATGGAGCAAGCCCCAGCTGCGGTACAGGATCAGGTTCGTAGCAGCATTCAATTGGCTTGTGCTGAACAAGTTGCTGGCTTTGAAAAAACCTATCACTTCACCTTCTATGTAGCAATTATTGCCTTGGTGCTTGGCTTATTTCTGCCTGGCTGGCCACTTAAATGGGTTGGGCGCGGTGGAACAGCCGGAGCGGCGGCGGCTGCCAGCCATTAGGATTGTAATGGCTCATTGGGTTCGTAATAAACTGCATGCCCTCACCCCCTAGCTCCCTAGCCCGCCAAGCGAGTGAAAGGGAATTCCTCCATTATGAAACTTGGGACTCCCCTCGCCCGCCGCCGTGGGCGAGGGGCTGGGGGTGAGGGCACGAAACACTATCACGATTAATACAGAGGCGCAGAGTATGTTAATTTACTCTGCGCCTCTGTATTAATTGCATTGATCGCAATAAGCCCTAGCAATTTTTGATTTTAGGCCAAGATTTTGCAAAACAACCGTGCGATTGACGGTATAATACCAACTCTATATCAGGAGGAACTGCAGATGAAACGCCTCAATGTTGTGGCTCTGTTGAGCTTACTGTTGGTTGTGCTGGGCGCATGTGGCGCAGAGTCAGCAACTCCAACAACTGCTCCAACAACCGCATCAACCACCGCTCCCGTCGCTGGCAAGATCGATCTTGGTGGCCGTGAAGTCAGTATCGCCGTTGAAAACTTGTACCCACCATTCAACTACATCAACCCGCAAACGGGTAAAGGTGAAGGCTGGGATTACGATGCTTGGGCGGCGATCTGTGCTGAGCTGAACTGTAAACCAGTTTTCAAAGAAACCTCATGGGAAGGTATGATCCAAGCGGTTGGCAATGGTCAATTCGATGCTGCCGCCGATGGGATTACGATCACGCCCGAGCGAGCTGAGCAAGTGGCCTTCTCCGATGGCTATATTCAAATTAGCCAACGCTTGTTGGTGCGCAACGATGAAACTCGTTTCACCAGCATGGACGAATTCGCCAAAACTGAATTCCGCTTAGGCACGCAAACTGGCACTAGCAACTACGAAACTGCCAAAGGTTTGCTCGATGAAGCCCGCATCCAAGGTTTTGAAACCTTCCCATTTGCGGTAGCCGCCTTGATCAACGGCGATGTTGATGCGGTCATCATGGACGAAACCGCTGGCCAAGGCTATGTTGGCAACAACAGCGACCAATTGAAGCTGGTTGGCGACCCAATCAAGAGCGATCAATTGGGCTTTATTTTCCCCAAGAACAGCGATTTGGTTGAGCCAGTGAATGCAGCGCTCAAGGCGTTGCGCGAAAATGGCAAGCTGGCTGAGCTTGAAAAGAAATATTTCGGCCCTGATTTCAAATTGCCCGAATAAGCGCACCAATTCAGTGGTGTGGTGCGTTGATGCACGACACCACTGGGTTTATTCCATCCTCTCCTTAGTCATCACAAGGAGTTTCCATGGCTGCCGACCTTCCGCCTTCAACCTCGCTGCAACCCCCAACCAACAAACGCCTTGATTGGCGCACAATCCCATGGTGGCTGGTCGCAATTGGCCTGATCATCGCCTTTATGGGCTTTCGGATTATCAGCGACCCTGAATATACCCGCATTTTCGAGACGATTCTGACCGGACTTGGCACAACCTTGATGGTCACAGGTGTTTCATTTATTTGTGCATTAATCTTGGGTTTAGTGCTAGGGCTGGGGCGGGTTTCACGCAATTTAATCTTGCGTAATCTCTCGATTGGCTATATTGAGTTTATTCGCGGTGTGCCAATTTTGGTGCTAATTTTTACCATCTCATTTGCGATTGTTCCAGCGCTCTCCAATGGCATTGGCTTGAATGCTAGCAATATTTCGCTGACTGCACGCGCCATTATCGCTTTAGTATTAATTTATGCTGCCTATATTGCCGAAATCTTCCGCGCTGGAATCGAATCGATCAGCCGTGGCCAGATGGAAGCCGCCCGTTCGTTGGGCATGACCCATGGGCAAGCGATGCGCTATGTGATTTTGCCGCAAGCATTTCGCAATGTGCTGCCAGCCTTAGGCAACGATCTGATCGCCATTCTCAAAGATTCATCGTTGGTGTCGGTGTTGGGGGTGCGCGAAATTACTCAAGTTTCACGGCTTTCGGTTAGCTCGTCGTTTAAATATGAAGAAACCTATTTTATTCTGACCGCCTTCTATTTGACCATGACTTTAGTGCTGTCATTGCTGCTGCAATGGTTGCAACGAAAGATGAGCAGCAATGTCCACTAAACTTGCCAATTCCAATCAACCAATGATTAGCATTAACAAAGTCAGCAAGTTTTTTGGCGATTTTCGCGCCTTGGATAATGTGAGCCTCACGGTTGATCGCGGCGAAGTGCTGATGATCGTTGGGCCTTCTGGCTCGGGCAAATCGACACTGTTGCGCTGTATCAACCATCTCGAAGTGCCCGATGCTGGCGAAATTATCATCGATGGCAAGCATGTTACGCCCAAAGAACGCGAATTAAATGCAATTCGCGCTGAGGTTGGCATGGTTTTTCAGCGTTTCGAGCTATTTCCACATCTGACGGTGCTCGAAAATATCTGTTTGGCCCAGCAAAAAGTGCGCAATAGCTCACGTAGCGAAAGTGAAAAAATCGCCCGTAGTTTGCTCGAAAAAGTTGGCATTCCTGAGCAGGCCAATAAATATCCACCGAAACTTTCGGGTGGTCAACAGCAGCGCGTCGCGATTGCCCGCTCGTTGGCCATGCAACCCAAAGTGATTTTATTCGATGAACCGACCTCGGCGCTCGATCCTGAGATGATCAATGAGGTACTTGACGTAATGTTAACGCTAGCCAGCGAAGGTATGACCATGGTCGTGGTTTCGCATGAAATGGGCTTTGCGCGGAAGGCGGCGCATCAAGTGGTTTTTATGGATGGCGGCATGATTGTTGAGCAAGGCACGCCCGAGCAAGTGTTTGGTGCACCCCAACATGAACGCACCAAGTTATTCTTATCGCGGATTTTGCATTAAGCGCCCAAGACTAAGATTAACGCCCAAACCACCAAGCCGCTAACACCCAGCCAACGATGCCGACGGGTGCTAGCTCGCTGCAAGGGAAAAAGCGCCAAAATCGGGATGATCAATCCGACTAACCACCACTGCTCAACACCATTCCACCAACGCCAAGCTAAGGCTGTGGCTGTGCTAAGCCATGTCGCGAAAAACAGCGCATGATGCAGCCAACGCCAGCGCCCCAAGCGCAGTTGCAGATATTGGACACTTGCGCCCAGCGCCAAGGTTGCGCAATAGACCACACACGCCAGATACAGCATTATTAAACGATCCCTCGGGCCGATTCCCATAGAGCAACTTGGCCTTGGTGCAAATTTTGGAGTCGGTGAATCGCAGGATCTATTTCGCCAATCTCGATACCGAGCCAACGACGCTGTAATTTCTCAGCAGCATAATAAGTCGTTCCAGATCCACCAAACGGATCGAGAATCAGATCATGAGGGTTAGTGGTTAATGCAATTAAACGCTCCAGCATAATTGGAGCTAATTCATTAGCTCCTCGTGTTTTATGTTTACTATGTCGGACTGTTGGAATATCATCCCATAAATCTTCGGCAGGAGTCCATAGCTGGTTGGTTGAATGTGCTTCAAGGCTTTCATCACACCAAACCTCTTCTGGCATGTCAAATATATCCATCAGATTTAAGCCTTGAGGATTCAATTTCTTACGATGCCCCCCATAATCGCGAATTTCCTTACCACAATGTCTACATACTGGAATAGGAATATAGACTTTATTGAAGGTTGAGGGTTCGCCTTTTGTGTAGTAAAGCAAACCATAGTGAGCAGGAGAAAGCTTCTTGCCACGCGGAAAGGCCTTTGGCATTCTGCATGCAATCCAGTGCCTGAACATCATTCCTGCTTGATTAAGATAGGAACCATAGCTAATTAACCATTTAGGTAGATTAAATAGAAGAATTGCTCCCCCTGGTTTGATAATTCGAATAAGTTCGCTAATCCAGCTATAAGACCATTCAAGATATTCAGCGTCTAAAAGTTGATCATTAATTCCCTTACCATAGTTTTTACCAAGATTAAATGGTGGATCAGCAAATACCATATCGATCGATTCCGAGGGTATGGCTTGAAGAAAATTAAGGCAGTCTCCTTGATAGAGACTTCCTAAATCTGTACTATATCTATGATGATATTCCAAACTCTGCTGAATATCGAATAGTTTTGATGGATGATCGGGCATATACAAATCCTATCCTAGTAAAATCAGAACATTCTTTTTATTCTACCGCAAAGCCCGACCATCTGTTCCTTTTGGAATGAGTGGAATAGTATGATCTAAACTATCGTGCTCAATCGCCATAACCATTAAGATACCATTTTTAATCTGAAGTGATCGCCAAAGATCAAAATAGGGTTCAATTTCTGTATAGTTCCCAATTCGATCAGTTAAGTATTTATACATACTACGAGTAGGAAGGATTAGTACACCACCAATAATTGTTTCTTTTAGCATCCCAAGTGCTAGCTTATTTAATGCTCGATGGGTTGAGGAGATATTTCCTGTTTCCCATTCCAAACAGAAAAGTTGTGAACTGGGAGTTTTATATGATGCATCAATTGGACCAGGTTTCTTAGCTGTGGCAATATCAATTGAATGTTCCAGTAGCCAACCCTTTTTTGCCAAATGATCCATACAGGCGGTTTTAATTGGTTTGACTCCATTTCCTTTATCAATAGGATTCAATGAGAAAACAGCACCATTAATCGGCCAACGGATTGTGGCAATGGCCTCGATAATATCAGCATAAATGGTGTACCAATCGGTTGTTAAGCAGAAATTGCCTGCATCTATGAGTCGTTCTTCATGAATTATTTTCATCGTGTCCATCCTCTGATAGAGCATTTTCAAATGCTTGTTGGACACGTTCAATAAATTCTGCAGGTGTAATCTTGAGTACATGGGCTAATTCAAAAACTGTTGTTAAAGTCGGAATTTTTAAGCCCCGTTCAAGCTGACTAATGTACGTTCGATGATAGTTTGCTTTAAAGCCAAGTTCTTCTTGCGAGATACCAAGGCTAACCCGAAGATCCTTCAAAACCACTGCAAACGCATGCTGCAACTTCATGATCGTCGTCCAACAAAGTGAAATCAGAAACATGGTTGCTATATATAGACTAAAGATCTACAGACTATAGTATTCAATATCGATTTTTAGAGATAGGCCTTTTGGTTGCTGCGGCTTGAAGGGAGGTTTTGATTATGTTGTGCTTGTTGCTATCTGGATCTATTTTGGTTGTTATATTGGTTAATTCAGTTGCTCGGCTACATCGGCCAGCGCTTTTTGCAAGCGATCAAGATAGCCATTAAAGGGTGGTTGGTTCAAATCAAGCGTAATTGGCACATTCAAATCGACCGCCACACTGGTGGAAATTGCCACAGTTTGGTTGAAGGTAATCGGCACATTGGTCGAAACCGGAATCGTTATATCGATTGGCATCGGGATCGTCAACGAACCAAAACCAGTATCGACGGGCAATTGCAAGGTATCTTTGATCTGCACTGAGGTATTAATTGGAATGTTCAGTGATTGATTGATTGGCACATCGAGCTTGATCGGCACGGTTTGGTTAATCGGCACTTGATAGACCAAGGGTTCACGCCGTGCTTCATCAAGCGCCGTTTGCAATTGGCTAAGTTGTTGGTTGGCGGTCGAACGCACCTGAAACAGCGTGCCGATCGTCCAGCCATGCAGTGCCAACGAGCCAATCACCAACAAACTTAATGTCCAAAATGAAGCACGACGTTGTTGCATAAGCCTACTTTCTGGTGGCAGAGCGTCGCCGCCACCACCAAATGCCAATAATTCCAACAATATTGCCCACGCCAAGCGCGAGAATCATCGCCCACAACGGTGGATCTTGGGCGATCGTTTGGGCCAGCACGATCATTTGATAATCAACTCCCGTGGAAAGTTGGTCAAACATTCAGCGCCAGTGGGTGTCAGCAGCACATCATCTTCAATCCGCACGCCACCAATTCCAGCAACATAGGTGCCTGGCTCAACCGTGAAGACCGTGCCAATTGGCAAGGCAACGTTATTGGTGCTGGCAATATAGGGCGGTTCGTGAATTTCCATGCCCAAGCCATGGCCAGTGCGATGGATGAAATAACGCCCTAACTCAGCATTCTCAACTACTTGCCGTGCCAAGCGATCAACCTGTGCGCCGCTCATGCCTGGTTTGGCCCCAGCACAGGCAGCGCGATTGGCCGCCAAAACGGTTTCATACAGTTTACGTTGTTGCTCGTTTGGCTCGCCAACGCACACAGTGCGGGTAATATCCGAGCAATAGCCCCGATACAACGCCCCACCATCCAAAATTACCAGATCGCCAGTTTGAATTTGGCGCTCGCCTGTCGTATGGTGGGGATTAGCACTATTTGGGCCACTCGCGACAATCGTCGCAAATGATGGGCCTTCGCCGCCCTCAAGTTGCATTGCTTCTTCCCAAATTCGGGCAATTTCGCGCTCGGTTCGGCCTGGATGAATTGCCTCAATTGCGGCTTTGAGGCCAGCCTCGACAATCCGTACAGCTTCGCGCATCAAGGCAATTTCATCATCGCCCTTTTGCATGCGCAAACTCGCAATTGCGGCGCTGGCATCGATGCTATGCACACCTGCGACTTCTTCTAAAGCACGTAATTCTAATACTCGCATGGTCGTATATTCCACGCCAACCGTGCGGCCAATTAGGCCAGCCGCTGCATTGCGTAAGGCATTCATCGGGCCTTCGTCATCGCTCCATGGAAACCAACGTACCGCCACTTCGCCGCTATATTCGGCTAAAGCACGCGGTTGCTCCAAAGCTGGCAAGACAATATTGATGCTCTGACCATCAGCAGCGATCAACGCCAAGGCCAAACGCTCACTTAAATGCAAGGTCAAGCCCGTAAAGTATTGTAAATTAGCCCCAGGCATCAACACCACATAATCCATCCCTTGCGGGCGGGCAGCGCTAGCCAAACGTCGAATTCGCACGCCACTCATGCTACAACCTCCACCAAATAGAATATGCTCAGTATAGCACTCTCGCTCAAGGCGTTGATCAATGGGGGTAATTTATGTAGAGTTTATTGATTTTATGGATCTCCTCCCTTCCGTCCCTCCGCTGGAGGGAAACGCAGGGTGTTTTCATCCCCCTGCACCCCCTAAAGTTCAATTTATGGATACCAAACGATCTGATGATATATTCAAAATCAGGATTTTAGTGTGAATATGTGAGTTCCCCTGATTAAATGTATTATGCTAAAAAACCAAATGGCGCGAGCAGCAATGCTCGCGCCATTTAGCCTCACCGATATGAGTTTGAATCTAGCGACCTTGGTAAAGGGCGTTGATCAATTCGCCATCCGTGGTGTCGCCGCTCAATTCCCAGAACATCGTGCCACCAAGACTGCGAGCTTTTACATAGTCAGTCTTGACTTTCATAATGGCTGGGTCATCGTAGGTCCAGAATTGGCCGTTACCGTAGAGCCAAGCAGCGCCAGCAGCGCTATTTGAGTAGCGGGTCAAGCCTTTGGTTTTCAAAACTTTGTAATCTTCGATCCCTGCTTCGTAGGTGGCTGGAGCAGCCGAGCCAGGTTGGAACAAGCCATTATTGGTGCTTGGTACATCTTTCCAGCCGCGACCATAGAATGGCACACCAACGACAACTTTATCGGCTGGAGTTCCACCGTTCAACCAAGCGTTGACGGCAATATCAACTGAGTAGACTGGGCCTGGATCGCCAGCGATTGAGTACAAGTTTGATTGGAAGTTGGTGTTAGCTTCCCAAGCGCCGTGCAAGTCATAGGTCATGATGTTGATGAAATCGAGATATTGGTGAATTTGACCAACCTGAATCTTGGCGATCTTGGCTGGGTCGGCGGGAGCAGCAATCGTCAACAATAAGCCTGGGCGAACCGCATTCAATTGGCTGCGGAATTCACTCAACAAGGCGGTGAAGTTTTGGGTATCTTCAGGACGGTAGTTACAGGTGTTACCACAAGCCGCGGGGTATTCCCAGTCGATATCGATGCCATCGAATACGCCAGCCCAGCGTGGGTCTTTGATGAACAGGTCAACACATGATTTGACGAAGGCAGCGCGGTTCGCTGGCAAGGCAGCATCCGAGAAACCTGCTGACCAAGTCCAACCACCCAATGAAATCAACACTTTCAAGTGGGGGAATTCGGCTTTGAGTTTGCGCAATTGGCCAAAGCTACCACGCAATACGCCAGTGTCCCAAGTATCGGCTACGCCATCGACGCTTTCAGCAGCGCTATAAGCCCGATCATAATCGGCGTAGGTGTCGCCCAATTGGCAGCGGCTGTTGACAACATTACCAAAGGCATAGTTGATGTGGGTCAATTTAGCGGCTGAGCCACTGGTTTTGATGTTGCGAACGTGATAGTTACGACCGTAGACACCCCATTCAGCGAAGTAGCCGATGATGCGCTTGCTGCCACCACCTGGAGGGGTGGTTGCGGTTGGCAAGACTGGGGTTGCGGTTGCTGGGCGTGGCGTGGCAGTTGGATTATTTGGGGTTGGCGTGGCCGTGCCAGGTCGTGGCGTTGCCGTTGGTGGCAAGGGAGTTGCGGTTGCTGGGCGTGGCGTGGCAGTTGCTGGAACGGAAGTTGCGGTTGGATTGCTTGGTGAAACCGCTCGCCACAAGGCTGGAACATCAACTGGATTCCAATTGGGCAGTGAGGTGTGGGCTTGAATACATTCATATTCGCCACCAGCATAACTCACCCGATTGCCAATGGCATACGCTTGATAGTTGCCATTCCAAGCAGGCGCGGCTGCCTCAACCTTTTGTTGGCTCAATGCCATCAACATAACAAGAACGGGAATTAAGATAAAGGCTAGAAACCGAAACCGACGATGGATCAAATTCATAATCGTCACTCCTTCGTGGTTACTAGAGATCATCCGACGCGAACGTTCCAAACTGCTAGCCAACTCAGAAATCACTAACTAATTTCATTGGAATTACAAAGACTTTAACCGATTTTTAAACATTTGTCAAGAGGTTTAATTAACGGAATTTAAGCAAATTGGCTTTTTGGCTTAGGCTACAAGCTAATGGCTGGGTTGAACATACCATTGATTGGCATGCCCTCACCTGCCCAGCGAGCGATGGGGAAATCATTCCACCATGCCGATTTGAACTCCCCTCGCCCGCCGCCGTGGGTGAGGGGCTGGGGATGAGGGAACAACAAACCCATGGGCAGCTATGTAGTACAGTTAGGTCAGCTCCATTAAGCAATATTCTATAAGTGTAATATGCAGATATATTCATTTAATCCGCATTAAATAGATTAATAAATATCAAAATTAGATTGAAGCATGCGCAAATAACGATTATGCAACCAAAAGTTGCTATTCAACTCAGTAATCATGATTATTGCAGTATTTTTGCGCCAAATTAGGCAGCAAAAGTCACATTTATACCAATCAGGCTATGCTATAATCAAACGTAACGAGAGCATCGTCGCTACCAACCAGCAACTTCTACAATTCAAATATCAATCACATAATTAATCAAATAAGCGTTTTATCGCTGATTACGACACTCAAAGGCCTAATTTGAGCCAATGAGCTATATCAATGTTCTAGCTATAGAATATTTCTTGGTATGGAGCAAGGAGTCTGGCATGCTGGCCAATGTGTGTCTGGTGGAGAGTACCCGGGTTTTGCAAATTATGGCAAAGACCCAGTTTCGCGGCGCTGAACAATTACTGACGCAGTTCAATTTATCGACGACGATTGCGATTTGTAGCACTAGTTTTCAGCTTTTGCAATGGCTTGAATATCAACCACAGCAGTATGCCCGTTTGCTTTTGGTCGATCAGCGTTTGGCCGATGGGGTGAGCATCGCTGAATTAATGCCGCAAATTCGTTCTGAGCATTTTAAACATCGTGCCTTGGCCGATGATGCCAAAATTATTGGCTGGAGCCGTGACGATCAAGCTCAAGAGGTTTTCTATCGCGCTGGCTTGGATGGCTTTATCTCAAAAAATCGTCAATCGCACCAACTAATTCGGGATATTGTGACCGTGTTTACCAATCAAGCTGAGCATCCATGGTTGCAGCTTAATTAATAAGGATGCGCCACCAGCAATCGCTAGTGGCGCATTGTATTTTAGGCCAAAACGGCGGCTTCAATTGGTGGCAGCGAGCTTTCATAGCGGGCAAAGATCCGACGGTAGTGGCTTGAGGTGCGTAGCAGTTGTTCATGGCTGCCAGCGGCCACAATTCGCCCACCATCAAGCACCAAAATCACATCGGCCCAGCGAATTTGTGAAAGTCGGTGGGTAATCAGCAGGGTGGTGCGGCCACGCTGCGCTTCACGAATCGCCCGTTGAATTTGATCTTCGGTCGCACTATCGATCGCGCTCGTCGAATCATCCAAAATCAGGATGCGCGGGTTGCTCAAAAAGGCCCGTGCCAAGGCGATGCGCTGGCGTTGCCCCCCAGAGAGCGTCACGCCACGCTCGCCAATTTCGGTATCGTAGCCATTGACGAATGAACTGATAAAATCGTGGGCTTGGGCCGCTTTGGCTGCCTCGATAATTTGTTCGCGGCTGGCGTTGGGTGCACCAAAAGCAATATTCTCGCCAATTGTGCGTGAGAATAAAAAGACATCTTGCTCAATTTTAGAAATTTGTGAGCGCAATGTATCCAAATTCCACTCGCGCACGTCAATTCCATCAATTAATACGCGGCCAGATTGCACATCGTAAGTGCGGTTGACCAACTGGGTTAGGGCACTTTTGCCTGAGCCAGTTTGCCCAACGATTGCCACGGTTTGGCCAGGTTTGACGCTGAACGAAACATCATGCAAGATTGGCTGAGCTTCATAGCCAAATTGCACATTTTCGAAGCGCAATTCACCTTTAATTGCTGCTTGATGGCCTTGGGTATTTTCGTCTAGCTCAGTTTCCTCTTTGATTACACCCAAAATCCGACCTGCACTGGCGATCCCGGTTTGCACCAAGGTAAAGGCAAACAACGAGATAAAGGTTGGGAAGCGCAACAAGCCAATCAAACTCATTACTGCAATAATATCGGCGATGCTAATCCGATTTTGATCAAATAAAATCATCGTGTGCAAAAAGGTCAGGCCAAAGGTGATGCCAAACAGCAAGAGTGGAATATAACGAGCTTCAATTCGACCTTGTTGCACAAACAAATCGCGAAAGCCTCGCGCATGGCGGCGATATTTCAGTCGTTCAAAACCTTCGCGGGCACTGGCCTTAACTACTTCAATCCCTGAGATGGTTTCTTCGAGGCCAGCATTGAGCTTGCCAAATTGTTCGCGTTGCTCAGCCACAACCGGATTCAAGCGTCGCACATAGCGTCGCACCGCGATGATGTAACAGGCTACAAAGCCCAATGGCACTAACAATAACTCAAGTTTAATAAAGCCAATATAGGTCAGCGGAACCACAATCCCCAAAATACTTTCAAAAATCATGGTGCTGCCGGGCACAATCATGCTGGCAAGTTGGCTGGTATCATCGGTAGCCCGCGCCATCAAATCGCCGACCCGTTGGCGGTCGTGGTAGGCTTGGCTTTTGCCGAGCAAACTGATATACAGCTCTTCGCGGGCATCGGCCTCGAAACGGGCGGCAATTGTTTCGCCCGCCAAACTGCCAAACCACAAACAAAAACCATCGCCAACCAAAAGAGCCAAAATAATCAGCGAAAGGCGCAGCAATTCAGCAGCATCGAAGGGCACTTCCAGCAGCGCCGCCACAGCGCCGATCACGACCCGTGCCTGCGAGTAGGTCACCCACGACCCAAGAAAACAGAGCAACACCACACAGGCTAAAAACCAATAGCGCCAAACATGCGCTATAATCCAGCGAATTGAGCTACTTCGCGGGTAGTTATATTCATGTTTAACCGAAAATTCACGTTTGGCCATTAGATACTCCCACATTTAGCACACGATGGCGCTTGGCAGTCAATCTCGCCACCATTGATCCCATGTCATACAAACATCCGAGCTACAGCATAGCTTAACCGAAATTGCTCAATGTGAGATCGGTCTATCTACCGATTCGCTGGTTGTTTGGCAATCTTAGGCTTTGGTTTTGCGCAAACTGCGAGTGGCATGGTTTACGATCCAGCGCGTTTCAGCGCTTGGCGATTCAACCAACCATTGCTCGGTTAATTGCTCAACCCAGCTTGGCTGGGTTTTGCTAGCATCGTTGAGCCAATTGGCGACCGAAAGCTGGACATATCGGCTGGTGTCGGAGCGCACTGGTGTTAAAAGCTCAAGCGCCAAGGCTGGGTTTTGTTTTAATTGATTGATATGACTACACCAAACTCCGCGTGGCCGCAACGCCTCAATTGCAAAGCGCCGAATATTCTCTGAGCTATCGGCAACCCAAGTCTGCAATACATTTAAACTAGTGGCTAAATCGGCGGTAAGTTGGGGGCGCAAGGCTAGCCAAGCCCATTCGCGCACGCCAAAATGGGCATCATCGGCCAAGGGTTGCACCAAATTTAATCGCTCAGCAACGCTCAAATTAGCCTGATCGGCTAGCATAAAGGCGGCCCAACCACGCACCGTATCAGCATGATGGGTTGCCACACGATTGAACGCACCAAATCCCAAGGATTGATTGAGAATTTGGCCCATCATTTGCATGCGTTTGACGACTCCCGCCGCTGGGTCATAACTCGCCAAGGCAGATGCAGGCAATTCGGCAAAACAATGTTGCCATAATTGTTGAAAATCAATCGCCAAACCTTCCATCAAATTAGCCGTGGCAAGTTGACCAGTATTGAGTTGCTGCAAAATGTCAGGCGAAATATTGGCCAGTTTGGTTGCGCCCTTGCGTGATTCAGCCATACGTACCTCAGTAGCTCAAATGTTCGCTGATATCATACTTGAGCCTGCACCAATCGGCAATAGCATTATTTATTCGATGTGATTTGGCTAAAATCACCGTGTCATCTCTAGCGGAGTATGTCTTTTCTGTAAAAATTGTGCTGTAGGGGGAGCAGGGGGATGTAGACACCCTGAGTTCCCCGCCTTGAGTCAGAGGGGTGGTGATCAGGTGCAACGCATTCTCGTTCAAAGGGCGGATTGACGAAGCAAGCCAAGGTATGGTAGCATCTAGCACAATTGAATAACTCAACTGTGATGAGGCCATGTTGTTTGAGTCACACCATCAGGGAAGCAGCGCCATAGATTGCGAGCGTTGCTGGCACGGATGCAAACAATACCCCCTCTGAGTTCATCGCCCAACGCCATGTGGCTAGTAGACCGATGCGCTTTGTCCCCGCTAACGGACAACTTAAGCAAATTAGTGCTGGCTAATTTGGAAATTAGGTGGAACCACGAGGTTTATGTTTGCCTTCGTCCTATGTGTAATGGACGGGGCTTTTTTGTTTAACAGCACCACAGGAGGTTTTGTATGGGTTACGGCTATGGCTATGCACCACCACCGCCACCACGCCGCCGCGGTTGTCTGTTTGGTTGTTTGACCACCCTGACAATTTTTGTGTTTTTGGCCTTAGGTGGCCTGTTGGGAGTCTATTTCTATTTACGGCCAATGCTCAGTGAACAAGCAGGTAATACCTTGGGTGGCCAACTCGAACAACAAATTGATCGCAAGCTCGATGAGCAACTTGGCGGCCCAAATAGCGAAATTCCGGCTGGCTTTCAAGGCGTAGTTCAAGTGACCGATACTGAAATTAACCAGTATATTCAGGCTAATCCCAATGAAATTAGCCCCTTGGATAGTGCGACTGTGCGTTTTACGCCAGGCCGTTTGGGCGCAACTGTCGGCGCATATGGCATGACTGGAAGCGCCAGCGCCGGAGTTCAGGTAACCGCTGATGGCCGAATTGATGTGGTTGATGCCCAAATTGACGGCGCTCTGGGCTTTTTCCTTGATGCTGAACAATTGTCCCAAACCCTTGAGACCAAACTCAACAGCCAATTAACTGCCAATGGCCAACGGATTACAGCAATCGAAGTCGGCGAAGGCGTGCTCACCGCTACCGTCGAAGCCCAATAACAGAACATAGAACAAAGAGCATAGAACAGAGGCTAGCCTGTTTTGCCTTTTGATTTTTGCCTTCTGATTTTATGGAAAGGGGGTGATCGTTCTGGACGAAAGTGATACTGGCCCAATTAATCACTTAAAGGAGCAGAACAATGTTGGAATATTTAATTGCTTATGCCCCAGTTCAGGGCGACGCTCCCTGTGCTGCCGAGGCTCGCGAATGGCCCGACCGCGCCGCCATGGATGCTCAGTTATTCGCCGAAGGTTGGCAACTAATTGATAGCGCTGAGTATCGCGCCGCTATGCTCAAATTAGTTTATCAGCGCGATTTGGCTAACCAACCAGAAGCCCCACGTCATCTCATGCCATGTTGGTAAGATTAAAGTCAAAAATCAGAAGTCAAAAATCAAAATCTGATTTGTAGTTTGCCTTCTGATTTATCCATTAGCCAAAATATGATCGAAAATTGAGATTGAGGCATTTCTGCCTTTTGACCTTTGCCTTTTGACTTTCTAGGAGTTTCAAATGCCACCAGTCAATCCAGATAATGAGCCACTGTATCGCTTGCGTCACTCGACGGCGCACGTATTGGCCCAAGCTGTACTCGAAATTTTCCCCGATGGCAAGATTGCGATCGGCCCGCCAGTTGAAAATGGCTTTTACTACGATTTTGATTTGCCACGCCCATTAACGCCCGATGATCTCAAGGACATCGAGGCCAAGATGCGCAAAATCATCAAGGCCAAACATCGCTTTGCTTATCGTGAAGTTTCAGCAGACGAAGCCCGTGAGTTATTCAAAAATCAGCCCTACAAGCTTGAGTTGATCGCAGGTTTGGCCAAGGGCGAAGATGAATATGGCGAAAAAGCCGCCGCCAGCGATACGATCATCTCAACCTACAAACACGATTCGTTTGAAGATTTGTGCAAAGGGCCACACGTCGAAAGCTTAGGCGATATTCCGCCGAATGGCTTTAAGTTGCTGCGGGTTTCGGGCGCATACTGGCGTGGCGATGAAAAACGCCCAATGTTGCAGCGCATCTATGGCACGGTTTGGCCATCGAAAGAAGAGCTTGACCATTACTTGTGGCAGCAAGAAGAAGCCAAAAAGCGTGATCACCGCAAGCTTGGCCGCGAATTAGGCTTGTTCACCTTCTCGCAAAAAGTTGGGGCTGGCTTGCCGTTGTGGCTGCCCAAAGGTGCAATTTTGCGCGATGTCTTGGAGCGTTTCCTGCGTCAAGCGCAGATTGAACGCGGCTACTTGCCAGTTGTCACGCCGCATATGGGCAAGATCGATCTCTACAAAACGAGCGGTCACTGGTATACCTATCGCGATGGCATTTTCCCGCCGATGCGTGAAATCGAAAACGATGACCCTGAAAATCCCGAGGGCGAAATTTATCTGCTTAAGCCGATGAACTGCCCGCATCATATTGAAATTTATGCTAGCGAACCACGTTCGTATCGCGATTTGCCCTTGCGCTTGGCCGAATTTGGTACGGTCTATCGCTACGAACACAGCGGCGAATTAACCGGCTTGCTGCGGGTACGCTCGTTCACGGTCGATGATTCGCACCTGTTCGTCACGCCCGATCAACTGGAAGAAGAATTTTTGAAAGTTGTTGACTTGATTCTCTTCGTGTTTGGTACGATGGGCTTGAAGGATTTCCAAGCGCGGGTCGGCTTGCGCGAGGTGGGCAATCCCAAGTACATCGGTTCGGATGAGATTTGGGAAAAAGCGCAAAGTGCGATCATCAATGCTGCTGAAAAGAAAGGCCTCAATTACGTTGTGGTCGAAGGCGAAGCTGCGTTCTATGGGCCAAAACTCGACTTCATCTTCCGCGACGTGCTTGGTCGCCAATGGCAGCTTGGTACGGTGCAGGTCGATTACAACTTGCCCGAGCGCTTTGAAATTGAGTACACGGGCGAAGATGGCCAAAAGCATCGGCCAATTATGATTCACCGAGCGCCATTTGGCTCGATCGAGCGTTTCGTGGGCACGTTGATTGAACAATATGCTGGGGCGTTTCCGGTGTGGTTGGCTCCAGTTCAAGTCACGTTAGTGCCAATTACCGATCGTCATGTGGCGTATGCTGAAGCGGTGGCGGCTAAACTGAATGCTCAAGGCTTGCGGGTTGAAGTTGATGCTAGCAACAATCGTATGAACGCCAAAATTCGCGATGCCCAAAAACTCAAGATTCCGTATATGTTGGTGGTGGGCGATAAAGAAGAAGAAGCCGGAGCTGTGGCGGTACGCCAACGCTCTGGCGGCGACCTCGGTTCAATCAGCGTCGATGAGTTCATCGCACGCATCAAGGCCGAAGTAGCCAATTATCAATAATTAAGGCGAAGCCCCGCGATTGATGCTTAGGTATTGGTCGCGGGGCTTTTTTATTTGCGGCGGCGGGGAGTTAAACTTGGAATTGCGCTTGGTGGTGCTGGCTCAAATGATTTTAATTGGGCATCGCCAGTTAATATCTCAACCTGATAATTCTTGGCATAAAATGCTGCTATATCAATAATCATAGCATCGCCAAACGAAAGCTTCTGTTTAGCTTGTTCCGGCCATGAGCCAATCAACGATCTTAATTGTTGCTCTAAATTAGGCTGACCAGAAAATGCCGCCCATGGGCTTTCTGCATTTAACGTTTTATCAACAATATCCATTAATCGTTGAGCAATGGGGTAAATATTGCCATCAGCTTGGGCAATATGGTTGCCTGTTTCGATCAACGAAGCTAGCGGTAAGACAATCGTAGCACCTTTCTGAATATAGCCTTCAATAATTGCTTTGACTTTGGGATAGTCCCATTTATGTTCATCTGAACCGCAGGTTGTTTTACCCGGAACTTGCAGCCAAACACATAAAATAGATGTATCAATCACTAAGACCTGTGTCATTCGCCTTGCTCCTGCTCATTCTCAATAGCATGATCAAGTTTGCCAGTCGTTGCCAGATAACCAACTCCACCGCTGGCCAAGAGCTTGGGCAGCGCATCAACCTCATCAAGCAAGGTCAATTCGCTATAACCTTGAGGATTCCGATGCGCAACCGTGATAAAGCCAATATAATCGGGGGTCATTGCATCGAGCAAGGCAGGATTATGGGTTGTAACCAAAATATCGATCTGGCGCTTGACCGCAATTTCGCGCAACATCTCTAGCAGTAGCTTGGCGCGTGATGGGTGCAAACCATTATCAACTTCCTCGATAATCAAATTGCTGCCTTCTGGCCGAGTCAATAAAGCCGTCACAATTGCCAAAAAGCGCAATGTGCCATCAGACATGCCGCGAGTATCAACAATAAATTTCTGGCCATTTGGCCAAGTTTCCTCGCAATACAGCATTGCATCACTATTAAATTTACCAACTTTTTCGACCCATACTTTACCAACATCATGCTCAGGGAGACGTGTTATATAATCAGATATTTGTTTTTGTAGACCTTTGCGAAATTCCTCATCAAAAGAAGCAATGACACCACTTATATTAGAGCCATCTTTTATCAATAAAGATGATATTTTTGAGAAACTACGCATTCTATTAGGTATTGGATCGAAAACAAATATATTACGAAATATTTGAATGATATATTTAATGGTACTGTTAACTAATTTATTATCATTTATTTTGAATACTTGACTTAGTATACTTTCTCCTGATGTTATAACTCCAATTTTATCATAAGAATTATTTTCACTTAGAATATCTAATCTAAATATATTAGAATCATCGTTATTGATTTCTGTTCTATATAAAAATAATCCTTTATCTTTTTCTTCATATAATTCTAGGGATTCATATTCAATATATATGTTATTTTTTACATTAATCCTAATCGTATATATATATTTCTCTTGACTCTTATCAATTTCATTTTGATGAATCTCAACCTCTAATTCAAATGAATCATAGCCCTGTAGAACACACCACTCAGCTCCGCCACGCAAATTGCCTAGAGCTTCTTGTAATTCTTCGCCATCGGCTAAAGCTTTTAACAAACTCAAAGCATCAAGTACATTCGATTTGCCACTGGCATTCATGCCAATTAAAACCATAATTTGGTCGAGGTAGAGAGTTGTATCGAAAAAGCTTTTCCAGCGGCGAAAGGTAATTGAGTGAATCATAAACAACCTCAGGTATAGGCAGTATTTGGCTTATTATACCCGAGCTAAAAAAGCGACAGACGTTTGGTAATGCACCAAACGCCTGTCGCTAAGATTTACTAACGATCAATCGCTAGTTTTTGGTAACCATTGGCAAGTAGAGACCCCATGGGGCAGTTACTTGGCGGGTTGCAATCGACTTGTTACCATAGCTGTCGGTTACTTCCACGCGGACGGTGTGAACTTGGCCAGGCGTTGCATAGGTATGCGCAACTAGCGTGCCTGCTGGCGCAGTCACATAGGCTGAGCCATCGCCGAAGTCCCAGCGATATTCAACTGGTACTGCTTCGTACTCTGAGGTCAGATCGACATCAAACCAAACTTGTGAAGCACGAGGCATCACAATAACTTCACTGGTTGGATCATCCCACAGCACGCGGAAGAAGGTTTGAATCAATTCTTGACGACCAGTGGTATCGCTCAAGTTGTTGACCCCTTCCAAGCCGAAGGTCGTGTAGATAGTGCGGCCCAAATAGCTAATGCCTGGGGTTTCTAAGCTTGGTTGGGCGCGATGTAACCGTCCAGCAGCCACGTCTTCTTCGCCTTCGATTGAGAACAACGAGCGAATTAATGGATCGCGGTTGGGATCGAAGTCGGTGCCATACAGCGATTCAAGTGCATCAACGCTGGTTTGGTTACGAGCACCACCACCAGCGGTCTCGCTAGCATCAATATCGATCTCCATGTTTTGGAACACTTGAGGAGCTTGAGTTGTGGCAGTAATGAGCGAGGTAACGGTCATCACATTCGATGAATTGATATTAGCTCGAACATACTCGCCACTCAACACGCTACTATAGAAGAACGATGCGGTGTTGGAACTGGTTGAATTCAGCACTTGGGCCAAATTCTGACCCATGGCGATGATCGTCCCGCCATTGTTAGCATATTCGGTCAAACGATCCATATCCAAGGCTGTTAATGGCGTGGCAATCGTAAACTCACCATTGCGGCGGTTGTAGTTGCCAGTGAAATAGATGATTGCCTTGTATGGGTAAAGTTCCTCGGCTGGTGGCAAGAAGGTGGTTACGCTGCCAGCCAAATCATCAACATCTAAGACTTGATAGCTCAAATCCATTGCTTCAAGCGTTTCGGTGTAGTAGCGGGTAACATCGATGTAGGCACCACCAAGTGATGAGCTACCATCGTTATCAATCACCAAGACATCGATGTTTGAAACAGGCTTGGTTACCCGTGCCCAAGCAGGCATGTGGGCATCGTGATTTGGGCCATCAAGCACAATAAAGCCTTGATTATCGCCATAACCACGTCCTGCCAGACTGTTGAAGGTGACCGTAAATTGGGCACTACCATTGGCTGGAACGGTGATCGAATTGGTTGAGAGGGTTACCCCTGCCATTGCAGTGATATTGCTAAACCCGCCACCAGTGTATTGAGTACTCAGGTTGTAGGTTTCGGCAACATTGGTGGCGTTACTGACGCTTACTTGAATGGCCTTGGTTGTGCCAGTCAATACTTGGCCAAAGCTCAAGCTTGGTGGGCTTAAGAACACCCCTGGATCACTAGCTTTGCTCAAATCGATCCGGCCAGCACCCATATCCAAGGGTTGAGCTGGCGAACCATCGGCAACCGTCACCCCAATATATTTCGAGGTGCTCATCAAAGCCGATTTGATTTGGTCGTTGGTCCAGCTTGGGTGAGCTTGGCGCAACAAGGCGGCAGCACCAGCAACGTGTGGCGCAGCCATCGACGTACCCGAGGCTGTGCCATAGCCAAGGTGGCGGGCTTCGCCGCTAGCACCAGGCGTGTAGCCATGCGAAAGAATATTAACCCCAGGTGCGGTAACGTCTGGCTTCAACACATCGCCAACGCCAGGGCCACGGCTGCTAAAGCCTGCAATCACGTCGGCAGTGCTTGGGGCAAGATAGGTTGATGGGTTAATTTCGGCAACTGACGCAGCGCCGTGTTGACTATACCAATTAACTAATCCGCTACCTTGGGTAAAGCCAATCATAATTGCTGGAATGGTGACTTGTGCACCAACCGCACCAGCACCCATGTTGATCAAGGTGTTGCCATTGGCAGCATTGTTGTAAATAATCACAAAGCTTGCGCCAGCATTTTGGGCATTCAGCGCTTTAACCCCGAATTCACAGGTACCACGTTGAATCAAGGCAATCTTGCCGGTAAAGCTGGTTGGCCCGAATGGGCTACAGCCAAGCGCATTGGTTGGCGAGATCACGCTTGCAGGCAGGTAGTTGTTGCTGACAACTGCATTAATTGGCCCGCCAAAGCTAGCAGCAGCAATCGGAATTGTTTGCAAGGTTGGCGAAATGGGGGTAGGTTGGGTCACATTCAACTGTCCAGCAGCAAAAGTTGCTTGGGTTGTGCTGGCCGCTACCACAATATATTCATCGGAAGGATGATCGCTGGTGCCTTTGTTGGGGCCAGCATTGCCTGCCGACATTGAAACAAAAATCCCAGCATTTGAGGTGTTGATCAAGGCCGTATCAAGGGCATCGAATTCGCCACCGATGCTGCCTGGGCCACCGCCCCATGAGTTGTTAACCACATCGGCTTCGTCGGCAACGATATCTTCGAGCGCGGCAATCCCTTCAGCATTGTAGAACGAGCCAATGCCATTGACGCTGGCATAGAACACGCGATAGCTCATGACCCATGCTTTGGGCGCAACCCCACTGGTTAATGGCAAGTTCAGACCACCAAAGGTTGCCGTCACCACATCACCAGCGGCAATCCCAGCGGTGTGAACCCCGTGAGGAGTACCATTTTCGCCTGGCCATGGGTTTTGGTCGCCAGCGGCAGCGCCATCCCAGGTGCGGAAGTAGGTGCGTGAGGCGATAATTTTGCCGTTATTGTTTTGGGTTAAGCCCAAACCATTGGCAGGATAGCCCGCAGGGTAGCTGTAGCCTGTGCCACTAAACATGGCCCCATCTTTGTGCACGCCACCGTCCATTGAGGCAATTTTGATGCCTGCTCCTGCATTGTCGCGGCCACCAATTCCCGCGCTATCCCACAAGGCTGGCGAACCAATTAAGGTGTTGCTCACATGCAAATCAGCGTGTTGTGGTAAGTCGAGGTAGACTCCCTTGACATTGGGCAAGGCTTCCAAAACTTTGCGAGCATCATCGCGTTTGGCATTGCCAACGTTGACGGTCATCCCGTTAAACACCACGCTATAGCGCAGTTCGTCGAGGTTGCCAAATTCATTAACAAAGCTTTCGACGCTGGCTCCGGGCAAGGCTTGGCGCATATCGGTCACGAAGCGATTTTGTTCAGCTTCGAGTTGGGCCAAGTAGGTTTGGGCATCAGCTGCCTTCAGATCCAAACGTTGGTTGGCGTTGCGAGCTTTATTGGTGCTTTTGCTCCATGCAGCCAGGGCTGGCGATTGCAACTCGATAATCAAGCGATGCGAAGGAGTTGAGCTTGGGGCAACACTGTCGCTAGTCGCAGGGGCGTAATCAGTTGTTAGTGGAGCTTTTTGAGCTGTCGTGGCTAATGGCTGCGCAAATAAGCTAATCACCAAGGTGAGTAAGCTCAATAATACAGCCCAACGTGGTAGGAAACGATTCACCAGTCCTCCTTGAGCGCTATGCCAAACCCTACCAAATGATTGTGGATGTTAGTGGAATTGCCTGTGGTTGGTTCATTGAGGTAGGCGGCGCTAAAATGCAGATGGCTAGCATTATGCACTGAACTCTACACTTATGCAAATACTTAATCGCCAACGGCTGGCAGCGCCAGAGTTTCTAATAATGCTTGGGTTGTTGCTAGACATGTCACGTTAACCGTTGACAGTCTAGCAATTCAGCGTGGTTAACTAATTAGTATTGGCTAGCTTGGTTCAAATAATCAATCATGTTTGAGGTTAATTCAAGTTGGGCCGCCTTGATCAGATCATTAACTTGATCGAGGTTGGTGGCACTAGCAATTGGCGCGGTGATGCTAGGACGGGCGATTTGCCACGCTAAGGCAACTTGGCCAGATGTCGCTTGAACCTCAGCCGCGACCTCATCAAGCGCCTTAAGGATAGTCCAGCCACGTGGATTGAGATAGCTCCGCACTCGCGAACCACGGGCGCTTTGAATCAAATCGGCTTCGCTACGATATTTGCCAGTTAAAAAGCCTGATGCTAAGGTTGAATAGGGAATCACACCCAAATCTGCTTGTTGGCAAACTGTTTCCAACTGTGTTTCATATGCTTCGCGATCGTATAAGTTGTACAGCGGTTGAAGGCTTTCATAGCGTGGTAGATTCAGCTCTTGGCTGATTGCTAAGGCAGCTTGCAACCGTTCAGCGCTATAGTTTGATGCCCCAATCACACGTATTTTGCCTTGTTGGATTAGCTCGGCAAATGCACTAAGCGTTTGATCTAATGGAGTATTGGCATCATCAACATGTGCTTGGTATAGATCAAGATAGTCGGTTTGCAGCCGTTGTAATGAGGCATCGATTGCCTGGGCAATATGCGCCTTGGCTAAACCTGTGCCAGCCCCAACTTTGCTCAGAATGATCAAATCATCGCGACGCTGACGTTGCTTAATCCATTCTCCAATCAGCGTTTCCGATTCGCCACCTTGGTTACCTTCGACCCATGCCGAATAGACATCGGCGGTATCAATTGTGTTAAGTCCTGCAGCAACAAAGGCATCAAGCAAACGAAATGTTTGGGCGCGATCAACCGTCCAGCCAAATACATTGCCCCCAATGACCACTTTAGGAATCCGTAGTTCCGACTTACCGAGTTGACGTAATTGCATAATACGATTCCTTCTAGACCCACAGCATTGTTGCTGGATGATCGATGTACTATCATGGTATCACTAGCGGTTATCTGAAGTCATCCAATATCACGCCAGTTGTAGCAAAAAACCTACCTCGTGTGAGATAGGTTTTAGCATTTGATCAATTTGATTGATCGATGACAAATTATTGAAGTTCGCTCAGGAAACTTGTTCCCTGCAATGGTTGCTCCAACCCAAAAATTTCTGCAATCGTTGCCGCTAGATCGCTCAAGGTCTGACGGGTTCCTAGATTAACGCCGCTGGGAATTTCGGGGCCAAAGACCAATAGCGGAACATATTCACGGCTGTGGTTCGAGCCGGGTGTGGTTGGGTCAACCCCATGATCAGCGGTAATTACCACTAGATCGCCAGCCCGCAGTTTGGCTTGTAGCTCAGGCAAACGCTGATCAACCGCCTTCAAGGCCTTGGCATAGCCAACTGGATCATTGCGATGGCCGTAGATCATATCGAACTCGATGAAGTTGGCAAACAACAGCCCTTCAAAATCGACATCCAGAAATTCAAGCACTGCCTCTAAACTAGCTGCATTATCAACCGTATGGTTGGAAACGCTGATCCCACGATTGCCAAAAATGTCGTCGATTTTGCCAACCGAATAAACTTGCTTACCCGCCGCAACCACTTTATCCAAAATGGTGGGGGTTTCTGGGGTCAGGGCGTAATCGTGGCGGCGAATGGTGCGCTTAAAGGTTTCGGGGCTATCGCCGATAAATGGCCGTGCAATCACCCGCCCAACTGCATGTTCACCAACCAAGATCTCACGTGCGATTTCGCACATGGCATACAATTCTTTGGGAGTAATCACATCTTCATGGGCGGCAATTTGAAAAACACTGTCAGCTGAGGTATAGACAATTGGATCGCCAGTCCGGATATGTTCCATACCCAACTCAGTGAGAATATCGGTGCCTGAGGCTGATTTGTTGCCCAGCACGCCACGCCCAATTTTTTGTTTAAATGCAGCGATCACTTCAGCCGGAAAGCCATCGGGATACACTGGAAACGGCGTTGGCAAGACGATGCCCATCATCTCCCAGTGGCCTGAAACGGTATCTTTGCCTTTCGATAGCGGTTGCATTTTGCCATAGCTGCCACTAAAAGATTCAGGGCAATCTACACCCTGCATTTCGCTAATGCAACCAAGCCCAAGTTTGGCCATATTCGGTAGATCAAGCCCATTGACTGCTTTGGCTGTATTGGCCAACGAATGGCTGCCTACATCGCCATATTCAGCAGCATCAGGCGCTTCACCAATGCCCACCCCATCTAAAACAATTACTGTTACGCGTTTGATATCCATCCTAATACTCCTTTTAAAACGTACTGATCATACAACCTTCAGCGCTTGCTCAGCAACAGCGCTTTGGCAGAGAATAGTAGTATATCCGAGATAGCTTAGCTCAAACGATCGATGGTAGAATACTCGTTGGATTCATGTAGTCGAGGATGGATAACCCTATGCGGCGCTGGTGGATTATTAGTTTAATTTCGCTTTTTATTTTGGCAAGTTGTGGTGCTGAGCAAGCGGCTCCAACCACCCAAGGCCAAACCGCTAAACTCAAAGTCGTTAGTACGGTTTCGCCAATTACCAATATTATCTACAATATTGCAGGCGATAAAATTAGCTTAACGGGGATTGTGCCTGAGGGTGTGAATTCCCACACCTTCGAGCCAGTGCCTTCGGATGCCAAAACCTTGGCCGAGGCCGACTTAATTTTTATCAATGGCCTCAATTTAGAGGAGCCAACCCACAAATTGGCCGAAGCCAACAAACAACCAAGTGCCGAAATTATCTTGCTCGGCGAGCAAACGATCACGCCTGAGCAATATGTCTACGATTTCTCGTTTCCTAAAGAGGCTGGTAGCCCCAACCCGCACCTCTGGACGCACCCGCTGCATGGTTTGCGCTACGCCGAAATTGTGCGGGATGCCTTGGTGCGCCGCGACCCCGGCAATGCCGAGTATTACAACACCAATTATGCCGCCTTCAAAACCCGGATCGAAGCCTTTGATCTGGCAGTCAAAAAAACGATCGAAAGTATTCCGGCTGAAAATCGCAAATTGCTGACCTACCACGATTCATGGGCCTATTTCGCTCCGCACTATGGCATGACCGTGATTGGGGCGATTCAGCCTGCCGACTTTGCCGAGCCTTCGGCCAAAGATGTTGCCGATTTGATCACCCAAATTCGTGAGCAAAAAGTGCCAGCAATTTTTGGCTCGGAAGTCTTTCCATCGCCTGTGTTGGAGCAAATTGGTCGCGAAACTGGCGTAAAGTATATCGATAGCCTGCGCGATGACGATTTACCTGGCGAGGTCGGGGCTGCTAATCACTCATATTTAGGTTTGCTGACCGAAGATTTGCGAATTATGGCCGAAAATTTGGGCGGCGACCCCAGCTTGATTGCCAATTTCGATACCAGTAATATTCCTGGCAGCGATAGCAGTGTCGTTCAACAACAATAGGGAGTAGTTTGGATGCAGCCAATTATTGAGTTGCGCGATGTTGGGTTGCGCTATGCCGACCGTTTGGTGCTCGATCAAATTAATATACATCTGCACCATGGCCAATTTGCGGCACTGGTCGGGCCAAGCGGTGCTGGCAAAACCAGCTTGCTGCGCTTGATTTTGGGCTTGCATACTCCTAGTCGTGGTCAAATTCTGATCCATGGCAAGCATCCAGTTGATGGCCAAGTTCCGACGATCGCCTATGTGCCACAACTTGAAACCGTCGATTGGAATTTTCCGGTGACAGTTGAGCAAGTTGTGGCTATGGGCTTGGTGCGGCAGGGCAACCCATGGCCATGGTTGCGCAACCATGAACGTCAAGCGGTGCAGGCCGTATTGGCACAACTTGAAATTGAGCATTTAGCACAACAACATATTCGCAATCTTTCGGGCGGCCAGCAACAGCGGGTCTTTTTGGCCCGGGCTTTGGTTGCCAAACCAGCCATGTTAGTGCTCGATGAACCAACAACTGGGATTGATCCACGGGTGGCTGAAACGATTTTGCATTTGCTGGCTGATTTGAATCAGCAAGGCATGACGATTTTAATGACAACTCATGATTTGAATTCGGCAGCCAATCATGTACCTTGGATTATTTGCCTTAACCAAACGATTGTTGCTCAAGGCACGCCGGAAGCAGTCTTTACCCCCATCGTTTTAGAGCAAACCTACCATAGCGAGATGGTGGTGGTGCAGCATGAAGGCATGCTCTTAATTCAACAACGCCCGCATGGTCATAGCTATCGCGATTTGATTCCCAATCCAGTAATTGGCGAAGTGCTGAACCCAGCCATGGAGAACCCAATTGAACCAGCTTTTAGAACCGCTGAGCTTTAGCTTTTTTCGCTATGGCATGTTGGCCGCCTTATTAATTGGCAGTTTGTGTGGCTTGTTGGGCGTATATATTGTGTTGCGTGGCATGAGCTATATCGGTCATGGGCTATCGCACGCAATTTTTGGCGGCGCAGTCGTTTCGTTTGTGCTCGCTTGGAATTTTTATCTGGGCGCAGGATTATGGGGTTTTGCTGCTGCTGTATTGATCAACCAAACTGCTCGGCGTACCAAAATCAATGCCGATGCGGCGATCGGGGTAATTACGACTGCGAGTTTTGCGGTTGGGGTCGCCTTGATTAGTCGCTACCGTAATTTCACTCGCTCGTTTGATGCTGCGTTGTTTGGCAATATTCTCGGGGTAACTAGCGATGATCTTTGGGCGATCGGCGGCGTTTGCCTGATGGTTGGGCTAGTGGTGTTCTTCAGCTACAAGCAATTGCTGTTTATGACCTTTAATAATGATGTAGCCCAAGTCTATGGAGTGCGTACCAACTGGCTCGATACGCTGTTTTCATTGATGCTCGCTGCCACATTAATCGTTTCAATGAAAATTTTGGGCGTGACGTTAATCGCCGCTGCCTTAGTTATTCCACCTATTACAGCCCGTTTGTTAACCGATAGTTTTCATCGGATGCTAGGGCTATCGACGTTGATCGGTGGTTTGACTGGGTGCATCGGCATGTATTTGAGCTATTTTTTCGATTTGGCCTCAGGTGCGACGATTGTTTTGACCCAAACCAGCTGCTTTGTACTGGCTTTGGGCATTGCAGCCTTGCGCAAACAACTGCGCAATCGCATGATTCACACCCACGTTTAGCGAGCCAAAGCCCGTGGATTGGTGGCATGTTCGAGATAGCGAGCGAGCATGCCCCGCAATTCGGCTAATGAAAATGGTTTGGCCAAAAAATCGGTAAAGCCCGCTTCACGACAGGCTTGCCGAGTATCTTCGCCAGCATAACCACTAACCGCAATCACTGGAATTTCAAGGCAATGCTGATAGCGGCGAATGTGCTGCAACAGCTCAAAGCCATTCTCGCCAGGAAACGAAAGATCCAAGAAGATCAATTGGGGACTCATAGTAGCTAAAACGCTACGCATCTCGTTGCCACTGCTCACCGTAATCACATTATGCTGTGAACGCGATAGAATTCGCACCCAAAATGCTTGCATCAAGCCACTGTCATCGATTGCTAAAATGTTTGCCATACAATTCTTCCTTTGCCAAGGCTGCTTCCACTCCTAAAAACAGCATTGTTCAATATGCCCAATTTCAATATAGATAGTCTACCCCTAAGCCATAGGCTGAAATGAGGGGCAATAGTGTTGTTTTTGGAGTAGGCAGAGTAATAGGAGCAAGGGGGACAATTGGCCTAGGTCTTGCGATGGTTAACCACTTGAGCTATGCGAATTGTGGGGGATTAGAGGTTAATTTGCGGTACATGTTGTGGTGCTGTTGTCCACAACATGCTATCGAGCACAATCGCTTGTGCCCCAATTTCAGGCAACGTGCTGATGCTGGCTAGGCTGGGTGCACTACAAATCAGCGGTTTTTCGGTTAGTTCGCGTAAACGCTCAAGCCCCCAGCCTAGCATTGGCTCAATCCCTGGCCCTAGCAAGCGCCCATAATGTTGACCATATTTCGCTCGTGGCCCCGAACCAAGTAACAAAGCATCAATTGTTTGTGGAATGCTATTGAGTTGGCTAATTTGATCGGTGGCAACTTGCATTAACAGCGGAGCTTCCCATTGATTGCGCACCAACTCACACCAACGTGCCATGTGATTCAACTCGCTACTTTGCTCAAGATCTAGCAGCACCGCCGCCCATTCACCCTCGTGCAGGTTACGCAATAATTCTTGGAGATCCTGAATGCTGCGTGGTTGTAGGCAGAGCAGCACTGGCAGATCGAGGGTTTGCCAATGGGCTGCATCACGTTGGGCGCGTCGCCAGGTGCGGGTTGATGAACGATACAGCAATCCGCCTGTAGTTGGCATTAATTGAATCGCTTGATCGCGTGTGCCCAACGGATCAGTGATAATTGCCCCAAGATTATCGAGATTTGCCAAGCGATCTGTGCCCGCCCCAAAACCGCCACAGCGCCCAAGCACGGCGCTGCGCACGGTTAAACCATAGGGGTTGTGGGGTGCAAGATCAATGGCCATCGTTGCTGGCTCCTTGGGTTTGGTCGTGTTTTTTCAACGCTTTTTCAATATCATCAACCAAGGTTCGCGCTTCTAACAAATCGAGGTGGGTTTGTTCGTGGGCATATTGGATGGCGGCCAAGCGATCGCCACGAATCAAAAGGTCTAAAATATCTTGGCGCACATCATCGCGAATATTGGTGGTTCGCACATGGCGATCCATCGCCCGCGCCTGAAAGCGCAAGCGTTCGCGATAGGTTTTGGTGCGCATAATCAAGAGGGTAATTAACCCAACTGCCCCGATAATCACCACCAGAGCGCTCATTCCATCCATAGCGTATACCTCAGCATGAGCTTTGAACCCATTCGCGGCTGGCGAAGGCTTGCTGACCTGGCCCTTCGGAAACCCAAACCCCAACCATTTTGAGCGTATCAACGCCATCTTGGCGCAGACGTTCGCACAACTCAGCACAAAAATAGGTTGCCAACAATTCAGCCGTGGTATTTTGAATTGGCAGCATAATCACTTCGGCAATTGGGAAGACATAATATTTATCTTCATAGCGCACTGTCAAATGCTGCTCGTTTTGGCTATATTCGATTTTAGGATTCTCGGCGGCCAACAATACCCGATGATCAAGCGTGCGGGCAATTTCAGCGGCGTGTTTTTTCAACACCCCAAAATCTACCACATATTGATCTTCGCATAAAAAGCCCTCTACTTCGACCGTTACGCGATAATTATGGCCATGCAGCCGCTCACATTTGCCGCGCATGGTAATAAAATGCGCCGCCGCAAAACCAAGCTGATCCTTAGTTACTTGCAAGCGGAAAATACGTTGGCTCATGCCAGAGACTCCTCAATGTGGCAGGTGTAACAATGTTGGCACAACCGAAAGGGCACGCCTGTATGACAGGGCGTGACCAGATTTTCACGTGAGCCACAGCAACGACAAACACTGAGATTTTCAATATCGTCAGCCCGCCAAAGCTGTGAGTGTAGCTCCAATTTGGGTGTTGGCTCGGTGCGCAGAATCGCCAACTTAACACAGACCGCTGCCGGAAAAATTTCCTCGACATTGGCATAGAGCAATTGGGGATTCCACACAACCTCATCACCGACACAAATATCTTTCATGCGTGGATGTTGGCGAATTTTAAATTTCATAGTCTGTCACAACGCTTGCTAGCAACGTCATTATCAAAAGCTTGGGATGTGCTAGTCATATTCTAGCGCATCTGTGCAGCGGTCGCCAAATCCACAGGCGCGACAACGCCAAGGTTGTTCATGCGAACGTTCAACATCATTTAACTCAAGCTCGTCGCGCATCGCGTCGAGCGTTTCCAGCAAAGCCTGATACAGCTGATCCGTCCAATCGACTTGGAAGGTATGCTGAGCGTAGCGCAACAAACCATAGCGCGGAGCCACGCCAGTTGCTTCTTCCAACAACAAACAATAGGCTGCCAACTGTAAAATATCGCCTTGGCGTGGGCTGGTTGCTTGGCGCTGCGGCTTGACCTCAACCGGAATCAAGGCCTTGCCATCGGCCAAGACATAATCGGGCTTGCCAGTTAATTGATAACGGGCTGAAAATAACGCTTTGGTTAATTCACGGCGAGCAGTATCGTGATAAACCACGGTGCGCCAAGGCAGGCCGGTGCTAGCCCGCAGTTGGTTGCTCCGTCGCCAGAACCAAAGCGCAATTAAGCCCAAAGCAAGTGCTAGCCAAATCATGCCAACACCAAGGCCAAGGCGGCTAGCAGCAACAAGCCAATGGCTACGGTGCGTAACCACTGGCTTTGCTGCAAATCTTGGCCATGGCGTTGATGCGCCGTTTCGCCTTGGGCTAAATGTTCGGGAAAACGCCCTTCCCAGCCACACTCACGGCGTAGCCACCAAGCTCGGGCACAAAAATCATATTCGCCAAGCTCGCTGGCGCGGATAATTGGCTTACGCTCGGCCATAATTTTATGGTCTAACGATTGGCGTTGGGGTTGGCGGCATCGTGATCGCTGGCTCACCACTTATGATATTGCGCACGTCGGAAACTGTAATTAACAGCATCAAACCAAGCAACATCATCATCCCCACAGCATGCACAACTGCTTCGCGCTCAGGTGGAATCTTCTTGCGGCGAATGGCTTCGATCAAGGCAAAAATAATCCGACTCCCATCAAGCGCTGGAATTGGCAAAATGTTGATCAAAGCCAAATTCAGGCTGAGCAAGGCCGTAAAATTAAGATAATCGCGCAAGCCCGAGCGAGCAACCTGCCCTGTCAAGCGAGCGATGCCAACTGGGCCAGCTAAGCCGCCTTCAGGAGCCGCATTCGTGCCCAGCAAACCGCCGATCAGCATGGCAAAACCGATAAACATTTCACCTAATAGCCGAAAACTATAGGTAAACCCGTTGATGATCGCTTGGAAAATATTAACTGATTCGCGTGGATTGCCCAAGCCAACCCCAAAACGATAGCGCTGTGCTTCTTCGCTGTATTGGGGGGTGACAGTCAAGCTTTGTTCAGCGCCAGCCCGTTGCACAATCACGGTTAATGGCTCACCACCGCTGGTTTCAACCAACCGCCGTACCTGTTCATCGGCGCTAATCGGTGAACCATTGATCGATACAAACACATCTTCAACCTGAAACCCAGCGTTTGAGGCAAATTCATCGGTTGATGCAACCATGACCTTATCAAGGTTGGGGTAGCCCCAAATTGCAAAAATGATCGCAAACATAATGATCGCGGTAATCACATTGGCGATCACCCCAGCTGCCATCACCGGAATCCGGCGACCTGGCGAGGCCGAAGCTAGGCTATCGGGGTCGTCGAAGCCACCTTCTTCGCCTGCAAACCGCACAAAGCCGCCGAGGGGCAGCCAGTTAAGCGTAAATGGAATTCCCTTGCGCACGAACAACACTTTGGCGCGTGGCGGTAACCCAATGCCAAATTCTTCGATCTTAATGCCCATTTTGCGGCCAACCCAATAGTGGCCCAATTCATGAACAACAACTAAAAAGCCTAAAGCGGGAATAACCGCAAGCCACGCCAAACTGCTAAAATCCATAAAGATCTCCCGTGGATAGTGGTGTACGGCCTATGCCGACCGCGAATGAATCTTACTTGAGTTACCTAGTAGCGTCAACCGCTTTTGATGAGCAAGTTGTTAACAAGGCAAAAGGCAAAAAGAACATAGGGGTCAGGATTCAGGGGCGAGGGGGCAGAATGAGCAGCGAGAATCTAGTAAGTACAGAGGGAACAGCTGCATAATCATCAAAATCTGTGATAATCTGTGGCTAAAACTGCCCTTAGTGAAATTTGTGGCTCAATAACTTCGCGTCCTTCGCGGTTTCATGCTTCGTGCGCTTCGTGTCCTTCGTGGATCAAATTGCTGGTACAATGGGGGCCGATGAACAATCTAGCTATGTTGCGCGAGGTTTAGAGTGCTGCGCTTAATTAAACGCAGCTTAGTTGCCCGCTTAGTGGCAATGTTTTGTTTGGTAGCCACCTTGGCTGTAAGTCTTTTGGGCTTCACAGCCTATTGGCTTGGGCAAGGTGCGATTGAGCAATCGGTCGTTGAACGCCTGAGCATTGCAACCTCACTCAAAGAGCAAGAAATTGAGCGCTGGATCGACGATCAGCGTAAGGAAGTGCAATTATTAGCTGGCTTGCCATTGGTGCGAACGAATGCCAATATGCTGGCCAACTCTAAATTAGTCAGCCCCGAAGCCAATACTGCCTACGATACCCTCTCGACCTACATGCGTTCAGTCGTCAAAAATCAAACCAAATTTGATGAAATTTTTGTACTCAACCAAGTTGGGCGGGTGATTTTCTCAACTGATCCACTGCATGAGGGCAGCATTGTTAGTGGCGTTGAATATGTTAATGTTGGTCAATTTGGCTTGTATATCGAGAATATCTATCCCAATGATTTAGATATTCCAACCATGACGATTGCTAGCCCGTTGTTTGACCAAGATAATAATGTCTATGCAGTGTTGGCAGCTCACATTAATCTCTCGCGGCTTGATGATATTTTGGTGCAACGGGTTGGCTTAGGTCGCAGCAGTGAAACCTATTTGGTCGATAGTAAGCAGCGTTTTGTTTCAAGTAAACGCTTTGGCCGACCAGGCATGCCAATCGTGGTTGATTCATATGGCATTCAGCAAGCGCTCGCCAAGCAAAATGGCAACGCCAAATATCAAAATTATGCTGGCGATGATGTAGTTGGGGTCTATCGCTGGCTCGAAGGTCGCGATCTGATTTTGCTCAGCGAGGTCAGCCAAACTGAGGCTTTTGCTCCCGCCCGCGAACTAAGTATCATTATTATGGCGATTGGTTTGGTTTTAGAGGCTTTGGCGGTCTTGGCGGTCTTGAGTTTGATGCGACGGGTGGTGTTGCCGATTGCTCAATTAACCGAGGCTGCTGCCCATGTAGCCGAAGGCAATTTGCAAACTGCCGATTTGCCCTCGCGTGATGATGAATTGGGCTTGTTAATTCGTAGTTTTACCCGTATGACCGAGCAACTGCGTACCAATCGCGAGCAACTCGAAGAGCAAGTTGCCCTGCGCACCAACGAATTACGCTTGGCCTATCAGCAATTAGTCCAAGTAACCGATCAACTGCAAGAGAAAAACGATTATCTGCAACAAGGCCTGACTTTAGCCCATGATATTCAGCTTGGCTTGCTCTCGCAGCGCCCGCCATGGGAGCCTGATCTGCTACGGGCGAATGCCCATTCATTGCCTTCGGCTGAAGTTGGCGGCGATTTCTATAGCTTTGTCGATTTGGGCCATGGTCGGGTTGGGGTAGCAATCGGCGATATTTCGGGCAAGGGCGTTGGCGCTGCCTTGATGATGGCGCTGGTTTCAAGTACCTTGGAAGAACGGGCACGCGAAGGCAGTCAGCCAGCAGTCTTATTACAAACCCTCAACAGCTTGTTGATCGATCGGCTCAAAGCCAATCATATGAATGCGGCAATTCTGTATGCAATTTATGATCAAGCGACTGAAACCTTACATCTGGCTAATGCCGGGATGGTTATGCCCTATTTGCTGCGAGCTGGCACGCTTGAAGAAATTGATGTGGTTGGTTTGCCGATTGGTTCGCGCCCCGATATTCAATATCAAGAACGTATGATTCAGCTTAAACCAGATGATCATGTGGTATTTGTCAGCGATGGTGTGGTTGAAGCGCGTAATCCGGCTAATCAAATGCTAGGCTTCGAGTTGCTCGAAACAATTCTGGCAGGCTATCGCCAATGGCCCGCGATCGAGCCATATCATAATTATTTATTCAAGCAAATTAGCAATTTTATGCAAGATCGCAGCCCCGTCGATGATCTGACGATTGTGTGGTTGCAAAAATAAGCCTTAGGTCACATGCATGGTTAACGTTTTTTGGGTAAACTGCACATATGTTTTGTTGTAGGAGGAAGCCCATGCTAACGACCAAAGGATATGCTGCTTTTAGCGCCGATGCTCCGTTTGCCCCCTTCCAATTCGAGCGCCGCGATTTAACTGCCACCGATGTTCAAATTGAAATTTTATACTGTGGCATTTGCCATTCCGATTTACATCAAGCCCGTAGCGAGTGGGATGGCACGGTCTATCCGATTGTGCCTGGCCACGAAATTGTTGGACGAGTAGTGGCAGTCGGCGCTGACGTGCAAAAATTTAGCGTTGGCGATGCAGTTGGAGTTGGCTGTATGGTCGATTCGTGTGGCGAATGTTTCGATTGCCGCGATGGTCAAGAACAATTCTGCTCCAAAACCACCTATACCTACAATAGCCCCGATCTGCACACGGGCGGCGTGACCTATGGCGGCTATTCCAGCCAAATTGTGGTTGATCAGCATTTTGTCTTGCGGATTGCCGAGCATTTGGATTTAGCGCGGGTTGCGCCATTGCTGTGTGCTGGCATCACTACCTACTCGCCATTGCGCCATTGGAAGGTTCAGCCCGGCCAAAAAGTTGGTGTGGTTGGCTTAGGTGGTTTAGGTCATATTGGGGTGAAAATTGCCAAAGCCATGGGTGCTGAAGTGGTTTTATTCACCACCTCGCCGCATAAAGCTGCTGATGCTGAGCGTTTGGGCGCTTCAGTGGTGATCTCCAAAGATGCTGCGGGCATGCGCAGCCAACGCAACAGCTTCGATTTTATTCTGAATACAGTTTCTGCCGCGCATAATCTTGATGATTATTTAAGTTTGTTGAAACGTGATGGTACGCTCTGCCTCGTGGGCGTGCCCGAAAATCCCCATCCAACCCCCAGTTACCCCGATTTGATTTTTCGCCGTCGCCAATTAACTGGCTCGTTGATTGGTGGTATCGCCGAAACTCAGGAAATGTTAGATTTCTGTGCTGAACATAATGTATTGGCGGATATCGAATTAATAGATGTGACTCAAATCGACCAAGCCTACGAGCGCATGCTCAAAAGCGATGTCAAATATCGCTTTGTGATCGATCTGGCCAGCCTGCAAGCCAATTAATCGATGCTCGAAGTGCAAACGGCGTAGCGTTGCTAGGCCTATTTGGATTTGAATTAAGGATGCTTCATGACTCGCACTATCTCACTTGATCAAGCGCGGGCGATTGCGATTGCGGCCCAAGGCTTAGATCATCGTCCGGCCAAGGTTGATCAAACCACCTTGCAACAAACCGTCCAGCGCATGCAAATTGTCCAAATCGATACGATCAATGTGGTGGCGCGTGCGCCCTACTTTGTGCTTTGGAGCCGTTTGGGCGATTATGATCCAGCTTGGTTTGACCAGTTGCAATATCCAGCTGGTCAATTATTTGAATATTGGGCCCACGCAGCCTCGTTCTTGCCGATTGAATTATTTCCCTTGCTGCGTCCGGCGATGTTGCGCTATATCCAGGATTGGCATCGGTCGCGGCGTTGGCTCGAGGAAAATAAGGCGGTGACTGATGGCGTGCTTGCGATGATTCGTGAGCGTGGCCCGTTGCGCTCAGCCGATTTTGAAGCTCCAGCCGATCATGCTGGCGGTGGCTGGTGGAATTGGAAACCAGCCAAATCGGCGCTCGATATCCTCTGGGGTATGGGCGAATTGATGATTGTGCGCCGCGAAAAATTTCAACGGGTTTATGAACTAACCGAGCGAGTTATGCCCAATTGGGATGATCGTGATGTGCTTAGTTTTGAGGCCGCCGCCGAGCAATTGAGCGAGCGTGGCTTGCGCTCGATGGGGATTGCCACTGAACGGCATCTGCCCGATTACTTTCGCCAAAAACGAGTTGGCATCAAAGAACGGCTGCAAACCTGGGCGGCAGAAGGCAAGGCGATCGAGGTGCAGGTGGAAGGTTGGAAGACCCCAGCCTATATTCATCATGAACAACGCCATTTGTTGGAGCACACGCCCACGCCCAGCCTGACTACTATGCTTTCGCCCTTCGACAACTTAATTTGGGATCGCCAACGAACAAGGGATTTTTGGCAGTTTGATTATTGGATCGAATGCTATACCCCAGCCCCCAAGCGGCGCTATGGCTATTTTACCTTGCCAATTCTCTGGAACGATCGTTTGATTGGGCGGATTGATGCCAAGGCTGAACGCAGCGCCGGGATTTTTCGAGTGCATGCGTTGCATTTGGAGCCACACATCGATCTAAGCGAAGCCTTGTACGACGCTTTGGCCGTGATGCTGCGCGATTGTGCCAACTGGCATCGCACGCCAACCATCAGCATCACCATGAGCGATCCGCCGCAGCTGGCCGCCGAAGTGCAAGCCCGATTATATTAATTTTGAGGGGTAGGAATTGCCGGATCAAGCGTCTCCATCATATAGATTGTGGGCGTAGGTTGATGCTGGGGATTGGTGGATAGCTGATATTCATCAAGATCAAAGGATTCTAAAAACTCTTCAACTTTTGGTTGATGTAACGGGCTTGAAGTTAATACATATTCACTATTATCCAGAGATATGTAATGACGTAGTTTGACTTGGTTCATCATTGGTTCGCTGGATTGACCATTCAATACAATCGTGATTTCGTTATCAGGCTGCAAGCGTGTCCGATCAACTGAGAGTTCAATCACAAATGGTATAAACTGCTCAATTGATGTTTTGGCAAGCGGTTGCAATTGGGTATCGATCTGCTGGCCTGTGCTAATAACTGCCGTCACATGCTCAAACCACAAGGAGTGATAGAGGGTAATGGTAATGGCGATGCGTGATGGATCGGTTGATGGGCGAATGTCCCAATCGACATGACGACCAAATTCTTCAATCATAGGAATATGCGGTGGGAGGGTTGGCCAGATGTGGTCTTGATTGCCAGTTTGTGCGGGTAGGGCAGTTCGCCCACAGCCAATCAGCAGGCAAGCGAGTAAGGCTCCAAGGAGCAGCCGATTAACGATCATTGAGTTTCCTCCAACACATGATATGGGTACAATGCTTGGGTAAGCACGCACTGGGTATGTGTTTTGCTTGACCCATTGCTAGCATACCGCCATTTGGGGTGGGAGGTGTAGCAGATTAACAGCAGAATCGTTGCAACTTCAGCGCTGCAACTTGGAATTTAGCCTAAGGAATTGTATGCAATCAATTCAACTACGGCCAATTGTGGTTGAGCAACAAGCCCAATTAGCCGTGCTACTCGCCGAGTATCTGTCCGAGCTTGATCCGACGGCAGGTAGCGAATATCCCTATTTGTGCAGCTATTGGGAAGATCCTGAGCGTGTGCCATTGTGGATTGAGCAGACTGAGCAGCGGATTGGCTTTGTGCTGCTGAATCGCTATGCCTTGCTGCCGCAAACGACGCTGGCGATTGCTGAATTTTACGTCGAGCCACATGCGCGTGGTCAAGGCTTGGCGCGCCAAACAGCGTGGCGCTTGTTTGATCGCTTTCCAGCGATGTGGGAAATTCGCTGTTTAGCGAGCAATCGAGCAGGATTAAGCTTTTGGCAAAGCACGCTTGATCGCTACCTTGGCCATGCTTGCCCAGCCTTGGATGGTGCGGCCTATGGCTGGGATGGCACGATTTGGAGTTTTGTAACCCGCTGACATAGCGATTACTGGTATTATTCTAGGCCATTCCAAACTGGAATGGCCTACTTTTTGCTGCATGCAGGTAAGCATCCAAAAACAAAGCACGATCAGTAGAACCAACAAGGATTGTTTGCAGGCATAAGGATACCTAAAACGCTATGACAATTGCTTTTGAAATTCGCCCAGCGCAAGCTCATGAGGAATGGGCGGTTGCACAACTGTTTGAAGGATTACACCACTATAACACATCGCTTGATCCATACTTTAGCTTGTCGTCAGATTGGCGCGAGGCCTTACAGACATTTTTGATCGATCAAGCGCTGAATCAACGTGGTATAACCATGCTGGCTTGGTATGGCGCGAAGCCAATTGGTTTGTTGATGCTGGCCGGTCAGCAGGGGTCAGCATTATTTAAGCATCGCAATTGGGCTGAGTTACTGGCATTGTATGTTGTGCACGATGTTCGAGGGCAGGGCGTGGCGCAACGCTTGCTTAACCTAGCCCAAGCATGGGCCAGCCAACAGGGTTATCAACGAATGCAGTTGTATGTAACCGCCAGTAATCAACGCGCCAAACGCTTCTATCAAGCTCAAGGCTGGCAGTGTGTGCAAGAAATTTGGCGTTTGAGCCTTGATCAAGGCCAACAACTGGCAGATATTGACGAACAGATGAGCGTTTGTTTGAGTAATGAGCGAGAATAAGTCTGAAATTGTAAAAATTAATCTTGATTAATATGGGTAGATAGCTATACTATCAATGGGTGATTAAGTACCACCCGTTAATCACCCAAATGCGTGATCAAGGGACTTGAAATCTTGGTCAAAGCTTGCTACACTGCGTCGTTACAATCGCCAAAACATCTGTCCTATACCACACGGGTGATTCTACCCAAAGGAGGTTCGGCATGGCCGTTGATTCGAGTGCATTTATTGTAGTACCAGTGGAAGCGACCGTCCCGATTTTATGGCGTGCAATGCGCACAATTCGCACCAGCCTGAATATTACGCGGATCTATTGGCATCCAGATGAACATGTGCGTGATGGCTGTCATTTCCGGTTAGAAGTGCCTGTTGCCCAACTTCACGATCCTGCTACCGCCCGTGGGCGCATTCAGTCGATTTTGGTTGACCATGGAGCAGCCTTATTGTAATGAACTAGGCCATGATGGGTGATTGTAGCAGCGTATCAGTGACGATACGCTGTTGTTTTTTTAGCGTGGCTCAGTTAAGCTAAACCTCAAATTCTGCATTTGATGAGGGTGATTGCATGCCAGCGTTTCAGCATTGTCATTGGTGTGGGGCAGCATTTGGGGCGGCGCAAGGGTTTCCGCGCGTTTGTAGCACATGTGGTAATTCAACCTATCGCAACCCAATTCCGGTTAGTGTGATTTTATTGCCTGTTGAACGTGGTTTATTAACCGTGCGGCGGGCGATCGAGCCGCGCAAAGGTCAATTGGCCTTGCCTGGCGGCTTTGTTAATTTCGATGAAAGTTGGCAAGCAGCCGGAGTACGTGAAGTCTTCGAGGAAACCAATATTCAGCTTGATCAACACAGTATTCGCGATTGGTGGACGCGCAGCACGCCTGATGGCATGATTTTGATTTTTGGCTTGGCCGAGCCAATCAGTCGTAGTAATATTCCAACTGACTTTGATCGCAGCGAAACCGAAGCCTTAGTGGTGATTGATGCTCAGCAAGTGTTGGCGTTTCCCTTGCACAACGAAGCGATGCAGGCCTATTTTGAGCGTTTGCAAGCTGACTAACGCCTGCTCCCAACCATCGTGGGAGCAGGAAACGGAATGGGCGCTGAATACAAGCTGGTTAGCGTTGCATGGTCAGTTGATAGCGCCCTAAAATATGGTCTGGAATGTAAATTGATTTGATTGAGGCGGCGGATTGAATGCTACTAGCCCCATAATCAATTAGGCGATAGAAGGCCAGATTAACCGCCGTTTGCTGCATCTGATGCTGAAATGTTTGTGCGGCTTGTTGCGCCCCGATAGTTTGTGCTTGGGCTTGCTCTACCCCAGCTAATGATTGCGCGGTTAAGAGGGCAACCACTAAGAGCATGGTAAAGCAAATGCTTAAACTGCTAACAACCAATGCCCGCATATGTGCGTATCCTTAAAAAAGTTAACGACTATGCTGCAATGTAGTAGATTTTGTCGTTATTGCCTATAGCGCAACAGTCCTACTTTACTATAGTTTTATGGTTGTTCCGATGGTTGTTCATCATCCTGCGCACGAATTGCTGCGGTATATTCAGGGTGCTGGACGAAATGGCCATCCTGCAAAATTTCGCGATCCCACGGGTTCATAATCAGCTGATCTGATAACAATCCGACATAATCTGGCCGTGGATTAGCCCAGGTATGGGCGTAGAGCGCAACCGTTTTGACATCGGCAGCACCCATATCACGCACCACTAGCGCCGCGACCAACAAAGTTTGGCCTGAATCAGCCATCTCATCGACGATCAGCACCCGCCGATTGCGCACTTTTTCGGGTGGCTTAACCAACCACGATGGATCTCGCCGCACGACTTGATCTTCAAAACGGCGAGTTAAGCGAATTGGGTAAAGTTCGCGGCGCAGGGCATACGAAAGCAAGGTAGCCGGAAACAAGCCCCCACGCGCGATCCCCAAGACGAGTTCTGGTCCCCACGGGGCAATTTGCACGGCAAGCTGGCGGGTTAGTTCCTCGAAACGCTGCCAACTAATTGGGTCAACCCCGCGTCGAGTGCGATAATCATAGGATGCCATAATTGTGCTCCACTGAAAACGAGCGCATAGCTAGGCTATGCACTCGCTTGATTTGGCTGATTGCGCGATGTTTAGGCGATGGTAACGTCTTCGCACAGGTAAACATCTTGGATGGCTTGCAACAAGGCAGCGCCTTCGGCCATTGGGCGTTGGAAGGCTTTGCGGCCTGAGATCAAGCCTGCGCCACCACCACGCTTGTTGATCACGGCGGTGCGTACTGCTTCGGCGGTGTCGCTTTCGCCGCTCGATGCACCACCTGAGTTGATCAAGCTGGCGCGGCCCATGTAGCAGTTGGCAACTTGATAGCGCACCAAGTCGATTGGATGATCGCTGGTCAATTCGCTATAAATGCGCTTGTCGGTTTTGCCATATGGGTTGTCTTTTGAGGTAACTGCGTTGTAGCCGCCGTTGGTTTCAGGTAGTTTTTGCTTGATGATGTCGGCTTCGATCGTTACGCCCAAGTGATTGGCTTGGCCGGTCAAGTCGGCTGAAACATGGAAATCGGTGGTGCTGTTCTTGAAGGCGTTGTTGCGCAAGTAGCACCACAGAATCGTGGCCATGCCCAACTCGTGGGCCATCTTGAAAGCTTGGGCAACTTCAACAATCTGGCGGCCTGATTCGGCTGAACCAAAGTAGATCGTTGCGCCAACTGCTACCGCGCCCATTTCTTGGGCTTCTTTAATTGTGCCAAACAAGATTTGGTCAAACTTGTTGGGATATGATAAGAATTCGTTGTGGTTGATTTTGACCACAAACGGAATTTTATGGGCATATTTACGGGCAACTGAACCTAGCACCCCAAAGGTTGAAGCAACGGCGTTACAGCCACCTTCAATGCCAAGTTTTACAATATTTTCGGGGTCGAAATAGGCAGGGTTAGGAGCAAATGAAGCACCAGCGGAGTGTTCGATGCCTTGGTCAACTGGCAAGATTGAAAGGTAGCCAGTGTTGGCCAAGCGGCCTGTGCCATAGAGGCTTTGCAAGCTGCGCAATACTGGAATACTGCGATCTGAGGCAGTCCAGACCCGATCAACAAAATCTGGCCCTGGTTGATGGATCAAATCTTTGCTAATCGTTTTCGATTGATGTTCTAAGAGTGACGATGCTTCATCGCCTAATAATTCTGCAATACGGTCAATCATTGAGAATGCTCCTTATGGCTGACAACGCGCCCATTATAGCATGCCGTGCGCAACCGCTGGGGGGAGGAAGCACTACCCATGGTGACCTATTCGCTACGTGCCGTGGCATTGCGCATGCGAATCATCGAAAATTGTAGGCTCGATTGGGCAACAGCACTATGCAAGCGCCATAAATTGGGCATGACGTGCAATTCAACCCCTAGACCCACCAGCTGCCCCAACAGATCATTAATTGGATGCATGGCGATTGGTGCAACGTGGCGAACGCTAATCCAATAGCCTGCGGCTGCATCCGCAAGCTCAAAATGGTCTCGCTCAAACGCATAGGCATACAGTGTCGTCGCGCGAATTCGATCAAGCCAAGCATGTTCGACCGCGATGATTGTCTGGGCCTTGCTGAAGCCAAAAAAGCGAGCTTGATCGTCGGGGCTGGTCTGCTGATCGTAGCGCATGCAGATCCGTGGGCAATCTCGTGGCAATAAATAATTTGCCACAAGATTGCCTTGAATTGCCCAAACAATTGGTGGGTGCTCGGGCTTACGCGGATGCGGACGTGGCGCAAATTGACTAATGGTGGCATCTTCGCTGAGATGATACAGCAGCGCAGGCTTGGGCTGCCAAACCTTAGTCATGATTTGCTCCTGGGACAAGCATACTCATAGTTCGCAAATCAACGTCGTCTCGCACAATATCCATCAAAATTTCGTCGTAGCGCTGATTGCCCAAGGGAATCGCTCCGCGCACTCGCCCTGCCTCGCGAAAGCCAGCTCGTTCGTAGGCGCGGCCAGCCCGCGCATTGTAGCCGTAATACCAAAGCTTGATGTTGTACAAATTCAAGAAGAAAAAGCCATATTCAGCCATCAAGCGCACAGCCTCGGTGCCATAGCCCTTGCTACGTTGGCTTGCTTCGCCAATCAAGATGCCCAAGGCCGCGCTTTGGCGACGATGATTGATTTCAAACAAGCTAATGTTACCAATCGGCTGATCGGTTTCTTTGATATGGATGGCAAAGGTGATCCGTTCGGCGTTTTGGCGCGAAGCTTGTTGATACCACGATTCTTCATCTTCGAGCGTGGCCGCAAACCCGATTGCTCCCAGATTGGCGGTCATCCCAAGGTCGCTAAACCAACGTACATACAATGGAACATGCTCATGGCGCAAGGTCGCAAAATAAATTTGTTGACCTGTTACCACTGGATAAATTGGATTTTCACTGCTCATAACGACCCTTCTACAAGGCTACGATTGTGATTGTTGCTTGATTATAGGTCGTTGGCGGGGCGAGGCATCGGTTTTACGACTGAACTTTGGTTTAGGCTAAAAGGAGCTTGCTGCAAGAATTTGCTATGCTCAACTACCTTTAACTACTCAGACTATTGACGGTAGTTTTTGTAATTGAATCACAGTATAATCAAGCGAACAAGGGAGATCACAGCCACAAGCCACGATGAAAAAGCCTGTTTTGACCTTGCAAAGCTGATAAAAATGGCGCGAAAGGAAAGCAGTATGCAGCTTACAAATCAACCATATGTGGTAATTGTTGATGATCAACCAGCCGCTGCCTTAGGCCTCCAAGCAGCGATCGCCGACCAACGTTTGAGTTTGTTGCGCAATTTAAGCTATGGGTGCGATCGGGTTGGCTCTGTCGGCGATCTCGAACGCCAACTCGATTTATATCCCGCCCAAAGTATTCGTTTGATGGTGGTCGATTATGCTATGGTTGGGCGCACTCCGCTGCACATTATTTATCGCTTGCGGACTAGTCGCACGTTGCACCCAGCCTTGCATCCCGAGGCTTTGCTCATTGGCTGGAGCGCCTATGAAGATGTTGATACGTTGTTTCGCTCGGTTGGCTTCGATGGCTTTATCAGCAAACATTTAGCCCAAAACGAAGTTGCCCAAGCAATTGAATGGATCTATCAACAACGCTTGCATGGCGCAGGCTGGACGTGTGTGGGCTTGCCCGTGCCATGGGCTACCAATCAGCTCATCGCCTAAATTCGTGGCAAAGCCAAACTGGTGCGTGCGCCGCCTTGAGCCTGATTTTCAAAACTAACTGATCCTTGATGCAATCGCGCAACCTGCATAATTAATGCCAAACCTAAGCCATTGCCGCCGAGCTTGCCGCTCCAGCCTAGCACCGCCGGAATCTGATTGGTCGCGAGGCGTTGCAGCAATTCTTTGGGGTAGCCCATGCCTTGATCGCTGATGCTAATCACCGCCATCTCGTTGTTGGTACAGCACTCAAGGCTAATCTGTTGCCCATCGCTAGAGCCTGGATTAGCCTCAATTGAATTTTGAATAATTGTCCGTAAGGCTAAAGTAATAAATAAATCATTACCTTTAATCAAGACTGGCTGCTGTTTACATAAACTCAAACGCAGATGCTCAGGATCAAGCTGATGCGAGGTGCGAACTTCGTTGACGATTTGTTGCAATAACTCGGCTAAGTTGAGGGTTTGTAATTGCTGAGCTTGCAAAACCCCATCGCGAGTCAAAATCAATAATTGAGTAGTTAATTGCTTAAGATGTTGGGTTGTGGTGGCTAGCGCATTCAAAGCTTCGTTGCTGCTAATGCCAGCATTTTGCTGCGGCGCGTTGGCCAAAAAACGCTCAAAAATTGGCACTAAACCTTCTAAGCCACTGCTATAGCCGCGTAATTCATGCTGAAAAAAGCGAATAAATTGACGCGCTTGTTGTTCTTGCTCAAGCTGGGCTTTGGCCAGCACCTGAATTTGGGTGGCTCTGCTGGCCGAGCTACGCAATTGCCACATCGTCAAAAACAACAACAAATTAAAGACAATTACGGCTGGGTTAAACAAACTCCAGCCTGCGGGGTGAACCAACGCCGCAATCAGCATAAACGCTGGATAACTAACGATCGGCCATAAACGACCAGTGGCGATAATGGTCAAGAGAATTGGCACAGTTACCAAAACCACCGCCGCGCTTTCAAGCTCGACAATGCTGAGGGCGATCAAACAAGTTGAAGTCATACTGAGCACAATCAGCCAGCGCGGCCAGGCCAAATTTGGGCGACGATAGACTACCCAACCTAGCCAAAACAGATAGAGCGCCAAGCCAAAATCGATCCAAATTAACAACTTGGGTGCAGCTTGATCGAGGCCAGCCAAGCCTAATGCGCCGACACCAATGCTAAAACATGCAATTAGCCAAGTAATCCACGGCAATGGATCGAGTTGTTGGCCGATGCGTTGATAGGCGTTGAACCATGATTGCGATAAATTGCCCCATACATCCTTCATGATTGCTCCACTGATAGCCGCGACTATCACGATTGTAAGCCATCAGTGGGCAAACCATGGCACTAGGCTGTTTGGGCTTGCGCTAGGCCAACGCCGCTGAGGCGAGCCATAAATGTGCAAATCACGTCGTACATCCACGCTTGCAGCGCTGGAGGCGTTTGTTCTTCGCAGGCTATGGCAATCTGGGTCAAGCGATCAAGGGTTGTGGCTAATCCGGCTTCGAGCACATGTTGGTTGAGTTGTTGGAAGGTTGTTTGATTGGATTCGGCCAACAAGGCTTGTTTTTTACGCCAAAGCTGGCTGATTAAGCTAGCTAGCTGAATATTATTATCACACGCATCAGCGAGCGGGGCAATAACCCGACCGCGCTGAAGATCACAGCCCTCGCCGAATTGTACGCGTTGCTCTAAAAGGCCCACCACATCATCAACATCTTGCATTATTTGGGCAAAGAAATAGGCAGGAGTAGCAGGAAATGGCGCTTGGCGATGGTACATCAGGGCTAAATTAAGCGCAAATTCGGTGGCAATTTGGCCTTGGCGATAGCGCTGCTGCATCCATGCATCCCATTCAGCCTGATCGGGATAGCTATGTTCAACTTCCCAAATTTGCAAAGCGCCTAATTCGCGCAGAAAATTCATGGTTGGCTGCACCAAGCGTGGGTCAATTTCGACCGCCAATTCAGCGATGGTTGCGGTTAGGCTAGTGGCAATTGGCGTGGCTTGAGTTACACCAAAGCGGGCGGGTACGGTCGCTCGCTCAGAACGCCGACTCGAAATATCGACAGTATCATCCATCACTGCAACCGCTTCCATTGTCAACATAATTACTGGTAGCGCTCGTTGATGGGCTGGCGTTATGCCACCCAACTGCTCGGCCAAACTTAAATAGAGCAATGGCAGCAGAATGAACGATGGCTGTGGATTGTCCACGACCACATAATCCCAGACATGTTGCAACGGCGCTGGAATATTTAGACTATTGAGTAACTTACGGGCGGCTTGGAGATGAGGGGCGAAGCTGGCTTGAGAACGCTTGAAAATACCTTGGAATTTTTGTGGAAACTGGATCGTGCTACCTGACATACAAACCTCTCGCAATGGCTGAAGGCTCGCGAGTGTGCTGCTTGATTGTAATGCTGATGCTCACTGAACCAAATCAATAATTTATATCTTTATTTTTTATTAAAAAAGCAATTAACACAATCAACCAAAACGTTAACTATTTACCGTACTTCTGTGGAATAAGCGTTAGTACTTCTAGTCAAGTACTTTTGTAGCAGCCCAAACTAAAATAACCGCTCCTTTGGCCTAGTCATTTTCTAGGACGTACCGAATGGTTAATGTGGTATTAGGCTAGAAGTACTGAATAAATCTGCAAGAAGTTTGAATGAGAAGCTTAAGCTGAATAATTTTTAGTTTAAACACATATGAATACAGTTAAATTGGACTTGAAATGTGGATATTAATTTGTAACCTGAGCTAAAAAATATTTTTTACTCGCTAATGCTCATTTTGCAGAGATAATGACATTTAATTGCTGAGTTGGCGGCACTAAACTGTTGTGGGGTAGAATGCGCTAATTGGTAGCCCAAATGCATGCCAATTAACAATAAAAACAGACACAAACTAACCAACAACAGGTTGCCTTGGCGTTGCGATTTTCTGAGTGCTGCATCCATCTGCTTGCTCCTAGGATTGAAAGCCTTTTGGGATTGATAGGAGCAGTATGGCAAGCCAACATAACCGGAAAGTTAACGAGTTGGGCGCTTATTCAGAGCGTTGGCTCAAAATTTGGTTGAGCAAGCGAATTTGCTCTTGTTGCAGTTGTACCAATTCGTGCCATTGCGCTTCGCGCAGTTGGTCAATTTTGTTATGTAGGCGCTGAATTTCGAGTTCGGCCTTGAGATTGATCTCATAATCATGGCTGGCATCAAGCCGATCTTTAGCAGCCTGACGACTCTGCGACATCATAATAATCGGCGCTTGCAAGGCTGCAACGCTTGATAGCACCAAATTCAACAAAATAAATGGATAGGGATCGAACGGTTTGGCCAAGAATAGCCCATTTAGCAGCATCCAACCGAGCAAAGCCGTGGAAAAGCCGATTAGGAATGGCCAAGAACCACCAAACGCCGCTACCCGATCGGCCAAACGCTCACCAAAGGTTTGGTCGGCCTCAAATTGATGATTGGTATTTTTGCTAATCGTGGGGTGTTCGATTAAATGTTTGATCAACTCACGTTCGCGGGCGGCTAAAGCACTCAATTGAGCAGAATGATCATGCTGCGACGTTTGGTTAGCCATAATCCAACTTCCCTGTCCACGCTATAACGGGCGAATTGCGAAGCCGGTGCAAGCGAGAGCATATTCTACGCCTGCTTGGAGATTGGCGCGGGTCGTAATTTCGCTGAGATCGATGCCCAAATGCACCATGGTTTGGGCAATTTCGCCGCGAATCCCCACAATAATTACCCGAGCACCGAGCAAACGCGCCGAATGCACGGTTTTAAGCAAATGGTGGGCCACGCCAGTATCAATTAATGGGACACCTGTGAGATCGAGAATAACCATTTGAGCTTTGAGATTGGTAATCTCATCGAGCAGGCGCTCGATCATTTGTTGCGCACGGCTGCTATCGATAACCCCAATCAGCGGAACCGCCAAAATATGCTTGTAGACTGGAATAATGGGGAGCGCCAATTCGCTTAAAATCGCCTGTTGGCGGTCAAGTTGACCGATCCGTGCTCGATCATAGCCACGATATAACCCAGCTAAGCCTGATTGAATGACCTTTAATGCTTGATGTAAGAGCGCAACATGCTCAGCTGGTTGCTCGAATTTAGCCATGAGCATTTCGATGCCACGGCGATGCCAGAGCAACACCAATTGCTCAAAATCGTCGATTGGCAGGCCTTGTATGGCGCGTTGGTAAGCACCTTCTTCGAGGTGGGTACGATAGAAATGGGGTTCTTCCTCATCCAAATCCATTCCGAAGGCATGAACGGTAATCAGCACCCGTTGAGCCAATTGTTGTTTGGTCAGGGGCAATTTGCGGTAACCTGGAATCTCCACCAAAGCCTGATCAATCAATTGATCGCTCATGGATTCTTCCATGGCAATAAAAACACTTCCGAAGGACATAATTGCGTGCTCCTAACCCACATGATCGCTGGTGGCAATGAGCGTAGTGTTTTAGTAGGATGTGGCATTCGATGATACCATACAACCTTGGGCTAGTGTGCAATCCTCAATCTTGGTACAAGTTAGGGGATGCTATTGCAAATAAACTCTCGTGGGAGTATTGAGTGGCGAGCTGGGCCAATAATTATGCCTATTACATAAAGTTTTTGTTTTAGCCACAGATTTATTTGATTGACCTAAAATCCTGATAGTTGATGCTTATATCCATTTGCTCGTTGCGTAATTTGCTCTTTCATCCCTCATCCTTAATCCCTCATCCTTCCTGCTTGTCTATGCTATCATACCAAGTACATACGTTAAATTGTACGAGATTCTCACCGATAGTTGGAGGTAGTTCGATGACCTTCGAACGTGCTGCGGGGATTCTTCTGCACCCCACTTCGTTGCATGGTCGCTATGGAATTGGCGATCTTGGTAGCGAGGCTTACCAATTTGTGGATTGGCTACAAGCGGCTGGCGCACGGCTGTGGCAAATTTTGCCGCTCGGCCCAACTGGCTATGGCGATTCACCCTATCAATGTTTTTCGGCGTTTGCTGGCAACCATATGCTGATTAGTCCCGATTATTTGGCTCGGATCAATTTGCTAGCCGAATGGGATTTGGCGCAACTCACGCATTTGCCTGCCGAAGCTGTCGATTTTGGTGCGGTGATTCCGGCCAAATTGCAACTTTTGCGCACCGCCTTTGAAAATTTCAAAGCTCAAGCTGATGATCGTGGTTTTAGCGCGTTTTGTGTTGCCGAACACGCATGGCTCGACGATTATGCCTTGTTTATGGCCTGTAAAGCAGCCCATGGCGGCGCTTCCTGGACGACGTGGGATCAGGCAATTGCCTTGCATGAGCCAGCAGCGGTCGTCGAGTGGGGCAACAAATTAGCTGATGATGTGCAGTTCCATAAGTTTTTGCAGTGGGCCTTTTTTAGCCAATGGGATGCTTTGAAGCATTATGCCAACGAGCGTGATATCAAAATTGTTGGCGATATTCCGATTTTTGTGGCTCACGATAGCGCCGATGTTTGGGCTAATCGTAGCCTGTTTTTGCTGCATCCCGATGGCAATCCAGTTGATATTGCGGGCGTGCCACCAGATTATTTTTCGGCAACAGGCCAGCGCTGGGGCAACCCGCTCTATCGTTGGGATGTGATGGCCCAAGATGGCTATCAGTGGTGGCAACAGCGAATTAGCGCCAGTTTGCGCACCGTCGATATCGTGCGGGTTGATCACTTCCGGGGCTTTGCTGGCTATTGGGCTGTACCAGCAAGCGAAGAAACCGCAGTCAATGGCGAATGGCGACGTGGTCCAGGTGCAGATTTCTTCCAAGCGATTAGCCATGCTTTTGGCAGCTTGCCGTTGATCGCCGAAGATTTAGGCATGATCACGCCTGATGTGTATCAATTGCGCGATCAATTTACCCTACCAGGCATGCGAATTTTGCAATTTGCCTTCACCTCAGGAGCCTTCCAATCGAACTTCTTGCCGCATACCTATGTGCCAAATACCGTCGCCTACACTGGCTCACACGATAACGATACCTCGCGTGGCTGGTACACTAGTGCTGGGCCAGAAGAACAGCATCGTGCCCGCACCTATTTGTATTGTAGCGAGGATGCGATAGTTTGGACAATGATTCGCACCTTATATGCCTCGGTGGCTGATACTGTGATCATTCCCATGCAAGATGCACTTGATCTGGGCAGCGAAGCTCGCATGAATCGGCCTGGTTATACTGGTGGCAATTGGGCATGGCGTATCAAGCCCGATCAGCTATCCTACGATTTAGCTCGTTCGCTTTATGGGCTGGCCGAAGTGTATGGGCGCTTGGCTCAGCCAGCGATCAGCAATGAGCTTGATCCCAATGCTCCGCCCTATTTTGACCTACAAGAAACCAGCGAACTATGAGATTTGACCGTTCTTGGATACCCGCGATCATTGCAATTCTGGGTTTGTTTATGCTGCGCACCCAAGTGTTGGCCATGCCAAACGTGGCGCGAGTGGCAATTATGTTGGTTGGCTGCGGCTTTCTGCTGTGGATTGCTTGGCAAATCTGGCAGAATCGCCAAGGCTCGCGGCTCTTTAGCAGTGGCCCGCAAGTTCAATACTGGCGCGGCCAACGAATTGAAATCAAGCCAACTCAGAGCTATAAAAAGAGCCTCAAGCTTGAGCCACGCACAATTGCGCTGATCGCGCTCTATGGCCTTGCTGGATTAACGGGCATTATTGGCACATTATTGAATCTTGGCCGTTTTGGGTTCTAAAGCGCACTTTGGAGCATGCATGCGTCGCTGTCTTTCATTCTTGCTTGTGGGGTTGTTGGCTGGCTGTAGTCAGCAACCTCAACACTTGCTGCGTCCAAATGGCGTTGCTGTTGCCAGCGATCAACAAATTTATGTGACCGATCGCGGCAATTATCGCATCGCTCAGCTCAACTCCACTGGCCAAATTGCTGCCAGCATTGGGGTTTTTGGGGTTGGCCCAAGCAATATTCACTCTGGCTGGGATCTGGGGCGCGATAGTTCTGGCCGTTTGTATATTGGCAATTTTATCTATAATGATGAAGCGACGCTGGTGCACGATGGGGTGCGCAGCTTCGAGCCTGATGGTTCGTTTGTGCGCGAATTCGGTGGCAACGATTATGATCCAGCCATGGATGAGCCAACCAACGAACCCTATGGCGTGACCGTTGATAGTGCCGACCGGATTTGGGTTGCCAATTACAAAGCCAATCGGGTGGTGGTCTATCATCGTGATGGTCAGCAATTGGCTGAATTTTTTGGCGAGTTTGGTAATGGCAACGAACAATTTAGCGGCATCAGCGATTTAGTCGTTGATCGCGAACGTCGCCATGTGTATGTGGTCGATTCGTTCAATGGCCGAATTCAAGAATTTTCGTTGCACGAAGCTGGCGATACAATTTCATTGCAATTTTTGCGGGTAATTGGCCGCTATGGCAGCAATCTTGGTGAATTTTCCTACCCACTCAATATTGCGCTCGATCAAGCGACGGGCGATATTTATGTTGGCGATATGGGCAATCAGCGGATTCAACGCCTAACCCACGATGGTCAGCCAATCACTGCCTTTGCGCCTGATCTTGAGCGTTGGCAAGTCTTTGGCTTGGCGTTTTACAACAATCATGTTTATGCTGCCGATGCCTACAACAATACCATTTGGCGCTTCAATGCCGATGGTAGCAATCCACAACGCTTGGGGAGCGAGCAATGAAAGTGCGTATTCCACTGATTATCAAAGTGTTGTTGCCGCTCCAAGTGATCATTATTGCAACGCTGGTCTTTGCTGGCCTGAGCTTCTATCGCGAAACCAATCAGCGCTGGCAACGTGAGATGGATACGCGTCTGGCGCGGGTAGTTGAATTAATTGCCCGTGAAATTGACCCAGCCTTGCTGAGCCAAATTGATGCGCCAGCTGATTTATATACCGAAGCCTATACCACGCTGCAAAAGCAATTGGTCCAAGCTCAAACTGCCGCCAACGTAGGCTTTATCGGCATTTTACGTCGCGATATCAAAACCCATCGTTTGTATTATTGGGTCGATGTTGATAATACAGGGATCAACTATCCCTTCTTCTACGATACACCTGAGCACTGGGCGGCCTTTGAAGATGGTAAGCGCCATGCCGTGCGCTATGCCGATGAATTTGGCTCGTACTATGGGTTGGTTGCGCCAATCGTGGTCAACGATGCCCAAGGTCAGCCCTATGTAATTGCGATTGTCGAGGCTTCGCTTTCGGTTGAGGCGCGTGATTTGACCCAGCAATCGCTAATTAACCAATTATTGCCATTGATTATTGGTGGCAGTCTGGTGGCGATTGCCTGTGCTTGGCTGGCGACGGTTTTTGTGGTCAATCGGCCACTTCAGCGCTTGAAACATGGTGCATTGCAACTTGCCGACGGCCATTTGGGCCATACCCTGCCTGATGATCAACGGGTTACTGATGAATTAACCGACTTAACCCGAACGTTTAATCTTATGTCGCAGCGCATCGCCAAACTCTATACCGAGCAAAGCGAACGCGAACGGATGTTGAGCGAGTTGCAAATTGCACGAAATGTGCAACAAGCGCTGTTGCCAAAGCATTTACCTAGTGTTGCTGGGCTTGAAGTTGCCGCGATTTGTTTGCCCCAACGTGAAACCTCAGGCGATTTTTATGGTGTGATTGCTCAAGGCAGCAACACCGTTGATCTGATGATTGGCGATGTTTCGGGCAAGAGCGTGCCTGCTGCCTTAGTGATGGTCGCCACCTATAGCACCCTCCGCGCCTTGGCTGGCACCCAAGCCACTCCAGCCATGATTCTTGATCAAACCAACACCAGTTTGGTACAAAATATTCCTCGTAGTATGTTTGCGGCGGTGAGCTATGCCCGCATCGATGCCTTGGCTCGCACCTTGGTTTGGGCTAATGCTGGCCAGGTTTATCCATTTTTAATTCATAACAGCCGCAATCAGCCCGAATTTCCCGAATATTTGATTGGGCGCGGCCAATCGTTGCCACTTGGCATCACGCCATTAATTCAATATGAAGATAGCCCAATTCAGTGTAATCATGGCGATATGCTATTGTTCTTCACTGATGGGATTGTTGAGGCCATGAATAGCAGTGATGAGATGTATGGTTTCGAGCGTTTGGAAGATTTGGTGCGCTCGTTGCCTGCCGATATTCATGCCCAAACCTTGCTCGATGCTGTGCTCAACGATGTGCAAGACTTTGCCAACCATACCGAGCAGCACGACGATATTACGATGCTGGCCGTGAAGTTTGTGTAGATCGGGAAACGAGAACATAGAGCATAGATGTAATGGTTTATGATTTTAACAACTGTTCTCCCGTTCCCTCACCCCCAGCCCCTCTCCCACGGCGGCGGGAGAGGAGAGTAAACTCCTGGAGCAGTTCCCCCTCGCCTGCTGAGCGGGAGAGGGGGTGAGGGCATGCTGGCTGTCGTTAATGCGATAAACCATTACACATAGAGCATAAAAAATTATGCTTCGTGCGCTTCGTGTCCTTCGTAGTTAAAATTCCAAGCCCCTATATTCTATGTTCTTTGTTCTATGTTCTTATGCATTTTGTAGTACATTAACAACGAGATTATTAGGAGCGGTAGTAATGATGCAATGATTGGCATCATGCAAGGAGCTTGTATGCAGTTTGATACCTCGTATCTCAACAAAACCCCCAACAAAACCGCCCGTAACACCACTAGTTTCAAGCCCGAATTTGTGATTTTGCACGAAACGGCGGGCTATGGGTCACTCGAATGGAACCTGCGGCCAGAAGTTCGCTCAAGTTATAACTATCTAATTGCGCGTGATGGTAAAACCTATCACTACGTCAATGAAAAAGCCTATATCGCTTGGCATGCTGGGGTGCGCAGTTGGGCACGCGGCTACAGTGGCGGCGAAATCAATATCTATTCGATTGGGGTCGAAGTTGAGGGGCCAAATGATGGTACGCCGATCACCACCGCTCAAACCAAGTCACTCGTCGAGTTAATTCGCTATTTTCGTGATACCTATGCAATTCCGATTAATCGCGACTATTTCTTTGCCCATAGCACGGTTGCGCCTGGCTATAAAGATGACCCACGCGGCTATAGCGTTGAATATACCTTGAAATTGCTTGATGAAAGTAGCCCACCCAGCGTTGGCCCACGCCCCAACACCCTCGGCGCACAATTGCGCAACGAGGTTTATAAACTGGCCAAGGGCGAATATCGACCTGATTGGATGTTTCATCAATATGCCTTCAAAAACAAACTTGGCTCGCCGATTCGGGTTGGCATGGATTTTAGTGTGAAAGGCGTGCGCTACACAGGCGAGGTCTATGGCCGCGATGTTGTGATTAGCCCATACAATCAATGGGATATTGTGCTGCGCGCCAACGATCTGACCGATCAAGATGTTTACAACGCCCTGATGCAATTTACCTATGGGGCGTTGGGCGTGGATTATCGACCAGATCAAGCCTTTTATCAATTTATTAGCCGACCGCCACGGAAGGTGGTGGGTGTGCCGTTGGGCAATAGCAGCCGTTTGCAAGCTGGCGATGGCGCGGCCTATGCGGCTCAAATTTTCTCGCTTGATGCGCTGTATACGCCGATTGCCGCTACAGGCTCAACCAATTGGTCGGTAGTCAAACAACTTAGTGCGATTGTGGCCGCTCAAAATGCCTCAGCCGCCGATGCCACCCTGCGCGAAACGATCAATCGAGCCATGTATAGCCGTATCAATACCAGTTTCGATGCTAAGTTGCCCTTTATCAAAAAAGCTTTAGAAGCCAAACTTGGTGCACCATTGTCGAGCCAACGGCGTTGGAGCTATCGCAACAATGAATATTTGTATGTGGTGTATGCTGGCGATACGCTGTTTGCGCTGGCCAACAAACCCGCTGAAGTCCGCCTATTGAGCGAACAGGCCGATTAACTTTCAGCTAGCTATAAGCCAACTATCAGCCTCGTATGATGTTTTGTCATAACTCCTTCTTAGATGATAAACCTACACATCTAAGGAGGAGTTATGTTTAAACGCCGTGTTCAATTATTGCTTTGTGGCACACTTGTGCTCGGGCTAGGCGCTTGTCAACCCAGCCAAACTCAACCAACCGCTCCGACCCAAGCAAGCCCAACCCAGTTCGCCCAGAATTCAGCAACGCCATCGCTGGTTGCAACCAACGAGCCAGAAATCCCAACCGAAACCACCCAAGTTTTGGCAACACCAACGATTGAGCCAACCATTGCACCAAGCCCAACGCCATTTGAGGCTAGCATTGAACCATTGCCCGAGCCAATTTTGATCAGCGAGCCATTGCCTGAATTCATGCAAACGATGCTTGATTCACCACTAAGCTTTAGTTTGAATGATCAAACGACCTATGCCAATCCAGCCCTATTGCCCGAACGCAGCGCAGAAACAATCAATTTGCAAACCTTGCCTAGCCTAAACCTCTTGCAAAAAATAGGGCTAGGCGAAGTGGTTGATTTGGCGATTGCTCCAAATAATCAATTTATGACGGTTGCCACCTCGATTAATCTGGTTGTGTATGATTTGCCAAGTTTGCAGCAACGCTATGTTGCGCAAGTGCCAGCGGCCATCTATAACCTTAGCATTAGTGCTGATAGCGCGACGATTAATCTATTAGTCAATCCCGATTTAATCAATCCATCGCCAGTTAAGGCCACGCTTCGGCGTTATGCAAGCCAGACCGGAGCTTTTATCGATCAAACTGAGCAAATGGTTGATCTTGCCCAATGGGACCCAAGCGAACCAATCGTGGGAAGCCAATCGATTCCAACTCATAGCGGCGGTTATGGTGCTTACAGCCCGAATCAAGCCTTTTTTGCCCATCTTGAGCCACCCCCAGGTTTAGTGCTGGGTTTAGGCGTAGCAATCGAACGGGTCGTGGATCAAACCACGATTTATACTGATGAACAATCGTTGTATCTGCGCTTTAGCCCCGATAGTGCCTATGCCGCTGTGTTTTTTGAGCAATCGATTCAATTGATCGATTTGAATTCAGGCGCTGTGCAACACCTGTTGATTCCAGCCTACAGCTATGGCAATTTCAGCCCTGACAGCACCTTATACGCAACCAGCGATGGGTTTCAATTGCTCGATTTGAACCAGGCACGTATCTTCAAAAGCTTTCCAAATCGGCCTATTGATACGATGTATCGCACCTATACGCGTCCAACATTTAGCCCTGACGGCCAAATCATTAGCAATGGCGAAAATATCTGGGCGATTAACCAAGAGCCACCCCTGATTCGCCAGCAAATATTGCCATTTGCTGGCGATGTAGCATCGGGGATGGCGATTGTTCATGGTGCTAGCGAGTGGCTATTAACCAGCGAAAAAAGGTTTACTAGAAATAATGAATTGCTTGAGCTAGAGCTTTTTAAAGCCGATCAGCTCTATAGTAGTTTTACGGTTACCGACACCTTGAATGATGCCTATTTTAGTCCTGACGGAACACAAATTGGCTTTATTTTCAATGATAATGAATTGCATTTCTATGATCTAGCAAGTAAATCATTCATTCAATCCAAAATATTTCCATATGCACTTAAAGAATTAGCATTTAGCAATAATGGCAGTCAAATTGTTGTAAGCTTCGAGGAGAATCCGCAATCGATTGTTGCCGTATTGCTTAATTTTAATGATCTGAGCATTATTCGAACATTTGGAGCCGTCGAGCAGCAATTTGCACTTGACTATAATAATTTATCTTATCAAGCCTATCAAAGAAATGTGCCTATTCAAATTATCGCTGCTGCTGATTTAATGATCATCCCGATTGATTCAAAAGAGAATCAGGCTATTGTTTATCAGGTAAGTGATGGAATGCCGATCTATCAGATTAAACAAGGCATGCTATCACCAGATAATCGACTTTACATCTCGATTGAGGGCGGTCAATTACAATTATGGGGGCTGAAACCATAGATTTCAGTTAGGTATAAGTATTCTATCAGATTCGTACTATGGTCTGACATAACTCCTTCTTGGATGATAGATCCATTCAGCAAAGGAGGAGTTATGTTCAAGCAACCAGCCCAACGGCTCGGCTTCGGTCTTTTAATCATGATCATTAGTGCTTGCCAAAGCACACCAGCAGCCCAGCCAACCCCAAGTGTATTACCAACCGCGACCAACATTGCGTCAGGTAGCAGTGTTCAAGGCTTAGCACCTCAAGCCTCGGCAACGCTTGCCTCTACCCAAGCCTTACCAAGCGCGACAACTGCGCCAACCCAGGCCTTGCCCAGCCCAACCCAAGCACTTGTTGCAACGGCTACGAGCGAGCCAACCCTCGTTGCGACTCAAGTTGCTAGCGTTGTTCAAACCAATAATCTCTTGCCTCAATTGATGCAACTGCCAGCTAGCTCAATTGAACACATTAACCCCAATAGCTATGGGTTGTTAGCAGCCCCGTTTAAATTGCCAGCCCGTAGCAGCCAAACGATTAATGAAGCAACCCTACCACAAATTGAGCTATTACAAACAATCGGTCTAGGCACGCTGCAAAATGGCGATTTTGCCCCAAATAACGAATTTGTGGTGGTAGTAACAGAACTCGGTTTTGGGGTGCATCGCTTACCATTGCTTGAACAAGCCTATTTTGTGCGCAGCGCTAGCGCCATCAAAGCAATTCGGGTTAGCTCTGATAACACGATCATCGAAGCATTAATTGAAGTTAGCAGCGATCCAGCATTCGCAGGCGTGTGGTCGATCGAGCGCTATAACGCTAGCATGGGCGAGTTTATTGAACGCCAGCCAACCGACGATACTGACTATACTTGGAATACCCAGCCAACCAATTACGATCAACCCAACCCACGGATCATCAGCCCCGATGGTCAAATCGAGGCGCGTTTTGCTATTCCTGAAGGTGTGCCAAGTGATAGTGATGTGAGCCTGATTCGGCTGGCTGATCAAGAGGTTATTTATGCTGGCAACAGTAGCAAAAACCTGCGATTTAGCCCTGATAGCAGCCAAGCCTTGTTATTCGATGATCAAGCGCTGACGGTTGTTGCGCTCTCCGATGGGCATAGCCAAAGCTTCAATTTTCCGGTCTATTATCAACCAACATTGAGTCCCAATAGCCAATTGTTGGCGATCGCTGGCGGCCAGCAGATTCTCGATCTTGAGCAAACCAGGCTTGCCTATAAAATCCCACGCCCAATCTTCTATCGCCTGAATCCAAAACCTGACTTTAGCAGCGATAGTAGCCAGATCAACCTTGGCGTTGGCCAGTGGAATCTAGGCGATATGAGTCAGCTTTGGCAGCAACAACTCCATGGCATCGATGATGTTGGTTACACCTTGATGGCGACCGATGCTGATCGGCAATTGGTCGTTGAGGCAGTCAGTATCAGTCAGCTTGAGTTGTATGTTTCGCAGGCAGGCCAACCGCTTTATAGTCGCCAACTTGATCCTGGCTATTTGGTCGATTTGGCGATTGTCCCCAATCAAAATCAATTGGTGTTGTTAACCGAGCAAGGGCAACTGAGTTTGCTGGAGCTTAGCACAGGCACAACCTTGCAAACAATCGACCTCAATCAACCAGCCTTGGCATTAGCCGTGAGCGCCGATGACCAAACCCTGGCCGTAGCAACCCAACCCTCCGATTCAAGCAACATTTGTGCAGTTGTGCTTGATCGAGCCAGTTTGCAAGTGTACCGAGAAGTTCAGTGCCACACTAGTAGCCAAGCGTTTGATCCGCGATCTTGGTATCCTGTAATTCAATTTAGCCCCGATGGACAATTGTTGCTGCTGCAATCTGCTCCGCTAGCCAATAACCCAACTGAACCAAACGTGATTATTTATCGTATTAATGATGGACAAGCGTTGTTTAGCGCCAAAAATGCGATTATTGCCCCCGACCAACGCTTGATCGTTTCGGTTGATCGTGGGCAGTTGCAATTGTGGGGAATTAGAGAATAAGAGGTCAGGGGCTAGGGATCAGGGGTCAGGGAAGTTGTAGAACATAGAACATAGAGCATAGGGATTAGGAATCAGGCACGACGATTTAACGCAGAGGCGCAGAGGGAGTGAGGGTTTAGACTTCAGAACTTAGGGGTTGGGGTTCAGGGATTAGGGGCAAAGTAGAATCATCACATCCATCTGGGTGAATCTGTGGCTAAAAAACTAAACCTTCGTGTCCTTCGCGGTTTCAGTTTTTCGTGTGCTTCGTGGCTCAAAAACTTCCTGACCCCTTGATTTTTAAAAGAAACTCGTATGATCATATCAACATATGCTAAAATAGAGTAGGTATCGTCAGCGGCATGATCAACATGGTCATGCTGCTTCAATTAAAAAGGATTAAGCACCCATGAGCCAAGCCCTTGAGCAACTTCGTGAACATCTGGCGACGATTCGCGATCTCAACCATACTGCTGGATTACTGTCATGGGATCAGCGTACCCAAATGCCACGCGGCGGATCGAGCACTCGCGCCGAACAGTTGGCTACGATTAGTCGGATTTCGCACGAGCTATTTACTGGCGAAAAAACGCTTAAATTGCTCGATGCAGTCAACGTTACCGATTTGCCACCCGACTCTGATGATGCCCGTTTGATCAGTCATACGCGCTACAACTACGAGCGTTCGAGCAAGTTGCCTGCTGAATTTGTGGCCAAACAATCGCGGGTACGGGCTTTGGCGGGTAAAGTTTGGGAAGATGCTCGCGCCAACTCCGATTTTGGTCAGTTTCAACCCCATCTTGAAACGATTGTTGAGATGGTGCGCGAACAAACCGAATTCTTGGGCTACGACGAACATCCCTACGATTCCTTGCTTAATAGCTATGAACGTGGTTTAACCACCAATCAAGCCATTGGCCTGTTCGAAGAGTTGAAGGCTGGCACTGTGCCGTTGGTGCTGAAAATTGCCGCCATGGGCGACGATGGCCGCGATGCCCCGTTACATGGCAATTATCCTGAAGCCTTGCAAGAAGAGTTTGGCAAAAAGGTGACCGTGCGCTATGGCTACGATTGGAATCGCGGTCGTCAAGATCGTAGTACCCATCCATTTTGTAGCAACTTTGGCCGCAACGACGTGCGGATCACCACGCGCTTTAATCCCAATTGGCTCTCACCAGCCTTGTTCGGCACGCTGCATGAGACTGGCCATGCGCTATATGAACAAAACATCAAGCCCGAACTTGATCGCACGCCACTTGGGCGAGGCACATCGTTAGGTGTACACGAATCGCAATCACGTATGTGGGAAAACATTGTTGGGCGTTCGCGGCCATTCTGGGAATTTTTCTACAGCGATTTGCAGGCAACCTTTCCCGAGCCATTAGCCAAGGTCGAACTAGAAAGCTTCTATCGCGCGGTCAATGCGGTTAAGCCCTCGTTGATTCGGGTTGAAGCCGACGAACTGACCTACAATTTGCATATTTTGTTGCGTATGGAATTGGAAATTGCTCTAGTTGAAGGCACGCTCAAAGTTGCCGATTTGCCGGAAGCCTGGAATTCCAAAATGCAAGCCTATCTTGGCATCACACCACCCAACGATGCCGAGGGTGTCTTGCAAGATATTCACTGGTCGGGCATGATGTTTGGCTACTTCCCAACCTATACCATCGGCAATGTGCTTTCGGTGCAATTGTTCGATACGGCGATCGCCAAGCATCCTGAAATTTGGGATGAAATGCGGCAGGGTCAATTTGGCACATTGCTGGGCTGGATGCGTGAACATATCCATCAACATGGCAGCAAATTCTTGCCCAATGAGTTGATTAAACGGGCCACTGGCCGCCCAATGGATGCTGCACCGTATGTCAAATATTTACAAACAAAATTTGCTGAGTTGTATTAACTATTTCACCAGCAGCTTGAAACCACAAAAAAGGGACGTAGCAAATTTGCTACGTCCCTCTGTGTTTGGTGAGCCGGGTGGGACTCGAACCCACAACCAGCTGATTAAGAGTCAGATGCTCGACCATTGAGCTACCGGCCCAAACAGCGTCTATAAGTATACACAGCCTCAGATCTTTTGTCAAATTGGTAGTTAAGGATTGAGGTATTGTATCGATAACCTAACCCCCATGTTCTCTTGACCGATGCAGACATTCTTCGGTTATTATAGGCGCGTCAATTGCTGAGGAAGCTTGTTATGCACCAGCCAGATCCTGAAACGTTGCAACGAGCATATGCACAATTCGCTAAATTGCCGCTCAAGCGGATTCCCAAGCGCCAGCAACCTGCGCCTGAATCGTGGCTGCCTTTGCATCCGGCGAATACCTTTATTGGACGTGAATTTTACTTGCGCCAGTTGGCTCAGGCCATGGCTAGCCGCGATGCAACCGAAAGCACTCCAGCAGTGGTGATCACTGGCATGGGTGGTATGGGTAAAACCAGCCTAGCCCTTGAGTTTGCTCATCGATATGGGCATTACTTTGCAGGCGGCGTTTTTTGGATTAACGCCGATGATACTAATTCAGTTCGCTGTATTGTGTTGCCCAGTCTCGACGCAATTTGGCGCAAAATCTACCATGCACGAGATCTCAAGTTGGCTGAATGGGAACAGCGTTTGACTGAGGTACAAGCTTTTTTTAATAATCCCATCCCCCGTTTATTGATCTTCGATAACTGCGAAAATGAGGCTTTGCTCGAAATGTATCGGCCTTCACCAAGCAGTGGCTGTCGAATTTTGGTAACAAGTCGTAACAGCACATGGTCAGCCAGCAATATTCACCAATTGCCCCTTGATGTGCTTGAGCCACGCGAAAGTTGTGGATTGCTCCAGCGTTTGGTGCCGCGACTTAATCTAGCTGAGGCTGCTCAATTGGCTGAGGCGGTTAGTTATTTGCCTTTGGCGCTTTATTTAGTTGGTTATGCCTTAGGCAAACTTGAGCCAACCCTTGCACCCATCCGTTACCTTGAGCGACTTCAGCAGGCTTTGCTCGATGAGCTTGAACTGAATGCCCAGGATTTAGCTGAGATTGAATATCGTTCAGCGACCAATTATCAATCGATCATCGCTGCTACCGTGTGGATTAACTATGATTTGTTGGTTAAAGCAAAGACTGGTGGCGATTTGCTTAAACTGCGGCGTTTGCTAAGTTTGTTGGCCTGTTGCGCACCAAATCTGCCGATTCCATTGAGCGCTCTGGGCTTTGCAACTGGATTCAGTCAGCGTATGCTCAATCGGCTCTTGCGTCAATTAGCGCGAGCTGGCTTTATTCAGGCTAGCGATCAACCGCAAATACATGGCTTGATCGCCGTCGTCATTCGTTCGCTTGAACATGAGCAGCTGGGGGTTGCTACTGCTGCCATGAATCATGGCCTGATCAAAGCTAGCAAAATTGCCTGTGAAGAATGGGCAATGCAAACCCTGAGTGAGCTTGAGCCTCATTTGTATCATCGCTATTATCACGAAGGCGAGCGCCCAATTTACGCTGGGCAATTATTGAATCAATTGGCGCTGATTGCCAGCCGACGTGGCGATTAGCGCAGCGAAAGCACCATTAGCCTGCGAACAGCAAGTAGCTGGGCCTGAACTTTTTTGAGCTAGGAAGGATATGAAGCATGGGACTATAGGCTTTTGGCTAGCGCTGATGATGGGAAAACCTACCATTATGCCAAAAGTCAAAAGCCTATAGCCTCTGGGTTAAATCCTTAGTCCCTAGACCTTTTGATTTTTGACTTCTGCCTTTATTCTTTAGTATTTTGAGCCTTTTGATTAAATACTGACCCCTGGCCCCTAAACCCTGAACCCTCAGCGTAACCGAAACCAGCCATTGCCAAAAACCGCAGCTTTGCCAATATGCAGCGCCGAGGCCATGAGCAACAGGGCAGTTAATGCGGGTGTAACCCGCGAAAAATCGATTGTACCAACGACTCCGCCAAACTGCATATTTTGGCCAGTTGCCGCCGAGGTTCGACCCCATTCAACCCAACGAGTGTTAGCGGCCTCAAATTGCGCAGCCCGCGCTTGGTTAAATAATTGATCAAGATCGCAATTCCAGGGTTTTGTGCCATATAAGCTATTCATTTGTTGCATACGCCGTAGGGCAGCACCCACAATCAACGGTAAATCGAATTGTCGCGCCAACTGGCCATGCTGTTTGAGGCGGGTTGGCGTAACAAACTGCAACTGCCAGCGGCTCGCAAAACGCTGAGCATGATCAAGAAAAAATTGCGGTTGAAGCTGCGCCGCCATTCCAAACCATTGACCATCCTTTAATAATGGTATGAATTGCTGACGCTGGCTGGAAAAACTATCAACTTGGGTCAACTCAGCCAGCGCCCGATCTTCGCCTAGACCTAAACGACCCAAATGCTCAAAGGCCGCAATAATCGGAATGACATGGCGTTCAGCCGAGCCAATCAAAATTAAATCAAAGCTTAATCGATCGCCAATGCTAAACTGGGTTTGTTCATCGAGTGGTGGGCGTACAATAAATGGCCGTGGTGCTTCGCGTACCCCAACTAATTGATTTGGCGGTGCTTCTGGGGCAAAAAGGTTGCGATAGGGGCAGGCGACTTGACAATCATTCACATTCTCACAGGTTGGAATGCAAAAAACTTTGCTCAGGGCGCGACCCCAGCCACCGCGCAATAGTGCCCCCTTCCAACGTGGCAAGCGGGTTTCAGCCATAAAGCGATAAACAAAGCGTAAATGAACCAGTGGTAAATCTGGCAAAAGTTCCATGCAATCTTCCTCAACATACATTGACTGCTACTTACACCCAGCATAGCATACACGTGGTCTTGATGGATGTCTACGGCGATCTTTTAGGTATGTTGAGTGAAATAATTCATGATTTGGCTGGATGCAACGTTTAATTAACGAGCGCTCAATCATAGATATCTATACATTAAATAGTTTACAGATATCGCCCTGTGTGGTTCGCTAGCGAGGCTTCAAGGCTAGCCGATCAGCAGCAGACAATGCTTAACGTAAGCTATGGCAAACGGCTTTTGGTACAAGGAGCGAATACCTATGTCAGTGCAAGAACAAGCCAAAGAATATGTTCCAGCAGGTTCCTACCAACGTACTAGCCAAAACATTAATGTAACAATTACCGCGCTTTGTCAAAAGAATGATGGCAGTTGGGTGCAATCGCCGCCGTTGAGCTATTCGGCTAACCAAGCTGGCACAATTACCGATTTGGCCAATATGAACGGGGTTTTGACCTTGTTCACCGATAATCCAGCCAACCATAATGTCTCGGATAATTTGGGGCCATTCGTGCCAGCTGGCTCATATCAACGCACCAGTCAACAAGTAAGCGTTACATTAAATGCGGTTTGCCAAAAAATTGATGGGCAATGGGTTCCCTCACAACCCCTGAACTACACCGCTGAACAGGCTGCCAATGCCAACGATATTGCCAATCGTGATGGTAATCTGCGTCTAGAGTAAATGCTTGATCTTCGCGCTGGTCGGCTAAACTGGCTGACCAGCGCGATTGTTTGATTCCTACAATCCAACAGGCTCGGGTTTTTGGTATAGTAGTTGCAGCTTGTTGCGACGAGGATACCTGCCATGACCATGTTGGATCTTGCCCCAGCCCTTGAAACCAAACCCTTGCTGGAAACTGAACGCCGCTATTTGGCTCAATTATTGGCTCAGCATACGCCCCAAGATGGGCGTTTTGACTTGGATATTCCTCGAGCTTATGCCATCCGTGAATCGAAACCGCATCAACGTTCGCTGCCAGCGCTCTATCAGCCAAGCATTTGTATTGTGGCTCAAGGTGCTAAACAACTGGTACTGGGCGATCAGACCTATACTTATGATGCTGAACATGTTTTGATTATTGCGGTCGATTTGCCAGTTGCGGCGCAAATTACCCAAGCCAGTGTTGCCGAGCCGTATTTATGCTTCAAGCTTGAGTTTGATCCACAGCGCGTGGCCGAATTAGCGCTTAAAGTCTATCCGCAGGGCATTCCTGCGCCGACTCAACTGCGGGCAATTTCGATTGAACGCACCAATCGCCAGTTGGTACAGGCTGCGAGCCGCTTGATCGATCTAATGAGCCAGCCCGATGAGGTCGAATTGCTGGCTCCGTTGGTGATCGACGAGATGATTATTCGGTTGTTGCGTAGCCCATTTGGCGGTCGGCTGGCTCAAATTGGCCAAACCACTTCACGGGTTACCCCAGTAGCGCAGGCGATTAGCTGGTTACGCCGCCATTTTGCCCAGCCTTTGCGGGTTGAGGAGCTTGCCACACTGGCGAATATGAGTGTTTCGACTTTTCATTTACACTTTAAGGCGGTTACCGCGCTTAGTCCAATTCAGTTTCAAAAAACCTTGCGTTTGCACGAAGCGCGGCGTTTATTGGTCGCGACAGCATTGGAGATTGGGCCAATCAGCCAGCAAGTTGGCTATGCCAGCCTCTCGCAATTTAGCCGCGAATATCGGCGCTACTTTGGTTGTTCGCCAACCGAGGATTTGACTCGCTTGCGGCGATCAAGCACTTAGCCAACCTCGACTTGATATTGTTCGTCGCTGACATGCTCTAGCCATTCGACGGCTGTGCCATTTAGTTGCTCTTGAATCGCGATATGGGTCATGGCCGTGGTGGGGCCAGCGCCATGCCAATGTTTTTCGCCTGGTGCAAACCAAACCACATCGCCTGGCCGAATGATCTCGATTGGGCCATCCCAACGTTGAGCCAAGCCATAACCCGCCGTGACAATCAAGGTCTGGCCGAGTGGGTGGGTATGCCAAGCAGTGCGTGCGCCTGGCTCGAAGGTGACACTTGCGCCACGTACTCGTGCTGGTTCTGGCGCTTGAAAGAGTGGGTCGATGCGAACTGTGCCGCTAAAATAGGCTGTCGAGCCAATTTCCGAAGGCTGCGAACCATTTCGTTTGATCTCCATACCAACCTCTTAAATAAACCAATCATTGCCAGTATAACCAATGTTCGTTTAATTGAGTTGCCTGATTCGCCGCGATTGTTGCCAAATTTTCGTACTATTTAGCAATTAATTTCCCATGGTGCGATCGGTGGGTCGAGCACGATTGTACGATCAATCCAGTGCAGCAAACACCATGTTGCTCGTTCCAAGGCGGCTTGTTTATTCACCACCATCCCATTAGCATCAACTAGTAGATTATTGACAAAAACCATGATCACTTGCTCTAAAAAGCTGCCACCATTGAACAAGTGTGGAAAATAATCGTGGTTTTGGATAATTTGAGTAGGAAGTGTACCAAAGGCCAGCGCCTGACCAAAATGCTGGAAAGCAGCGTTAAATGTACAATTTTGGCTAGCTGGAGCCAGCTCCCATGGCTCGATTGGATAATTGCAGGCAAGCGTTGGGAGCATGTTTTGAGCAACCCAGGTTGCCGCCCGATTTAAAGCCGATTGGCCTGAAGCATGGGGAGTTAAGCAATTGTTGCTGAAAACGGCAAAGCTAGCGGCAAAAACGTGACGATTCGCCAGCAAAAATTCAGCATAATCTTCGTCGAAGATATCGGCATCGTGGTAAAAGGCCAACAGCGTGCTATTGCCAAGATAAAAACCAAAATGCCAGGCATCCTCACGTAATTCAGCCTCGATATGCTGGGTTATCATTTTTATCCTCATTCAGTTAATCTGATAAATCGGGCTAGCGACTGAAGAACATCCTGTTTTAAATAGGTTATAAGTCGCGTTTCTAGCGTATTCAGCGCTGCTACAATTGCTTCAGTTGAGCCTTGATAGGCATTTGTTTCTACATATTCCCAATCAAGTGGGTTGAGGAAGCGTTGGAGCGTTTCAATTGGAATAATGTGTGACATATCGCGTTTGTTATATTGCAATACAAACGGTAGTTTTCGAAACGTGCGTTGATTTTGCTGCTGCATTTTGGCAACGTTTTTGAGGGCAATGATATTTGACTGTAATTTATCGTGCTGTGAATCGACCACAAAAACCACAGCATCAGCAATACTAATCCACTCATTGGTGAAAGTATGCTCCATGGCTACGCCTTGTTGTCCAAGACAGTGTAGATGCAACTGCCAATCACCAATCTGCTGTTGCCCAAGCACACTACAACTAATAAAACGAAATGCTTCTGTTGCATAATGCTGGATAGGGTGAATCAATCGTTGCTGCTCGGTATGATAACGGGCAATTTGTCGAATCGAAGCCGTTTTACCACTCATTGCTGGGCCACAATACATCACATTACAATGAATAATCTGGTTGATTGCATCGAAAAAAGCCATACGTTGTTCCAATCATGCTGGGCTTATTGTAAATCAGATAAGCGTTAAACTGACACATTTAATCGTTGTGACAACCGTTGTCATTGGGCTTGGGTATACTCAGACCATCGAACGAGGGCTTTACGTTATAGGAGAATGCTCCCTTGAACAAAGAAACCTATTTAAATGATGCGTTGGGGCTGTCGAGCCAATCGCTGACCTATATGGTGAGTCAGCAATTAGCCGCGCATTATCCCGATCAAGGCATTCTCCAAACCGGAGATTGCGATTTTGATGTGCGCAGCTATGCTGGGGCGGGCTTGTGTGAAGTGAAAATCCATCAACAACCCTACCCGCAAATCAACTATTCATGGCTACGTGGTGAGGAAGGTGGTGAGATTGCTCGTTCGCTAGAAAACGCTTGGCAAACCATCACTTGGCAAGACCAGAGCTTTGATTTATTGCTGCTGTCGTGGACAGCCTATGGCACGACCTATAGTCTGCAATGGTTGATTGGGGCTTCACAAGCAGCCGTCGAAGGGTTTTTCAGTGTAGTCTGTGATTGGAACACCGAAATTCGCGATGAAATTATGGTGTTCGATGAAGGCAGTTGGGAAAAAAGCCAAGAACTCTACTATGCGATTAAAAATGCCTCGCTCGATAATTTGATTTTGCCTGGGACGCTTAAACAAGATATTTTCCGCGATTTGCAACGCTTTTTTGAAAGTAAAGCTACCTACGAACACTATAATATTGCTTGGAAACGGGGAATTATTCTGGTTGGCCCGCCTGGCAACGGCAAAACCCACATGATCAAAGGCTTGCTGAACGCCTTAGATTACCCATGTCTGTATGTCAAAAGCTTTGATGCCCAATATTCGACCAACAACGCCAATATTCGGGCGGTGTTTGATCGAGCACGCCGCAGCGCTCCCTGTATCGTGGTGTTGGAAGATTTAGATTCGTTGATCAATGATACCAATCGAGCCTTCTTTTTGAACGAAGTTGATGGGTTTAACGCAAATCAAGGGGTTGTATTGCTGGCAACGACCAATCATCCTGAGGATATTGACCCAGCGATTATGAACCGTCCCAGCCGTTTTGACCGCAAATATTACTTTAGCTTGCCTGAACTGGCCGAGCGTTTGGCCTATATTGAACAATGGAATACCGCGCTGCATAGCTCAACCCAATTAACTGAAGCTGGCATCCAGCAGGCCGCTGAGGTAACCGAAGGCTTCTCGTTTGCCTATTTGAAAGAATTGTTTGTTTCGGCTTTGATGCGCTGGATCGATATCAAAGACCAAACTGATATGGATACGGTGATTTTGGAGCAAGCCACATTTTTGCGTGAGCAGATGGTGACTGAAGATCCCGAAGCAACCGAAGAGGAAACTGAAGACGACGAAGAATAGGCTAGTTAGCTTTTTCTAGCTCAAAAATCAATACCTCAGCCCGATCGCGGTAGCCAAGTTGGCGATAGAGTGGTGCTCCCAGCGTACTGGCCACCAAAATACTATGTTGGCAGCCCTTGGCAACTGCATCGTTCAACAACTGTTGCATTAACTGACGTGCGAGGCCGCGCCGCCGAAAGCTTGGCGCGGCCACCACCGAATCTACCAACGCAATGCCCTCAGGCAAGCTTACCAAGCGGGCGACTGCCGCTAACTGTCCTTCAACTTCGATCAAATATTGGCCAAGGTGCGAATCATCAAGTCGATCAAGCGCAAATGGCGATTTGGCAAACTCAGCGTGGTTTGGTAATGCAGTTGTTGCACTCAACTGTTGCACGTTGGTTTGTGGTTCGACTGGAGAATCGCTTAGCCTACGACTCATTAATGTTTCGTGGTGTAATGGCTGATAGCCCAGCGGAGCTAACAACCTCACATAATCGTTGGTGGTTTGGGTAAAGATTGTGAGCCAATGCGCTAGCAGAGGGTGTTGTTGGCTGATGGCTCGGCCAAAATCCTCTACGTTGGCGGACTGGCCTTGATCGAAGATTAAAAATTCATCGCTGCGCCCATTGATTACCTCACCAAAGCTGACGTGATAATGCTGGCCCATAGGTTGAAGCTGAGTTCTAGCCAAAGCCCGTGAATAAACCCAACCACACACAAATGCATCAACTACCTGCTCAAGCGCTAATTCCATGATGATCCCTTGGTAAGCATGAATTTAGGTCTAGTGTAGCCGATCTTCCACGAAGAGCACAAAGAGCACGAAGGCTAAGCATTCCAAACTTAAGCATCTTCGTGGTTCTTCGTGTCCTTCGTGGATCAAAACAACCCCTACTTAGAAACTCGCCAAACGTTCGCGCAAGGTTGTAGCTGCTAACTCTTGAGCAGCCAAAGCTTCGCGCTCTTTCTGCACAACCTCGGGCTTGGCTTTAGCCACGAAGTTTTCGTTGGCAAGCTTCGTGCGGCGTCGCTCGACATCGGCCTCAACCCGTTCAAGCTCCTTGTTGAGCCGTTCGCGCTCAGCCGCCAAATCGACCATACCCGCCAATGGCAAGACAACTTCGGCTGGCGCAAACACCAAAGTTGTGGCTTGTTCAGGTCGTTCGCTCAGGCTTTCGCTAATTAGCAGTTTGTCGGGAGCGATCCGCGCCAAGCGACTGATAATTGCTGCTTGCTCGGTCAGCATTGGCGTGGCAGAACCAGCCGCAATCAATGCCTCGATCCATTTAACTGCTTCCACCCCAGTTTCGGTGCGCACGTTACGCACGCCGCGAATGATATTTTGCACCAAATCCCAATCACGCTCAGCTTGCTCATTGAGCATGGCAGCGTTAATTAAAGGATACTCAGCGATGATTAATGCAGCTGGCGTTGGTGTGGTTTGCTCGCTATTGTGCAATTTTTGCCAAGCAACCTCGCTGACAAACGGCATAAATGGGTGCAACAAGCGCAAGGTTCCTTCTAAAACGCTGTAGAGCGTTTCGCGAGTGCGCAATTGCTGTTGCTCATCGCCTGTGTCAATTTGAATTTTGGCAGTTTCAATATACCAATCGGCGAATTCATCCCAGAAGAAGGTTTGGATTTGGCGACCAGCTTCGCCCAAATTGAAACTGTTCATCAAACGCTCAACATCGCCCGCCAAACGATTGAACCGCGAAAGAATCCAACGATCTGCCACAGTATAGGCTTGATCGCTCAAACGTTCAGCGCCAACTTTGCTTTCGGCGGTGCGTGGCAAATCGCCCAACTTCGAAATCACAAAGCGGGTTGCATTCCAGATTTTGTTAGCGAACGAACGCGCCGAATCCAAACGGGTTGGTTGCAGGGCAAAATCTTGGCCTGGCGTTGATGAAGTGGCGAAGGTAAACCGCAGCGCATCAGTGCCATATTGCTCAATCAAATCCATCGGATCAACCTGATTGCCCAATGATTTCGACATCTTGCGGCCATGTTCATCACGCACAAGACCATGCAAATAAACCCATTCAAAAGGCTCTTTGCCCGTGAGATAAATCCCCAACATCATCATCCGCGCTACCCAGAAAAACAAAATATCGTAGCCAGTTTCGAGCAGCGTGGTTGGGTAAAATTGTTTGAAATCAGGATTTTCAACATCAGGCCAGCCCAAAATGCTGAATGGCCACAAGCCCGATGAGAACCACGTATCCAACACATCTTCATCTTGGCGTAACTCAACTACTTGACCATAATGCTTCGCCGCTGCGGCGAGAGCATCGGCAGCATTCAATTCGACAAACATCTGGTTATCGGGGCCATACCACACCGGAATCCGATGACCCCACCACAGTTGGCGACTGATACACCAATCCTGAATATTTTCCATCCAATGAAAATAGATTTTATTGAAGCGTTCGGGCACGATTTTGGTGCGGCCTTCGCGCACAGCGGCCATCGCTGGCTCGGCCAATGGTTGAGTTTTTACAAACCACTGGGTGCTAATTAATGGCTCGATGATCGTATCGCAGCGCTCACAGCGGCCAATCTTCATCAAGTGCGGCTTAGTTTCAACCAAATTACCAGTTTCGGTTAGATCTGCAACCAAGCGCTTGCGAGCCTCAAATCGATCAAGCCCAGCGTAACTACCACCTTCAGCATTGATCGTCGCATCAAGATTCATGGCGTTGAGAATCGGCAAATTATGGCGTTGGCCAACAATATAGTCATTTGGATCGTGGCCTGGAGTGATTTTGAGTGCCCCCGTGCCAAACTCACGCTCAACATAGGTGTCGGCGATGATTGGAATTTGGCGACCCAAAGCTGGCAGCACCACAAATTTGCCGACCAAATCAGCGTAGCGCTCATCTTCGGGATGCACCGCTACTGCCAGATCGGCTAGCAAGGTTTCGGGACGGGTTGTGGCGATCGTAATTGATTGATCGCCCTCGCTGATGCGCCACTCGGTATCGTTGGCAGCGTTGGCAACTTTATAGCGAATATGCCACAAATTGCCTTGCTCTTGCTCATCGCGATAGACCACTTCAAGGTCGGAGATCGCCGAAAGACAGCGCGGACACCAGTTAACCAAGCGCGTGCCCCGATAGATCAAGCCATCATCAAACAAGCGCTTGAACGCTACAACCACCGCTTGCGAGAGACCTTCGTCGAGGGTAAAGCGTTCGCGCTTCCAATCAACCGATGATCCGAGGCGGCGAATTTGGTTGGTGATTGTGGAATGTGAACGGCCCTTCCATTCCCACACTGCATCGAGAAAATCCTCGCGCCCAAGATCGTGGCGAGTTTTGCCCACCTTGGCAAGTTGCTTTTCAACCACATTTTGGGTGGCAATCCCCGCGTGGTCGGTGCCAGGAACCCACAACGTTGGTTGGCCGAGCATGCGATGCCAGCGGGTCAAAATATCCTCGATCGTGTTAGTCAAACCGTGGCCTGTGTGCAGCACGCCAGTCACATTGGGCGGCGGAATCGCAATCACAAATGGATCTTTCGTATTGGCAGCAGTTGGCTTGAAATAGCCCGCCGCTTCCCACCATTTGTACAAATGTTCCTCGACCTTGGTGGCCTCGTAGGCTTGACCAAGATCGGCTCCGGCTAGGGCGCGTTGTAAATGTTCGTTTGCTGACATGGTTTAAACCTCAAACTAGAATTAATTAGGGCAGCGTAAATTAACGCATTCAGGGCCACGAGCAATATGTTCGCTGAAGAAAGTATTGACTGCATCGAGATTAACATTATCGTGCAGCATCAAACGATATTCCCAAGCAGTCATTGCCACCGTTGCATCCATATTCATACGCAAACGGAAAATAGTATGATCATTGCGCTGGTAGAGCTTGTTAAAGTTTGATTCTAATTGGATAAGTTCTGAAGGCGTAATGAGTTGGGGATTATAAAAAATAATTACCCCGCCATGTTCCAAATTATGCACGAGTGCTTCATCTTGAACATCATAAAAATGATAACCCCAATCAGCGGGATAGGTTGCATGATAACCAGAAGTTGGCGGCAAACTTTTATAATCAGCACTCCCAATAATATGTTGTGGCGGATCAACCGCTGGAATATATTCGCCCAGCCACATTTGATCAAATTTGGGCTTGGCGGCTTTACTTGGCGGCTTTTGATTAAATGTTGCCAAAGTAAATGCTGGTACAACTTCAACGCGAGCTACTTCTGTATCTTTCCAGATAGTAGGATAGACTAAAGTTTTATTATTACGATTGGTTTCTAAATCAGATTCACCAATAATATCAATGAAATCGGAGCCAGCACCAATAATTGTATCGTCCTTGTCATAGAGCAACATTGATACAAGGGTTGAAGTAATACGTTCTGTAGTATCAGTTGCAATAACATTATAGACAATATAGGTATCACCTCTTGCTTCTAAATTATCAGGAGGATATTTGATTCCATTTGTTGTGATAACATCTAAGTTTGGTTTAGGTATAGCTTGATCAAGCGTGATTGGATAGCCCTGACCTAGGCTAATTTCAACGCTTTTGGCGCGAAAGCTATCACCAGTAAAAACCCCATCGGCAACGACAATTTTTTGCTTGGGCAGCAATAATTCAATCGTATTGGTATTTTTCAGCACTTTATCAAATTGGCTGGTTAAGGTCATGGTATAGGGAATGTTATACAGCGCTTGATCGCTAGGGTTTTCAATTTCAAAATAGACCATCGCCTGATCGGTCATCGGTGCTTGGCCAACGCCTGAAGATACGATTTTAAGTTCAACCTCAGCTAGCAGCGGTTGTTCGTTAGCGGTGGTTGAGTTGGTATTATTCAACAATGGCCAAAATTGTAAACCAAGCAGGATTAACAAGCCCAAACCACATAAACTTGCCCCAATTAGCATTAACATTTTAGGCAACGAACGAGCGGGTTTAGGCGTTGCCCGTGTTGGTTGATGCAGTTTCTGGGTTGGTTGACCCATACTGTGATTGACTGGCGGCGTGGAACTAGGCCCAGCTTGCGAATCAACCAATCGCTCAGTTTGAATGCTTGATGCCGTGAAACTAGGCCTAGCCTGCGCATCAACCAAGGGCATGGTTGGGCTGGTGCTTGGATCGCTTGGTGACGCGGCGATTGGCTTAATTGCTGCAATCGGCTTAATTAGCTTAATCGCTGCTGGCGCGGCAGCCTCAATTGCCGTAATTCGGCGCAAACATTCGGCCTGTTGGACTGGGTCAGTGACGATGTTGGCTAAAATGCGCCAAGCCTCGCGTTCATGCACATTTTGGCGAATCACGGCGGCTAAAAGCTGTTTGGCTCGATTGTGGTCGTTTTGGGCTAAGGCTTGTTCAACCTCGCGCTGCCAGTTGGTCGGTTCCATCACATCCCCTCAAATTTAGATCAATTGCTGCTAAAAACAAAAACCCCACGCCCAAACAAGGACGAGAGGAAACTCGTGGTACCACCTTGATTATGTTGCAAGTGCAACATCACTCATTGACGCAATAACGGGCGCACCCGAACCAACTTACTGGATTTCAGTTGATCGACTTCCAAGCCACGTTCAATTATTGCTCAACCGAGGGTGCTTTCAGCCGGTGACACCCAATCTCTGGCGGGAACCAATAATTTACTCATCTTGTTCAACGTCGTTTGTAGTTGCTCAAATAATAGCCATGCTTGCGCTTTGTGTCAAGATTGGGGATCGGTTGCTGGGGATCGGGGATCGGTTGTTGGGTGATTTCCCCTCGCCTCGCGTGCGCGATGAGGGGGTGCTTATAAGGGTAGGCTTTTGTTCCCTCACCCCCAACCCCTCGCCCACTGCGGCGGGCGAGGGGCTTTTCGTTGGGTGGTTCCCCCTCTCCCGCGTGCGGGATGAGGGGGTTAGGGGGTGAGGGCATATCAATCGGCGGTAAATTCCATCCAAATTATTGTTAAAAACCTACCCTTGTGAGAGAGGGGGCTAGGGGGTGAGGGAACAAAATTTTCTCTCAGTCCCTAGCCATTGACATGCAGACTATAAATCTGTAACCTATAGCCAGCAACCCACGTACCAACCCCAGCAAACCCGTTGTATGGAGAACAACCATGACCATTGTCCTTGATCAGCGCTCCGATCAATCACTTGCCGTCTACATCGACGGCGATTTGCAGTTTGATAGCCGTGATGAAGGGGTGTACCACGAGCTTTTGGCCTTGCCAGCACTCGCGCTCGCCCAAGCACGCCGCCCCAAACGCCAACTCCGAGCGTTGATTTGCGGCGGTGGCGATGGCTTCGTTGCCCGTGAATTGCTCAAATCTTCAGCCATCAAACAGATCGATTTGGTCGATTATGACCCAACCATCCTCAATTTAGCCCAGAACGAATGGCCTGAACTCAATCAGCATGCCTTAACCAACCCACGCCTGAAATTACATATCTGCGATGCTGTGCAATTTGTCGATCAGGCGGCACAGGCAGCCGATGAATACGATTTGATTATTTGTGATTTTACTGTGCCACGTGATCAGGCTGGTGCTCGTTTACATAGTATCGATTGGTATCAGCAATTGGCCTATATTTTGCATCCCCAAGGCCTGATTGCGGTCAATGCTGCTTCGCCATCGCAAACGCCAGTGGCCTATTGGATGATTTATAACAGCATTCGCACTGCCGATTTGAACCCAAAACCTTATCGTTTTGCCTTGCCTTCATTCACCGAAGCAGGCTACGGCGATGATTGGGGCTTTTTCATTGGCAGTCGTCGAGCGTTGCGCCCACGCGAGCTTGATCATTTGGCCTTGGCTGAGCCACGCGAATTTTTGCACAATATCGAGCAATTGAAACGAGCCTTTGCCTTCCCCGCCGCGCTTGCCGAAAAACGCACGACTGCCCAACCAACCAAACTTGCGAGCGATGCACTGTTGCACAGTTTGTTCGCGCCAACGTGGGATGAAGCCAGTGGTACTGATTGGACATCACTCGATTTTGTGCATGATCCAGCGCCTTTGCCCAAGCCGCATACCAGCGCGACTTTAGTACCAAGTGCTGTCCAGCAGGCGTTGCAGGCTGATCAAGGGCTTGATGAAAGCCAAGTTTTCGAGCAAGTGGTGCAGGTGATGCCCGCCCTACGAGCCGAACAAACTCGCAGTATGGTGCATGAATTTATTGCCAACCCACTGCGTTTCCTCAATTCGCTCGATTTGCGCAGCTTGGTTGAGGCGTTGTTGCGTCGCAGTCGCGAATTGCCGCGCAAACTTGTGGCCGAATTACGCTTGCTGCGTCGCCATCTCCAGCGCACGTGGGAGAATCCTCAATTGTTGTTGAGTCGGGGCTTGCGGATCGTCTCGGTGATTGCCTTGGTGATTATCTTGGCCAACTTGCTACACCCCGATACAACCTATGCCAAAGGTGATACCTCAGCAGGCTCCGGTGCAACCTCAAGTCAATCGATGGTGCGTACCAACTCGCCCTATGATGTGGTGCAAGCGCCGCCTTCCACGGTGGCTGGACGCGGTTTTGCAAGCTCAACCTATGGGCGCGGGCCGGTCGATGAATATGGAACCTATATTCCAACCACCCGCCGTTATCGCTACTATGGCTCGTATTATGGTGGTAGCTCGTATCGTAATTACAACCGTAACCAACGCCCAAGCGAAGACCCCAACGAAGGCGGTGCACTCTATCGCCTGACCCCTGAAACTGATATTTTGGCCAATGGCGAAATCGTCATTATCTTGACCGATCAAGCATATTTGTTACTTGCCGATCAGGTGATGACCGTGGTTGATAGCGAAGATGGCTTGCCGATCGTCTTTTTGCAGCGCGACGAAGCTCTGATTTGGCGGACTCATCGCGAGCTTGACCGTCAGCGGCGTGGGCTTGATGGCAGCGTCAAAGCCAAACAAGATTGGATCGATTGGGTCAGTTGGGCGGGCTTTGTGCCATGGCGCAACGATGATCAAGCTGAATTGAATAATATTGTGCAAACTCGGGGCACGCTCGATCAAGCAATCAAAAGCTTGGGTTCGATTCCGGCCAATCAGCCAGCCATTCGCGTACCCCCAACCGCTGGAGGCTTTCAATTATTCTCCAGCGTCTGGATGAATGCTGAAGGTAGTTTGGCGATTCTCGAACAGCCCGATGGGAGCAAGGCCTACCTCAATAAAACTGGCTGGTTCCGTGATGCAGCGCTAACTCAACCACTCAGCGAGCCGTATCCTGATGAATTTCGCACTAAGGTTTTAGTGCCATTCCTGACCAAGCAAACCACTGAGTATGAGGCGATTAAAAAGCGCATCGAGGCCGATTTGACCAGTGCCAAGAGTGACTTGAGCTTGTTAAACTCAGATAAAACTGAGTACACGTCAATTCAAACGAGCTATGGCCCAAGCGATATTGTTGATTATGGCACAACCGAAATTCGGGTTGACGAAGCTTTGCGTCGCACCAACGATGATTTAGCCCGAACCCAACAACTCATCCAAGTCTTAAATGATCAACTAAGTTCGTTGCCCAAGCAAAACGACGCGGCCAAGAAGTTTTTACAGAGCTTGAAATAATGTACGTCGCGCTTTTGTCACAACTGAGCAGCAGCAGTGAACTGGGCCAGCAGTGGGAAGCTTTAGTTCAAGCCAACCCCGCTGGTGGCGTGATGCAAAGCTTAGCTTGGGGCCAATTCAAACAACGACGCGGTTTGCAGGTTGTGCATTTTGGCCTATTTGATGCTACTGATCATTTAATTGGTGGTATGCTCTGCACAATTCCAGCGCAGAGTGGGGTTGGTAGCAACTTGATCGTTGCCGATGGGCCAATTTTGCCGTGGCACGATCAATCCATCGCTCGCCAGGGGCTGCGTTTATTGCGCGAGACCGCTGAAAAACAGGCCAGCACGTACGGCGCAGTTGGTTTGCGGATTGAGCCACGGTTGGAACGCCCAGCACCCAATTTGCTGCGCGATTGGCGACGAGCACCAGTTGATATACTGGCCCGCGAAACCCTTTATTTGGATTTACGACCTTCTGCCGCGCAATTGTTGGCGGCGATGAAACCCAAAGGCCGCTATAACATTCGCTTAGCGGCGCGGCGTGGCGTAAGCGTGCGCATCTCGCATGATCTGGCCGATATACCCTTGTTTTATCGCTTGATGGATGAAGCTGGCGAACGCGACGATTTCTATGTTGAGCCAATCGACCATTTTAATGATCTGTTGGCGACGCTGGCTCCGCTTGGTCATGCCCATTTGTTGTTTGCCGAGTATGCTGACCAAATCTTGGGAACCTTGCTGTTGATCAGTTATGGTCAGCGGGCAGTGTATCAATATGGTGGTATTAGCAACCAATTGCGTGAACACATGGCAGGCTACGCTTTGCAATGGGCCGCAATTCAACAAGCCCAAAGCTTGGGCTGCACCAGTTACGATTTTTATGGATTTGAACCAACAGGTGATCCGCATCACCCATTTGCAGGCTTTTCGCGCTTCAAGCGAGCCTTTGGTGGGCAAGCAATTGCCTTGATTGGGGCATATGATTATTATTTTACCGAACAACTAGCCGATGTCATTATTCGAGCAGTGCGCGAATTGGCCTAGTTAGTTGTTATAAGGAAACGCCTTTTAGTGCTTCCGAGGAGGCTCAATGAGTCAACCGCCACGTTTTGGCCGGATACCGCCAAACACAGCTCAATTGGTAGCGGGCCTTGCCCAAACCGTTGCTGGCCAAGTTGTGACTGCCCTGCCAAACCATGCAGGCCATGCAACTCGCGCCGCAGCTACCGAAATTATTCTGGGGATTGTGCTGCGCGACTGGCGCGAAAATGAAAATACTTCGGGCTTATTGCCTGATGATGTCGCCGATTTACGTTCATTTGTGCAGCTTGCCGCCACGTTGGCTGGCAACGATCTTGAAAATCAAGGTGCGCCGGTTTTTCGGGCGGTGCTGACTGGCTTGATGGAAGATTGGCTGGCAAATTGGAATGCTCCAGGCGACCCTGGTGCACCTGGCCCATACTAAACACTGCTGGATAAACCGCTTTTTTTGAGCTTCAAGGAGCATGCATGTCTGGTGATGAAATTATGACATTGGTGGGTCGGGTCGCTGCTTCGGTTGGTTGGACGCTCATCAGCGTTTTGATTTTCTACGGTGGCGCTCGGCTTTACGATTTACTTGATCCAATTGATTATCGTGAAGAAATTAAACGTGGCAATGTGGCCGCAGCGATTCAATTAGCAGCAGTAACCATTGCCTTAGCCGCAATTGTTATCATGGCAGTGGCAACCTAACATGGATACACAAACCCAACCATTTTGGCAACGCTTCGGCATCCATACGCTTAGTCTTGGCTTGGGTGGGGCTATTGCTAGCCTTGTATCGTTGTTGCTAGGAAACATCATTTTTGGGCAAACCAGTCGGGTACTGACTGGTGGGATGCCTGTATTTTTGGTGGTTATGATGGTTATTGTAGGTTGTTTATCCTACTTTATCATCAAACGTTGGTTTCGTGGTTGTTCGAGCTTTTTGGTGATTAGCGGTTGGTTTCTTGCGCATTTCGTTGTGAATGTGATTGCTGTCGTCTTTTTTGACTCAGATATGTCGATTGTTTCCTATATCGTCACTTGGTTGATTATGGGAGCACTTGGCGCACTGATGTTCAGCAATTCAACCTTTGCTCGTAGCATCGGCATGGTTGGGGCTGGCACAGCAATCGGGGCCGGAGTGTATGCAGCCTCACGCAACAACGAGGTGCTGAAGGCCTCAGGGTACGGGCGGATTCCGCCATCGACCGTGATTTTGCTAACCCAGCATGTGCGCTTTGCTAATGATGCAGTCAATCAACTACCACCCAATACTCCCGCCAATTTCCGCAAGATTGCGGTTAATGTTGTGCTCGAACATGTGATTCGCGATTGGTGGTCGAACGGCAATAACGAAGGCCTTACCCCAACCGATGTCAACGATTTGGGCGCGTTTGTCCAACTGGCTTGGTTTGCGGCGCGTGGCCAAAACCATTTGTTGCAAGCCGAAGCTGTGTTTCGGGCCAGCTTAATCGCATTAATGGACGATTGGTTTAATTCGTGGAATGCCGAAGGAGTTGAAGGCGCACCACGCTGGCAATCCAAATCATGAGCAATTTCATTCAAGCGCCAATCTATCCGGCTGCTGGGCGACACCTACTTGCAAATTTAGGTGGCTGCTCAGCAGCAATCCTCAATGATCGTGATGTGCTGCAAGCAATTGTGATGCAAGCAGCACATGCCACCAATGCAACTGTGCTCGAAATTGTTGCCCATCAATTTACTCCGCAAGGCGTTACCATCGTGGCAGTGTTAGGCGAAAGTCATGCCTCGCTACACACCTATCCTGAGCATGGAGCAGCTTTCTGGGATTGTTTTACCTGTGGCGATCAATGCCAACCAGAAGCTTCGTTGGCTGTGCTCGTTCCTGCGCTACATGCGACAAATGTCCATTCTCAGCTTATAGACCGTACTATCAGCGAAGTCACCCAAACAGCCCCCTCGACAGTGGCTTAACGCTATGTCAAGATCGTACTAGCCTTTAGTTTCCAGCGATCTTGATTTTAGCGAGGAGCCGCCATGCGTACTCAATACCCTACAAACGAAGCTCAACGTCTTGCTGCCCTGCAAAGTTATGGCTTGCTGGCCCGCCCATATATTCACGAATTCGATGAATTGGCGCGCTTGGCGGCGCTTTTTTGTGCTACGCCCATTGCAATCATCTCGCTGATCGATCATAAATATCAATATATCAAAGCAGCTTTTGGCAGCCAACTCAAAACAATTCCACGTAAATATTCATGTTGTGCCCAGACAATTGTTGAGCGTGAGATGGTTGTCTATGATCAGGCTAGCCTTGAGCGTAGTTTTGGACATCACCCCTTAGTACAGCAGGGCTTTCAATTCTATGCAGGCATGCCGATTATCAATCAACAAGGCTTTGCCCTTGGATGCATCGCGGTGATCGATCGGCAGCCACGCCAACTTAGCCCGCAGCAGCGTGAAAGTTTACAACTGATCGCCCAACAATTAAGCCATCAATTTGAGCTTTTGCGCCAAGTGCAACAACTGACTGCCTTGCCCCACGATGTCTTTCATTCGAATATCGCCAATGACCCCCAAGTGCCGAGCAAAACACCCTTAATTGCCAAAATGAGCCAGCAGTTGCACAAGCCGCTGCATACGATTATGACCGATAGTCAACTTTTGGCTGATCAGTTGATCGAAGCGGGAGTGGCCGAGTTAGAGCCAACTGCCCATCATATCCAAGAAACCAGTGCCCAGCTTTTGGCATTAATCGACGATATGATCGATTTGGCTAAGATTGAGCATGGCCAACTTGATGTGCACTATGAGGAAGTTTGTTTGGGTCCGTTGATCGATCAATTAAATGTGATTGTTGGGCCGTTGATGGTGCGTAACCATAATTCGTTCCATGTGCAAATTGGCACACGCCAACGCATTTTTTGGAGCGATAATCGCTTGGTACGCCAAATTTTGGTGAATGTGGTGGGTAATGCTGCCAAATTTACCCACGATGGCTCAGTACGGATCGAAGTGAGCGAAGAACAGCGCAATGGTCAGCATTATTTGGCCTTTCATGTGATCGATACAGGCATTGGCATGACTCCTGAGCAACAAGTCCAGTTGTTTCAAGAGCAACCGCGTTTGGGCAAAAGCCTGAGCAGTCAACCAAGCACAGGTTTGGGTTTGGCCATCAGCAAGCGCTTGGCGTTGTTGCTGGGCGGCGATATTACCTTGAGCAGCAATCCTGGGATCGGCAGCCATTTCACACTTTACTTACCCTTAAAGGCGACCCCGCAAATCACGCAGCCGCAAGCTGCTTAATGCCAAACTTGATTGGCAATGAATTTTAGTATTCTTGAGGATTCACCACCCTTCCGTCCCGCCTCCAGGCGGGAAACGCAGGGGGGCTTTAATCCCCCTGCACCCCCTCAATTGCAATTAGTGGCATTCATTCATCCACCGATGAACCAGCGTAGCCGTGGTTCGTAGCGAAAACCGACCCTTGAAAGCTTGCCCCCTCTCCCGCCCAGCGAGGCGAGCGGGCATCCCTCCATCATGAAACTCCCCTCGTCCGCCGCCGTGGGCGTGGGGTCGGGGGTGAGGGCAGGTACCCTAACTCCTTATTTAGCGGTTAATTGTGCTATACTCGCAAGCGCTGCATCGATTTAGTCCCTCCGTTGCAGAAAAAATCTAGCCATTGCCAATTCAAAGAACAGTGTTGTTCATGGGTGCTGGTTGCAGCATCTCTAGAAAAGGAGCGATTTCGATGCGAGATAGTCTGCCTTCATTTGACCTTGCCAAAAGTGCGACGATGCAGGTGGTTCAGGCCGAGCCATTTAATGCTGGCACACCCTTAGCTGAGCTAGCTGACAGCTATATTCAGCCAACCAGCCATTTTTTTGTGCGCACTCATGGCACGATTCCGAGCCTCGACCCTGAAACCACCACAATTCACGTGCAGGGCTTATTGGCGCAACCATTCGGCATGAGCATTACCGAAATTAAGCAACAATTGCCCTATATTGAGCAGGTTTCGACCTTGCAATGTGCTGGCAACCGCCGCCAGGAGATGCACGCCTACCAGCCAATTTATGGCGAATTGCCGTGGGGAGCTAATGGCCTGAGTACCGCAACTTGGGGTGGTGCGCCCTTACGAGCGCTGCTAGAGCGCTGCGAGATTGAGCCTGCTGCGCTGCATTTGGTGTTTGAAAGCTACGATCAGGTTGAGCGTCATGGCCAAACTTTTGGCTATGGTGGTTCGATTCCGCTCAACGAGCCGATGATCGAGCATAGCTTGTTGGCCTACACGATGAACGGTGCACCCTTGCCAGCGCTGCATGGTGGCCCGTTACGCTTGGTTATTCCTGGGATTGTTGGTGCTCGCAGCGTCAAATGGTTGCGCTCGATTGAATTGAGTGCTGAGCCATCACATAACTATTTTCAGCGCCGCGCCTATCGTTTGGCTCAAAGTAGCGAACCTGAAGCTTGGCAAACAGCCCCAATGTTGCATGAATTGCCAGTTAATGCGGTGCTGTGTTTGCCGACACCTGACCAACCCTTGACAGCAGGCACGATCACTCTGGCGGGCTATGCGATTACTGGCGGCCAAGCGCTGGTTGAGCGGGTCGAAATTTCGCTTGATCAGGGTCAAACTTGGCAAAGTGCTCGTTTGATCGACCCACCAACGCTTGGTTGTTGGAGTCGCTGGCAAATCGAGCTAGAACTGGCCGTAGGTGCATATCAATGTTGGGTGCGTGCCACTGATTCGCTTGGTCAACAACAGCCAGAGCAACCAGCCTGGAATGTCAAAGGCTATCATCACAACGCAATTCAACGAGTTCGCCTAACGGTTTGCTAAATTAGCGCTCATCGCTAACGATCAGGTTAGGGCTGATCGACGAAATTGCTGCTCTAAATGGGGTTAAATCAACGGCGTTCCTATCAGCGCGTGGTACTATAGTTGCAGAAGAAAATATGAGCGTCAGCACGGCTGGGTGGAAGACGCAACACGTAGGACGACGAGGAAATCTTTCATGCACGAAACAACACTCGTGTCACGCTCGGCGCAAGGATTGCGCTGCGAGGTCTGTCAATGGCGCTGTCTACTCGCTGATGGTGAATGGGGTCGTTGTGGTGTGCGCCAACGCCAAGATCAAACAATTACGGTTCATAACCATGGTTTAGTGTCAGCAGCCACGATTGGCCCAGTTGAGGATTATGGGTTTCGCCATTTTTTTCCTGGGGCCAGCGTGTTTGCAATAGGGGGTTGGGGTACGTCGTTCCCTGCCCATCACGATGCTGCCTATCACGCCCAAGTTCCGACTGACCCCGCCAAGCAACGTTCGATTGATCCGGAACGGGTGGTGGGATTTTCGCAAGAGCGCATGACGCGTGGGATTGTTTGGGCTTATAACGAACCAACCATGAACTTTGAACATGTGCTAGAAACCGCCCGTTTGGCTCGCTCGACCAGCCGTATGACCGGTATGGTAACCAATGGTTATTGGTCGAAAGCGGCGCTCGATCAGCTTGCGCCCTATATCGATGGCTTAATGCTAACGGTCTATGGCTTGAGTGATGCCAGTTATCAAGCATTAACTGGGGTTGAGCAATGGCAAGGAATTTTCGCTGGAGCCGAGCATGCGGTTAAACGCTGGGGCTGTCATCTTGAAATTACCACGCCAATTGTGACTGGAGTGAACGATAGTAGCGCCGAAATTGAAGGCATTGCCCGTTGGATCAAGCGCAAATTCAATGGTCTGATTCCATGGCGGATTATCCCGAGTCGTGATGCTGATACCAACGCCGCGACTTCGGTGCGCAAAGTGGCCCAAGGCTTAGGCTTGCCATTTGTCTATGGAGCGCAGCCAACCGAAACTACACGCTGCCCCAAATGCGAATGGGCAGTGATCGAACGCTTCGATGGTCAGCCCCGGGTGGTTGGGGTTAGCGAAAGCCAGTGCGAAAACTGTGGCAGCGAAGTCTACATTCGCTCATCATTATTTAAACGTAACAAATTAAACGACTAAATACGCAGCTAAGGAGCCTGCCAATGCCCAAACAAGCAGCCCTGATTGTGCAAGATCCCTTGGTTGTGCTGGCACGGCAAGCGGTCAATCGCTTTATTCGCCAAGGCGAGTTGCTGCCTGTTGTCGAGCCATTGCCAATCGATCAACGCCGCAGCCAAGGGGTTTATGTGAGCTTGATCAAAGCTGGGCAGTTACGTGGTTGTGTTGGCAGCGTGCAACCACAACAAGCCTCGTTAGCCAAAGAAGTGATCTATATGGCAGTTGCGGCAGCAGTGCACGACCCGCGATTTAGCCCAGTTCAGCTTGATGAGCTTGATCAATTGAGCTATATCGTTGATCTAGTTGAAAATTTGGCCTTGCTGAAAAATAGATCTGCCCATGATCCTGCAGTTGATGGCTTGCGGGTGCTGCGTGGGCGCAATCAAGGGGTCGTGCTGCCGAATACCAGTGGCATTACGACGTTTGAGCAACAACGCCAATTGGCCTATCAACGGGCGGGCCTTGAACCCACTACCGCTACAACACTTGAGCGCTTTCAGGTTAGGCGGATTATTGAGTTATCAGGTAATTATCAGGAAACTATCAGCTTATAACCAAGCCCTGTAATTTGCAGAAATAGCAAAGCAGCATATAATCTAGCAGCCATCACATGGATAGGACGCACCAAAATCGATTGTTGATCAGCTTGCTCGGCAAAAGTCATGGGTCTGCTATGCACAAACAGCTATTGTGCTCTGCCAAAGCAATCGTCATAATTGAACTGCGCCCACCAAAATCAACCAGTATAAATGCAATCGATGGCATATCACTTGCATTCCACAACGCTGTGTGAACCGAGGAATGAACTCAATTGGTTCTTGAACTTTTTATTTGAGGAGCGCCCTAGTATGTTGACTATCGTGTTTTGGGCATTTATGTTGCTCTGCTGTGCTGTGGCTCCGGTTGTGATCGGCTTGCGCAGTTTTAGCGAGCCAGTCGAAGCTCAATACGAAGCAAACCAAGCCTCAAACCAATAAAGTACGCAAATTGACCAAATACCCACAGCGGCGTATACTACTGCTACAACCCAATATCGCTGAATGAAGGACGCGGAAGAGTATCCCTACGGGGATCGCCGACGAAGCAAATTACGGGTAGCCAACCCGTTGATGAATCTTTCAGGCTCCAACACCGTGTCTCGACAGCGCTCTGGAGAGCAAGCATTCACTTGCACCGATGGAGTAACTTGCAGGGCAAGGAATCTCTCAGGTCAATGGACAGAGATCAGGCATAATTGTATGTCGTGATCTCTTTTTTATTTAAGCGATTTTGCTCATGTGGCGTTACATTGTTTCAGCCGCCGCCGATGGCGCAACCAATATGGCGATTGATCATGCTTTGGCGCTGCATGCCAATCAATCGGTATACCCAACCCTACGAATCTATCGTTGGCAGCCTGCCTGTCTTTCAATCGGCGCATTTCAACCCTATAGCGATGTTAATGTGGCGGCTTGCCAACAAGCCCAAATCGAGATTGTGCGGCGGCCAACTGGTGGTCGTGCAATTTTGCATGATGCTGAATTGACCTACTCGATCACTGCCCCCAACAGCAACCCACTGCTTGGGGGTCGGGTTTTAAAAACCTACCGCACGATCAGCCATGGATTATTGGTTGGTTTGCGCCAACTGGTAAGCGCTGTCGATTGGGCTACTAGTGCCAGCGATGAGCCAAAATCAGCCGCCTGCTTTGATACACCCAGCGATTTTGAGATCACGGTGGCTGGACGTAAATTGGTTGGTAGCGCTCAAACTCGCACGCGGGGCGCAATTTTGCAACATGGAACGCTGTTGTTGCATGCTGATCGCCAGCAATTAAGCCAAGTGTTACATTTACCAGCTGAGCTTGATTCAGCAGCTTTGGCCGAGCGGTTGATTGCGCTCGATGAAGCGACTCAACGCCCCGTGAGCTTTGACGAGGCTCAACAGGCGATTGTTGCAGGCTTTGCCACGGCCTTCAATCTCGAATTCCAACCTGATCAATTGACCGAGCAAGAACTGGCTACGGCTGAGCGCTTGCGCCATGAACGCTATACTAACCCTGAATGGTTACAACGACGCTAAGTGATTTACGAGGTTTTTTGATGAAACAAACACCACTCAATGCACGCCATCGCGCCCTTGGAGCCAGAATGGTCGAGTTCGGCGGCTGGGATATGCCAGTGCAATATGCGGGCATTATCACTGAACACAAAGCAACCCGCGAAGGCGCTGGCCTGTTCGATATCAGCCATATGGCGCGATTTTGGGTCACTGGCCCCGATAGCGAACGCTTTATTCAGTTGATCGATACCTTTGATATTAGCAAAACCGCGATCGGCCAATCCGATTATGGGATTATGTGCTACGAAGATGGCGGAATTGTTGACGATATTTTCACCTATCATCTTGGCCCTGACGAATGGATGGTTGTGGCCAACGCTGGCAACGCTGAAAAAGATTGGGCTTGGCTCAATCAACATACTGCTGGTTACGATGTGGTGCTGACTGATCGTTCGCAAGAGTTGGCGATGATTGCCTTGCAAGGGCCAAAAGCTGAAAGCCTGTTGGCTCCTTTGACTGATGCTGATGTGGTTAATTTGGCCTTCCACGGCATCACCAAGGCCACCGTTGAGGCTGCTGCTGGCTATATTTCGCGCACTGGCTACACTGGCGAAGATGGCTTCGAGTTGTTCTTGCCTGCTGGCGAGATCGAACGAATCTGGGATCGCTTGTTGGAAGCAGGCGCTATGCCAATTGGCTTGGGGGCACGCGATAGCCTACGTTTCGAGCCAGGTTTGGCGCTTTATGGCCATGAAATTGAGCACGATATTAATCCCTATGAAGCTAAATTGGGCTGGGTGGTCAAGCTCGATAAAGGCCCATTTATCGGCTCAGAAGCCTTGCAAGATATCAAGGCCAACGGCCCAGCCCGCACCCTGATTGGTTTGGAAATGACTGGCCGCGGGATTGCCCGCCAAGGCTACCCGGTTGTGGCACTTGATGGTAGCGAGTTAGGCGTTGTGACGACTGGCATGCCCAGCCCGACACTGGGCAAAAACCTGGCCTATGCCTTGATCAAAGCTGGCAGCGTCAAAGTTGGCGTTGAAGTCGATGTGCTGATTCGCGAAAAGCCAGTGCGGGCAACTGTTGTCAAAACGCCGTTTTACAAAGCACGCTACAAAAAATAGCCTGCTGCTCTTGCATAAATAGCCGCTTTGCTTGATAGTAGCGCCTAACAATCTATGCTGATTGTGTGCTGTTTCGGCGTTATTGAAGGAGGACCACCGAATGTCCAATGTACCACATGAATTGCTGTATACCAAAGAACACGAATGGGTGCGGATCGACGGCAACAGCGCAGTTGTTGGCATCACCGAACATGCTCAACGCGAGCTTGGCGATGTAGTATTCGTCGAATTGCCCGATGTTGGCAAAAGTTTTGAGCTTGGCGACGCATTTGGCACGGTCGAATCAGTCAAGGCGGTTTCGGAAATTTATGCTCCGCTCAGTGGTGAAATTACCGAAATCAACAACGAAGTCGTTGATTCACCAGAATTGGTCAATGAAGACCCCTATGGCGAGGGCTGGTTGGCCAAATTCAGCTTTACCACTGCACCAAGTGGGTTGTTGAGTGCCGCAGAGTACGAACGCTATATCAACGACGAAGCCAATAAGTAGGGGTTAGGGATCAGAGGTCGGGGGCGAGGGGCGTTCCATCCCTCACTCCCTAGCCTCCTCTCTCAGCGAGCGATGCGAGGAGAAACCAACCCAGCATGAGGGTTGGAACGCCCCTCGCCCGCCGCAGTGGGAGAGGGGTTGGGGTGAGGGGACTTCGATCAACTAATCTAAATAGAAACAAATTCGTAAACCAATGGATTGCAAGGCAAGAAGGATTAGGTTTCATCCTTCATCCTTCATCCTTCATCCTTGTCAGAGGTTATATGAGCCACTACATTTCGATTACCGAGAGCGAACGCGCAGAAATGCTCAAGGCGATTGGCGTTGCCGATGTTGCCGAGCTTTTCCACGATGTTCCCGCTGATCTTCGGTTTCCAACGCTCGATCTGCCCGCCGCACTTGCCGAAGGTGAAATGGCCCGCGAATTACGCCGCTTGAGCAGCAAAAATAGCGATGTGCTGAACTATAGCTGTTTCTTGGGCGCGGGAGCCTACAACCACTTTATCCCTGCCGCAGTCGATTCGTTGTTGCGCCGCTCGGAGTTTTACACCGCCTACACGCCCTATCAGCCCGAAATTTCGCAAGGCACACTGCAAGCGATTTTCGAGTACCAATCGTTGATGTGTGGTTTGTTGCAGATGGATGCAGCTAATGCTTCGCACTACGATGGCGCAACGGCCATGGCTGAAGGCGCAATTATGGCGATCAGCGCAACTCGTAATCGGCGCAAAATTGTTGTGGCTCCTTCGGTTCATCCACAATATCGCGGCGTGTTGCGCAGTTATACCCAAGGCTTGGGCGTAACAATCACTGGCGACGAAAATCCAGCTGCTAGTGTGGCTGATGCTGCGGCTTTGGTCGATAACGAAACGGCGGTGTTTATTGTGCAATCGCCTGATTTCTTGGGTGTGTTGCACGATTTGAAGCCAGTCGCCGAACAAATTCATGCGGCTGGGGCATTGCTGTTGATGGTCACCAATCCGATCGCGTTGGGCTTGTTCCAAACGCCAGGTATGGTTGGCGCTGACATTGCCGTGATGGAAGGCCAGCCCTTGGGGATTCCGCTGAGCTTTGGCGGGCCGTATGTTGGCGTATTTAGCTGTACCGAAAAACTTTTGCGGCGCATGGCTGGGCGTTTGGTAGGCGTAACTACCGACCTCAACGGCCAATTGGGCTATGTGCTCACCTTGCAAACCCGCGAGCAACATATTCGCCGCGAAAAAGCTACCTCGAATATTTGTACCAACCAAGGCTTGATGGCCTTGGCTGCAACGATTTATACCTCGTTGATGGGCAAAACTGGCTTGCGTAAAGTGGCTGAGCTTTGCTACCAACGTGCCCATTATGCCGCCAAAGCGATTGGCAATTTGGCTGGCTACGAAGTGCTTGAGCAAGGCTCATTCTTCCATGAATTCGTGGTACGCTGCCCACGGCCTGTGGCGGAAATTACTCAAGCCTTGCATGCTCAAGGCATCATCGGCGGCTACGATTTGAGCAAGGATTACCCACACTTGGGCAATGCGATGCTGATCTGTGTTACCGAGCAAAATACGAAAAACGATATCGACCAACTTGTCGCAGTGTTGGGAGGCTAAGCCAATGCATACCTACGAACCACCAATTTTTGAATTGAGCAGCCCTGGTAAAATTGGCGCAGCCCTGCCCGATGCTGGCGTACCTGAAACCGAATTGCCAGCTCATTTGCTGCGCAACGACGATTTAGCGGGCTTGCCCGAAATTAGTGAAACCGAGGTGGTGCGCCACTTCACCCGCATCTCACAACGCAACTTCTGCATCGACACAGGCATGTATCCGCTTGGCTCGTGTACGATGAAATACAATCCCAAAATTCACGAAGATGCCGCACGTTTGCCAGGCTTTGCCTTCATTCACCCCTTGCAAGCCGAAGAAACCGTTCAAGGTGCCTTGCAATTGACCTATGAATTGCAAAATATCTTGGCCGAAATTTCAGGCTTTGATCAAGTTTGTTTGCAGCCAGCCGCTGGCGCTCAAGGCGAATTCGCGGGCATTTTGGTGTTCCGTGCCTATCACCTTGATCGTGGCGATGATCAGCGTGATGAAGTATTGTGCCCCAATTCGGCTCATGGCACGAATCCCGCAACCGCCGCGATGGTCGGTTTCAAAGTAGTCGAAATTGCTACCGATAGTCGGGGCAATGTTGATTTGGCCGATCTGCGAGCCAAAGTTGGCCCGCGTACCGCTGGCTTGATGTTGACCAATCCTAATACCTTGGGCTTGTTTGATGAAAATGTGCATGAAGTTGCCAAAATTGTGCATGAAGCTGGCGGCTTGATGTATGGCGATGGCGCGAATTTCAACGCCATTTTGGGGATTGTCAAGCCGGGCGATGTGGGCTTTGACTTTATGCACTACAACTTGCATAAAACCTTCACCACGCCTCACGGTGGCGGTGGCCCTGGTTGTGGTGCGGTTGGCTGTAAAGAATTTTTGGCCGATTATTTGCCAGGCCCAATCGTGGCACTCAAAGAAGGTCAATACACCCGCCACACGCCAGCCAAGAGCATTGGCCGCTTGAAAGCCTTCAAAGGCAATTTTGGTATGTTTGTGCGAGCCTACACCTACATTCGCATGCTCGGCGCGGCTGGCTTGCGTTCAGTCAGCGAACACGCGGTGTTGAATGCCAACTATCTGCGGGTCAATTTGGATAACATTTATCCAGTGGCCTACGATCGTACTTGTATGCACGAAGTTGTGTTGCAAGGCAAAATCAAGGGAGCGCCAAGCGTACATACCTTGGATATTGCCAAGCGCTTGATTGACTTTGGTTTTCACCCACCAACAGTCTATTTCCCCATCAGCGTGGCTGAATCGATTATGATCGAGCCAACTGAAACCGAATCGAAGCGCAACATGGATGCATTTATTGCTGCCATGAAGCAAATTGCCCATGAAGCGGTTGAAAACCCAGAGCTATTGCATGCTGCGCCAACTACCGCGCCAGTCCGCCGGCTCGATGAAGCCACCGCTGCTCGCCGCCCAATTCTGAAATACGATCAAGCGGCAATCGAGGCCTTGTTAAGCAAATAAACCACGTATATTGGCTCTAGGCTGATGGCTACAGGCTATCGGAACAATTTGTAAATAAGCACACAATCTCCGATAGCCAAAAGCCTAGAGCCTTAATTCCTACGCCTCTGTATTAAAACTTAAACCAGCCTCGCATACTCTTTATGTTCTATGTTCTATGTTCTATGTTCTTTGTGCTTTGCACTACAAGCGGGGCGCGGCTATAATGGCGCATGAATCGGTGACTGGCGATACACAAACGTGGGCAACCACGGGGGAGCCGATTTGCGCAGATGCCGCTCGCCTGGGCAAAGGGCTGTTTAGCCCTATGTACACCGCGAATGGAGCTTTGGTTCATGCGAGCTATTGTCAGTGTTTCAGACAAATCGGGGTTGGCGGATTTTGCTCAGGGCTTGAGCGATTTGGGCATTGAATTATTTTCAACTGGCGGTACCAAAGCCGCTTTGGTTGGGGCTGGTGTGCCAGTCCGTAGCGTCAGCGATTTGACGGGCTTTCCCGAAATTTTGGAAGGTCGGGTCAAAACCTTGCATCCTGGCGTGCACGCTGGAATTTTGGCCCGCCGCGATAAACCAGCCCATCTGGCTCAATTGGCCGAACACCATATCGGTCAGATCGATTTGGTGGTCGTCAACTTGTATCCGTTTGCCCAAACTATCGCCAAACCTGATGTTACTTTAGACGAAGCAGTTGAGCAGATCGATATCGGTGGCCCAACGATGGTGCGGGCTTCGGCCAAAAATCATGCCCATGTCTTGATCGTGATCGATCCTGCTGATTATCCACGGGTGTTGGAAGCTTTGCGGACTGAGCAAATTACGCCTGAATTGCGTCGCCAACTTGCCGCCAAAGCTTTTGCCCATACCGCAGCCTACGATAGCGCGATTGCCGCTTACTTAACCGATGAAACCTTCCCGCAACAATTGCCATTGGCCTGGGAATTAGCTCAATCGCTGCGCTACGGCGAGAATCCGCATCAAGCAGCGGCTTTTTATCGCGCTCCCAATGCTGCTGCCAATACCTTAGCCCAGGCTGTGCAACATCAAGGCAAAGAGCTTTCCTACAACAATTTGCTTGATGCCGATGCAACCTTGCAAGTGATTCAAAATTTTGATCAGCCAACTGTGGCGATTATCAAGCACACCAATCCTTGTGGCCTTGCTTCGGCTGAAGATTTGGTGGCTGCTCACAAAGCGGCCCGGGCGGGCGATCCGCTTTCGGCCTTTGGTGGCATCGTCGGAGTCAATCGCCCAGTTGATCAAACCTTAGCCAATGTGTTGAAAAAATATTTTTACGAAGTGATTATTGCCCCAAGCTTTAGCCCAGAAGCCTTGGTAATTTTGGCCGAAAAGCCCAATTTGCGCTTGTTGAGCGTCGATACCAGCCGCCCAACCAACAACGATTGGGAATATCGCAGCATTGGCGGCGGTATTTTGGCCCAACATGTCGATCGCGTTGGCAATGATCGCTGGGATGCTTGGCAGGTTGTAACGGAAACTGTGCCAAGCGATGAGCAACTGGCGGCCTTACAATTTGCTTGGAAGGCCTGTGCCAGCGTCAAATCGAATGCAATTGTCTTGGTGCAAGGCGAAGAATTGGTGGGGATGGGTGCTGGTCAGCCTTCGCGGGTTGATTCGGTGTTGACGGCGATTCGTAAGGCTGGTGATCGCGCCAAGGGCAGCGTGCTAGCTTCCGATGCCTTCTTCCCCAAGGCCGATGGAATTCAGGCCGCGATTGAGGCTGGCGTGAGCGCAATTGTGCAGCCTGGTGGCTCACAAGGTGATGATGAAGTGATTGCTGCTGCCAACGCCGCAGGTATCGCGATGATCTTCACTGCTACCCGCCACTTCAAACACTAAATCTATCTACAGGCCAGCGTTGGTCGATGGTCGGCCACGCTGGTCGCTTTTTAGTCGAAAGAATGTGATGTTATGGTCGAATTAACCTACGATAGCCAAGGCTTGATTCCCGCTGTGGTGCAGCATGCCCGTAGCGGTGAGGTGTTGATGGTTGGATATATGAACGCCGAAGCGTTGGCAAAAACCCAAACCAGCGGCTTAGTGACGTTTTGGAGCCGTTCGCGCCAGCAATTGTGGACGAAAGGCGAGACCAGCGGCAATGTGCTGAAATTTATCGCTGCTCGCACCGATTGCGACAACGATGCTTTGTTGATTTTGGCTGAGCCAACTGGCCCAACCTGCCATACTGGCTCACGCTCGTGTTTTCATACCACACTGGATGGCACCAAACGCGAAGGTAGCGCTGTGCCATTGGCCTTTGTGAGCCAATTATTTGAATTTTTGCGCGAACGCGAACAAACCCGCCCAATTGGCTCCTACACCACCTATTTGCTCGAAAAAGGAGTCGATAAAATTGGCAAGAAAATTGGCGAAGAATCAGCCGAGGTGATTATTGCCGCCAAAAATGGCAACGCCGATGAATTGCGTAACGAAGCCAGCGATTTAATTTATCACTTGTTTGTGTTGTTGCTCAATCAGGGCGTTTCGCCTGAGGATGTTTGGTTTACCTTGCGCGAACGTCATGGCCGCCAACGTGAGGAAAAACAATAACTATGACTTTTCAACGTCCAGCCGATTTGGCTTCACTCGAAATTCTGCGGGTGCGCGTCGATGACGTGACCATGGATGAAACGATTGAGCTGATTGCGGCTATGCTCGCCGCTGGTGGAGCGCATCAAATTGCCACAGTTAACCCTGAGTTTGTGATGGCGGCTCAAGATAATGTGGCTTTTCGGGCAACCTTGGCCGCCTCAAGTCTTTCGGTTCCTGATGGCACAGGCTTGTTGCATGCAGCGCGTTGGCAAGGCAAACAGCTACGATCCAAAGTTACAGGCATCGATTTGACCGAACGTTTGGCGGCTGAAAGTGCTCTGCGCGGCTGGAAAATCTTTTTGCTGGGGGCGGCTGATGGGGTGGCAGCCAAAGCAGCGGCGGTGCTCCAGCAGCGCTATCCTAATTGCCAGATTGTTGGTACATGGGCCGGCTCACCACGTGAGCTTGACCAACCAGCGATTGCCGACGAAATTCGGCGTAGCCAACCTGATATTGTGTTGGTGGCCTATGGTGCACCAGCCCAAGACCTCTGGATTCGGCGCTATGGCGCTGAGTTGGGGATTAAACTGGGAATTGGAGTTGGCGGTACGTTTGATGATTTGGCTGGTTTGCGTCCACGAGCGCCGCAATGGATGCGCAAATTTGGGCTAGAATGGTTATGGCGCTTAATTCGCCATCCACAGCGTTGGCGCAGAATTTTCACAGCGGTGGTGCTTTTTGGTTGGGCGGCTTGGCGCGAAGCTCAACGCATCAAACGAGGCTAAATCTATGCAAACAACGGTAGAAGAAGAGTTTTTTTGTGTTAATCACCCCAAAGAAGCGACGCTTTTGCGCTGCTCAAAATGTTTGAACCCGATTTGTGGACGTTGTGCCATGCGCACGCCAGTTGGTTGGCGCTGCCCCGATTGCACTGGCGCGGTGGCTGGACGAACTGGCTATTATGTGCCAACCCTGCTCAGCCAAGTCACGAGCCAGCAATATCTCAAAGCGATTGCCGGAATGCTCGGTGTCGCAATTGTTGGCGGGATTGCCTGGGGGCAATTTCGCTTGCTCGGCGATTGGGGTGATTGGAGTTTTTGGTTTGTGTTTGCCATTAGCCTGTTGAGTGGCGAAGTGGTTGGCCGGATTTCCAACGAGCGCCGCAATGCCCAATTAATGGTGATTGCTGGAGCAGGCGTGCTGATTGCAGCGCTGGTCGCGGCACTCTGGACACTGGGCATCAGCAACGATCTTGAGCCAAGCCAATGGTTGATGTACCTAGGTGAAGTACCTTCGCGACGCTATTTGGGCTTTACCTTGCCAAACGCTTTTTTTGTGGTGTTGGGGACGCTATTTGCAGCCCAGCGGGTTCGTGAGTAACATGCATCAATTGAAATTAAGCGTCTATTCCGAAATGTTGGCGGTTACTCGTTTAAATGTCGAGCAGCCATGGCCGGAATGGGCCTTGCAAAGCCCATTTGTGAGCATTAGCCGTACCACTGATGAATTATCGATTGTGTGTGAAACTAAATGTGTGCCTGAAAACGTCCAAGCCGAGCGCAATTGGCGTGGGCTGCGGGTCGTAGGCACATTAGATTTTAGCCAAGTTGGGATTTTGGCCAGTTTAGCAGCGCCGCTAGCTCAAGCCCAGATCAGTATTTTTGTGCTATCAACCTATGATACCGATTATCTTTTGCTTCGTGAACCTGAATTTAACGAAGCTGTGGCAGTTCTGACGGCGGCTGGGCATCAGATTGGCTGAACCGTGAGGCTGAAGGATTGAGCTATGCCGACGACTGAGGCGTTGGTGCGGGCACGAGCCGAGTTGGAGTGTATTCAAGAGTTTGGCCGCATTATCCATAGTACCCGCGATCGGTTTGTGGTCTACGAGTCGTTTTATCAATTGCTTGAGCAGGTTGTGCCGATCGATCACGGCAACATCAGCTTTTTTGATGCGCAGCAGAATTTGCGTCATGTCTATGTGATTGCCCATCGGCGTGGTAATTTTGCCGATGAGCCAGTCACGATTAAACCGCATACGCCGAGCGCTTGGATTTTGCGTCAGCGCAAACCACTGCTGTTTGAAAATATCTACACTGATAGCCATAGCGAGATTAACCTTGAGCATGCGCTTGGAGCCGATTTCCACCACGCCAGTTGCAGTTGGCTAGGCTTGCCAATTATGCTGGGCAGCCAATTGCTGGGCTTGGTGACGATTCAACATCATGAAACGGCGGCCTATGGCGACCGCGAATTGCAATTGCTGCAAACCCTCAGCTTGATGCTGTCCACGACGATCAACCAGATACAACGAGTGGAAGAATTGGAAGTGCTGCGTTTGGCCTTGAGCGCTCCCACGATTCCGGTTGATCAACATTTGTGGATTGTGCCAGTGATTGGGCGGGTTGATCAACAGCGCCTTGCAATTTTGCAAACGATTCTTTTGGGCCATGTTGAGCGCCAACGCATTCGCTATGTGGTGCTTGATTTAACTGGCATGCGCTCGTTTGACCCACAGGCAACAGGCTTATTCAATAAATTAATCGGCGCATTACGCTTATTGGGGGCAACCTGCATTGTTAGCGGAGTGCAGGCCGAAAATAGCGCTGTGCTTAGCCCGATTTTGAGCCAACATAATGTGCTAATTGTGCGTGATGTGCAGCAAAGTTTGCGCTATCTCAAGCGCCAAATTTGAGCGAGGTGAGTATGACAGCCTATGAGAGTAGCCGCCATCATCAGCCAGTTGAGCAAACGATTTTGGCGATTCATGAATTGATTCGGGCGATTTTGCTGCCACGTGATTTGGCTGATGTTTGTCGCACAATTTTTGAGCAATTGCATCACGTATTGCGCTTTGATGCTGGCTTTATCGAGCAATATCAGCCCAAAACCGACACCATGCAAACGATCTACTCAATCGATGAGGGCATTGAAAACGTTGTGCCCTATGCTTGGGATTATCGGCGCTCCAAAGTCGTAGCTTGGATTATTGCTAACCAGCAATTGGTGCGTTTTGATGATTTGCATGAAGATTTGCCCAAACGTTTTACCGTGGAAAACACTCGCAGCTTCGGTCAAGAAGAAAAACGTTCACGTGCTTGGATGAGCGTGCCCCTGCTGATTGGCACTGATTTTGTGGGCGTGTTGAATATTCAGAGCTATCAGCCTGCCTTGTATGGCGAGTTTGAAGAGGCTTTGTTGAGCACGGTCGCCAGTTCGGTGGCTTTGGCGCTCGATAATGCCCAAGTTTTAGCTGAGCTAGAGCTAGAGGTCAGCGAACTCGATATTCCGCGCATCCCACTTTCCGATGATGTGTTGATTGTGCCCTTGATTGGGGTGCTTGATCGGCTGCGCTGGGAAAATCTGACCCACACCATTCTTGAAACCTTGCGTGAACGTGGCTGTGAGCATGTGCTGCTCGATGGCAGTGGCTTATTGACCTTTGATCCCGATGCGATCCAAGCGATTAGCACGATTGTTAAAGCGATTGAGTTGATTGGGGCCAAAAGTATGCTGATTGGCCTACGACCAAGTTTAATCGAAGGCCTTATTCGAGCGGGGATTCATCTTACTAACATTCGCACCGCCCGCGATTTGCCCATGGGCTTGGCCATGTTGGGCATTCGCTAAATGCCTAAGCGATTGTAGAGATAGCGCATACCCACGCCAAGAATTAGCGTGCCAAGGCCTGTCCAAGTTGCGCCGGAGATCAGCGGCCAGTGCCAAGCATTAATCACAACCCGTCGAATCTGCCACCATTGAAAAAAGCCAATGCCTGTTGATGTACCAGCAAATATCCCAACGATGCTCAAGAGATAGGCATTGGGCGTGAAGTCGAGATCAAATAGCGCTGCGATCATTCCCATCAACATCATTGCCACAAACATTGCAGCGATGCCACTCAGGGCACTGCCAAAAAACCATAATTTAGCGGGCACTTGATGATACAAGGCAGCCCGTTGAATCATACTGGCAACGCCGATGGTCAAAAAGAGCGGGAAACTGAGTAGCACGAAAACCCCAATCGCTCCAGCAAGATTAAAGTTGGGATTATCGACCAATTCCTGCAAACCGCTGCGCAGCACATTGGCAATGACCGACATTACGCAACAGCCCAAGGGCATAATGACACAACTTAGGCCAAATGCTAAAGCGTTGTAGCCAACCCAGCGCCGCCAACGATTGGGAGCATTGGTATTGTTATCGGTAGTTGCTGGCACGCTGTAGCTTGGTTGTACGTTGTAACTTGGGTAAGTTTGATCATACGACTGATAGCCATAATTGGTAGACGGTGGCTGAGGTTGATCTGCTTGGTTTGGTGGTTGTGGTTCTTCACTCATCTACTACTCCTTGGTTTAGCGTTGCATCAAAGACCGTATCCAAAAACCAATCCCAGCGCCAAAGATTAATGTTCCAAGGCCTGTCCAGGTAATAACTGAAATCAGCACCCATTGCCAAGCATTATCAACAACATTGCGAAGCTCACGCCATTGTATCCAACTAATCGCACTTGAGGTAAACCCGAAAATGAAAAATATAAGCCAAAGATAGCTGGATAATGTGGATATAGAATCTCTGGAAATGATCTGATAGCCCACCGTTATAAATGTTAGAGTTCCAGCAGTTGCACTGTTAAGGCTCCAAGCCCAGCGTTTGAAATCCTCGTTAATTGCTGCACGCTGGATGAGACTAGCGATATAAATTGTGATGAACACAGGGATACTGAGAAGAACGAAGAGATTCGGCTTGAGCGCACGTTGATTATCAATCAAAGGCAATTGAACATTGATTGAACCAATTGCAAATAAAAAAGTAATAGTTAAGATTGGATAAAGGATTCCACTGATAACAAAGGCTAAACAATTAATCCCAAACCAACGCCAACGACTCGGCTGGTTATGGTCGGCCATGCTAGTTATTGGGACGTGATAGCCTTGCACTGAATTGGCGGTTGCTAGAGGTTCGGATGTGATCGGTGGTTGGGCCGTTGCTGAAATTGCTGATTGTGGTTCTTCGCTCATCTACTACTCCTTGTGCTAGCGGCGTACCAAATAGCTAAGGCCAAAACCCAAGATTAATGTGCCAAGGCCAGTCCATGTGATGATGCTAATCAATGCCCACTGCCATGCCTGATCGATTGTTTTGCGCAGTTCAAGCCATTGCGCCCAGCTAACACTGCTTGAGGTGATACCAAAAGTCAGAAAGATAACTTGATTATAATTTTTAATCGATTGAGCATTGATTGGGCTTAGGTGATAGATCCATACTGTGAAGGCAATTGCCCCAACTGTTGCGCTATTGGTGACCCATGTCGAGCGATTAATACCTTCGCTGACGATAGTCCATTGCAGAAAACTTGCAAGATACATCGTGACAAATGCTGGAATTCCCACGACGAATAGGAGGCTAAAGCCATCTGAAATTGGAGCTTGGGTTGCTGAGGCTGACTCTGTAAATCCTGCCAAGAGCAATAAACATCCAACAAATAGAATTGGAAAAACGATGCAACTAATAACAAAAGTTACACCATTCATTATCACCCAATCGACCCAACGACTCAGCTTAGTATGGTCGGCCATAATTGTTGCTGGAACGTGATAGCCTTGTGCTGGGTTGAAGTTTGGCAATTCTGGTTTTGTTGATAGTGGGTTAACATGTGGTGGTTCTTCACTCATTGGATACTCCTTGGGCTAGCGCCGTATCAATGCTTGTAATCCATAGCTAATACCAGCACCAAGAATGAGGGTTCCAAGGCCAGTCCATGTGATGATTGTGATTAAGACCCACTGCCAAGCGTTATCAACGACATGCCGAAGTTCACGCCATTGGACCCAACTAATTGCACTTGAGGTAAACCCGAAAATGAAAAATATAAGCCAAAGATAGCTGGATAATGTGGATATAGAATCTCTGGAAATGATCTGATAGCCCACCGTTATAAATGTTAGAGTTCCAGCAGTTGCACTGTTAAGGCTCCAAGCCCAGCGTTTGAAATCCTCGTTAATTGCTGCACGCTGGATGAGACTAGCGATATAAATTGTGATGAACACAGGGATACTGAGAAGAACGAAGAGATTCGGCTTGAGCGCACGTTGATTATCAATCAAAGGCAATTGAACATTGATTGAACCAATTGCAAATAAAAAAGTAATAGTTAAGATTGGATAAAGGATTCCACTGATAACAAAGGCTAAACAATTAATCCCAAACCAACGCCAACGACTCGGCTGGTTATGGTCGGCCATGCTAGTTATTGGGACGTGATAGCCTTGCACTGAATTGGCGGTTGCTAGAGGTTCGGATGTGATCGGTGGTTGGGCCGTTGCTGAAATTGCTGATTGTGGTTCTTCGCTCATCTACTACTCCTTGTGCTAGCGGCGTACCAAATAGCTAAGGCCAAAACCCAAGATTAATGTGCCAAGGCCAGTCCATGTGATGATGCTAATCAATGCCCACTGCCATGCCTGATCGATTGTTTTGCGCAGTTCAAGCCATTGCGCCCAGCTAACACTGCTTGAGGTGATACCAAAAGTCAGAAAGATAACTTGATTATAATTTTTAATCGATTGAGCATTGATTGGGCTTAGGTGATAGATCCATACTGTGAAGGCAATTGCCCCAACTGTTGCGCTATTGGTGACCCATGTCGAGCGATTAATACCTTCGCTGACGATAGTCCATTGCAGAAAACTTGCAAGATACATCGTGACAAATGCTGGAATTCCCACGACGAATAGGAGGCTAAAGCCATCTGAAATTGGAGCTTGGGTTGCTGAGGCTGACTCTGTAAATCCTGCCAAGAGCAATAAACATCCAACAAATAGAATTGGAAAAACGATGCAACTAATAACAAAAGTTACACCATTCATTATCACCCAATCGACCCAACGACTCAGCTTAGTATGGTCGGCCATAATTGTTGCTGGAACGTGATAGCCTTGTGCTGGGTTGAAGTTTGGCAATTCTGGTTTTGTTGATAGTGGGTTAACATGTGGTGGTTCTTCACTCATTGGATACTCCTTGGGCTAGCGCCGTATCAATGCTTGTAATCCATAGCTAATACCAGCACCAAGAATGAGGGTTCCAAGGCCAGTCCATGTGATGATTGTGATTAAGACCCACTGCCAAGCGTTATCAACGACATGCCGAAGTTCACGCCATTGGACCCAACTAATTGCACTTGAGGTAAATCCAAAAACAAAAAACACTATCCCAATAAAGTGGGCGGAGGTTAATTCGGGATTATTGGCAATAATCAGATAACTTATGCTGATAAAGGTAAATGTGCCGATTAGCGCACTATTGAAACTCCAAACTGAGTGCCTGAAATGCTCGTTTATCGCTCCACACTGGATGCGACTCGCAATATAAATCGTGATAAAAACAGGGATAGCGAATATGAATATGCTTATAAGAATGCCCGAAGAATGATCGTTGATGCTCCCTATTCGAAAGTTGGATCGGGCAAACATGCAAAAACCACCAACATTAAACATTGGGTAAAGGATACAGCTAACCCCAAAGGCTGTGCAATTAACCCCTACCCAACTCCAACGGCTTGGCTGATTAGGGTCGTCCATACGAACTGTCGGAACGTGATAGTCTTGCACTGAATTGGAGTTTGCTGATGACTCAGGAATGATCGGTGGTTGACTTGAATCGTTCATACTGGTCTCGCCTCTCCATTGAATGTTAATCAAATCGATACTTTAGATCTTATTGTTTGATCGGGGGAAAGATTATTTTGCTTAGACTAAACAAGACACTTAATATGATACAGCTAAGGATTATCCATGTTAAACTGCTTGCCCAAACCCATTGAAGTGGGTCAGTGGCAACAGGTTTGATTTCAAGCCCTTGAATCAGCGCTGTACCAAATGCAGTTATGCCAAAAATAATAAATAAATATCCCATCACGATGAATTCAGAAGTATTGCTGGAAAGAAGATTCCCCAACATAAAATGGGCTAAAAATGTACTAGTCGGCATGAGCACACCGACTGACAAGGCTGTTTTGGTGACCCATGACCAGCGAGGGATGCTGGAATCTAAAGCTATGCGTTGAATCAGTGCTATGGGTATTGTGGTTATGGCTGAAAGGAAGCCATAGCCTATGATACCTAATGGCCCACGGGCATCAAGGCTAAACTGGTTTAATAGGGAAGGCGATCGATCTTCTACATATACTAGCGCTAGGCTAACAGCTAAGAATAAACCAGGAAACAGAAAGCTTGCCATAAAGAATGCTATCACATTCGCACCGACCCAGCGTTTCCAACGATCTGGATGATTGATTTTGCTCAGGTTAGCAGTTGGAACGTGATAACCTGGCATTGAATTGGGGTTTGCTGGTTGGTTAATGGGTAGATCATTCATGCTCGCCTCACCTCTCGATTATTTATCCGATGTTCTGTCGTCAACTCTACGCTTACATTAACTAATGAGCGCTCGAAGAACGCTCATTGGTTGTTGCGAGTGTAGTGCTACTTGCAGGGCGAATAAAGGCTAGATCTGACCCTCAATGGCCATCACAAAGAAGCCAAACAAGCCGCCTAAAACTAAACCACCAAGGATTGTCCAAGTTAGGCCAGTCGTAATCACCCATTGCATCGGACGATTGGCGACCTCTTTGACCTCAAGATATTGCACAAAGGCAGTACCAAATGAGGTTATGCCAAAAATAAGTGTGGCTAAAACGATAAACATCCAAGCATTTGATTCAGCAGGTTCTGCCATATTAACCACTGTGCCGCTGAGAAAGGTGCTTAATGGCAATAAAATGCCCACAGCCAAGGCAGTTTTGCCAATCCATGGCCAGAGCGAAACTTTATTATGTAAGGCTCCACGCTGAATTAAGGCCACAATCGCGGCAGTAAGTGCTGCACAGAGTCCATAGCCAACGAAGGCAAGAATATCGGCATTGGCAACATTCTCAAAATTTTCAAAGTTTGAGGTTGAATCGACATAGGATGCTGCAATCACCATGGCTAGGCCAAAAAACAAGCTCAAGAAGCTCATTGAAGCTACAAAAAAGCCTAGTACGTTCATGCCAACCCAGCGTAGCCCACGATCAGGCGCATTAATATCGCTAATGATTGGCGGTGGTCCCATATAGACTGGATTGCCATAGACCACTGGCTGTTGCTGGTAGCCGTAAGGCGCTTGTGGTTGGCCATAGGCTTGTGGAGGTTGTTGATAATAGGTTGGTGGTTGGCCATAGGGCGGCTGAGGCTGGCCATATTGAGACGGTTGCCCGTATTGCGGTGGCTGTTGATAGCCATAGGTTGGGGGCTGCTGCCCATAGGTCGGATTGGGCGGCAACGCTTGAGTCGATGAATCCAGTACTTGGGTTACCTGCGGCTGAAGCACATTGGTGGTCACTGGTTGCTCTGGATTTGCTGGCGGGGTCAAGGGCGTGGTTGGTTGAATTGGTTCTGGCATAAACCTATCTCCTGATAAAACCACCAAGCATTATAAGAATGCTCAGGGCTGAGTTGGCAAATAGATGCTAAAGATTGTAGCACTAACGCCAAACGTTGAATTGCTACTTACAATGAGAAAAATAAAACGGCGCTCAGGATTCCGGTAAGGCTTGTCCAGGTTAAAACCGAAATAACTATCCATGTAAAGGGTTGGGGAGTTATCTTTTTTACTTCGGAAAACTGGCCCAAGGCAGTTGCTAAGGCGATGGCTGCCGTACTTGCGGTGGAAAATAGCGTATTGATCAATTGAAAATTATCAGCAGATGTTTTGGGATTAATGATGAAAAAGAAAATGCTCAAACTGATGCATGTCATGATCGCGGTTATAAGGGCAGTTTTGAGCATCCATGGCCAATAAGAAACCCGTTTATGGAGTCCGATCCGTTGAACCCAACCTGCTGCTATGGCACTAATCCCAGTTATAACTGTGCCTAATCCAATGATAAAGACTACTTCTCCTGTTTGGCTATCAATTGAGTTGAGAATTCCTTCAGATTGGTATCCATCAATAAACAACCAGATCACCATGAGAAAAAAGAGTATTCCAAACACCACGTTGCTCAAAATCATGGCCAAAAGGTTGAAGCCAATCCAGCGTAACCAACTATTGGAAGCATTGACACTTTGGGTTGGAACGCTATAGCTTGGGTTGCCATAGGCTTGGGGTGGTGTTTGATAAGGTTGTTGGGCATACCATTGGCTTGGTTGTTGATTAGCTGGTGGTTGGCTGCTCGGCTGAATCGGTGTGGTTGGCGGAAGTTGATTTGACATAATTTTCCTTCTGATATACTAACGAGCGCCCAAAGGACGCTCGTTGTTTGGTTTACTGTTTGATCTGTTGAAGGTTATGGATAGCGCGGTGGGGCGATCGTTACGCCTGCTGGTGGCTTAACTCCAGGCCCGTATAGATAAAAATCTTCCCATGGATAGTAGCGCGTGAAGAAGCGCTCGCGGTTCGATGTGCCATTGGCCTTATTGATTACGCGATACATCGTCACATCCATGCCTGCGCGGCCATGGACGAGTTGCTCAACTGCACCACGTCGCAGCGTTTTGTCGTATTGCCAAACTGGCTTGCCTGGTTTTTGCTCATTGGAATAGGTTGGGCCTTCCATGGTTGCGCGACGGCCATCGCCATAACCCCACAACGAGAAGGTCACCCGCCCAGCGCTGGTGTCGGTATCCGTCCACATGAAAATATCGGTGCCTAAGTCATTTTTCCAACGGAAATCGACATCGGGCACGAATACAGTGGCATCAAAGCCCAAAATATTTTCATAATAATACACGATGTAGCTATGACCATAGCGTTCGATAATTGGCATGCCACTATTGAAGACTGCGCGGTACATCGTGGTTGATACTTGACATAAGCCGCCGCCAACCACTTTTTCAAGCTTGCCATCGACGATTGCATAACCATCGGTAAAGCCAGCCTCTTCGGAAACATCGCCAACATTTTGGTTGAACGAATAGACCTGACCAGCCTTGACCGTGACCCCTTTGAAGCGATCAGCGGCGCGTTTGATGTTGTTGATGCGTTCGGCATTGGAGCCGCGGTAGTAAGTGGTGGCACTGCCCAGTTTTTGCACTTCGAGGGCTGGCTTGAGCAAATTTTGATCAATGCCCATGCGATTGATATATTGCTTGCCCAATAAGCCCAATTGAATTTCCCACTTAGTGCCAGCGTGCTCGGGATGCCATTCCATGCGAGCGCGTTCGAAATATTGGACAGTATAGGTTTGACCATCCTCAGCGTTAACTTCCGAAAATTCTTCGCTGATCGGATAGCCAAAGGTGTACAAACCGCCATACTTCGTCCAATAATCGCGGAAGCCATTGCCTAACGAGTGGCCCGACTCAGGATAGAAGGTTGCGCCTTCGTAGCTAGGGCCAGTGCGCCAGACAAATGCTTCTTCGTTTTGGCGACCTTCGGCGGCAACCGCCCCCAAACGCGTCGCTAAAATATAGAAATCTGTGCCCTTATTTTCGGGGTGAATCTCCAAGCGAGCACGCTCGAAATATTGCACCTGAAACCCATTCTCCCAAATCACTTCAGTTAATGGCAACCCAAACACCTCAAGATCGCCTTGGCGCTCATAGAAGCGTTTGACATCGAATGAGATGTTATGGCCAGTTGCCGAAAAATAGCGATACGGCTCCCATGCAGTCGTTTGTTGTGCCTGCACGGCAGCACTAACCGAGGCAGTTGGTACACTTGGCGCAAGCCCCAAGAGCGCCAATCCCAATACCAGAGACGGCAAGAGCCGCCAGCGTTGACCTGGCATATTCCTTTCTCCCGATTGCTAGTGATTCAGTATTAGGCCATTGTACGCGTCAGTTAAGCCTTCGTCAATGGTGAGAATTGCTGATCGAAGGCTGATTGCCCCAATCGTAATTGTATTTGCTGAGCTTCAAAACTTGCCATGGCTCGACCCGCTGGACTCCTGGCAAGGGCGCGATATGGTCGGCCAATAACTCTAATAATTCGTCGGTAGAGCGCAACCATGCTTCTAACACAACATCATAGCTACCCAAGGTGAGGCCAACGAAATGCACATGGGGCAAATTACATAAGGCTTGTTCAATTTGGCGCTGGTAAGCTCGATCGATTTGCATGCCGATGATGGCGACCACCTGATAGCCTAAGGCATAGGGCGAGGCGACGGCGACAATTTTGATTAACCCTTCGTCAACCAAGCGTTCGATGCGGCGACGTACTGTTGGCTCGCTGCTACCAACTTTACTGGCAATCGCCCGATTGGGCAGGCGGGCATCGGTTTGCAGAACTTCTAAAATGGCCTGATCAAGCTCGTCCATTGTCATAACGTATTCCTCCAATGTGGACTGACGAAACACACTCTTCGGGGTTTGGCACAATGACGTTTTTCGTCAGCATTTTGTTCCCAAATTTGTTAGGATCATTGCATATCGCTGAACTGATGATTAATTCAGGCTATGCGACGCTGCAAGCGCTGATTAATTTCAATTTTGGGAGTTGTACAATGGCTTGGTTCTATTTAATTGTGGCAGGTGTTTTAGAAGTTGGTTGGGCGGTTGGGTTAAAATATAGCGAAGGGTTAACCAAGCTTGGCCCAAGCCTTGCCACGGGTGTGATGCTAGCGGCGAGTATGGCGCTGTTGGGGATGGCCTTGCGTGATTTGCCCTTGGGCACAGCCTATGCAATCTGGACAGGGATTGGCACGGCTGGCACGGCAATTTTGGGTATTTGGTTATTCGACGAATCGGCTCAACCGTTGCGGCTGGCCTGTTTGGTAATGATTGTTGCGGGTATTATCGGGCTAAAATTGTTGGCTGGCAAGCCTGCCTAGTTAGATAGATGAGGCCGCGTTTTACCTTAATGTATCAGGTTGATGGATCTTCTAGATCATTCCAGACCGTAAATTGTGCTTTAGGGGGTGCAGGGGGGTGAAACCCCCTGCGTTTCCCTCCGGCGGAGGGACGGAAGGGTGGCGAAATAGATGACAATGAACGGAATCGAATACGAGCCTAACCATGCAAGTGCACAGTTAGGCAAGTACCTTCACCAACAATACTTTGGACATCGAGCGTGCCACCAAGTTCTCCGGCACGCTCGGCCATACTGGTTAGCCCCAAATGCCTGCCACTGCGCTCCAATAAATCCGGATCAAAGCCACAGCCATTATCTTTGACCATCAGGGTTGTCGATTTGCTGGCAAAGCTGAAGCTCACTCGCACATTGGTTGCTTGGGCATGGCGCAAGGCATTGGCAATTGCTTCTTGGGCAATTCGATATAAGCCAGCAGCATTGGCTGGGCTAAGCACCGAATCTTCGCCCTCGCACTCTAAGTTAATCGCAACTTCTTGGGCATTCAAGCTGGCAATATGGTCGCGCAGCGATTTGATGATGCCATGTTCTTGCAAAGGTGTTGGGCGCAATTGTAGTAAGAGTTCGCGCATTTCGCCCAGCGATTGATGGGCGGCGGCCTTCAAGCGATCAATTTGAGTTGCAGCCCGAACTGGATTGCGCTCAACTTGGGCACGGGCAGCTTCAGCGGTCAAGGTCATGCTAAACAAGGTTTGGGTGACCGAATCGTGCAATTCACGCGCCAAACGTGAACGCTCCTCAGCTTGAGCTGCTCGCCGAGCTTGATCATATAACCTTGCTTGTTCGATCGCGATGGCGGCTGAGGTGGCTAAGCCTTCAGCTAAAACTAATTGTTGCGGCCCAAACGGTGCATCACGATCAGGCGTGGCAACCAAGACAACCCCTAAAACTTGCTCTTTAATGCTCAATGGCAAGGCCAACAAGGTTTGGTATGGAATCGTCGGCGAAACCGCATGAATCACTCTCGCGCAGCCTTGTTTGATGACTTTGGCCAAGGTTGGCTCGTTGCTCAACGAGGTTGGGCTTGCCCAGCGCATGCGCAAATAGTTGTGATCACCCATTGCCCCAGCTTGGGGAGTTAAACGTTCGCCCTGTTCATCAAGCAACAACACCAACACATCTTCCGCATGCAAGGCTTCGCCGATTGCGGCGGCGGCTCGTAGCAACACTTCGGGCAAGTGCAAAGTCGAGCCAACTGTACGGGTCATTTCCAAAAGCAAGGCCATTTCGGTAGCGCGACGTTCGGCAGCAGCAAAAAGATGTGAATTGTGCAAGGCCAAGGCTGCTTGGTTGGCAAAATTAGCGACCAAGTGGCCATCGTCAGCGGTGTAGGCATTTTCGCGATGGCTATCGACGGTCAAAATACCTACCGTGCGTTCGCCCACCCGCAACGCTACCCCAATCCATGAACGAATTGGCCCAGGCTGCATCACAAACGATGGATCTTTGCGCACATCGCCCAAAACCACTGGAGCAGGCGAGCCAACAACTTTGCGTGCCAATTCGTTATCGGGCACCGAAATCCGCATGTCGTAGACTTCGTTATTCATGCCACGGGCAGCGATGACCTGCAATTCATCATCATCAAGCTGCTGAACCGAAGCGCTATCGAAGGTAACCACCCGCTCAAGTTGGCGCAAAATACAGGCCAACACCTCATCGCGATCAAGCGTGGCATTTAAAGCAACCGAAACTTCGTTCAAGGCAGTTAGTTGCGCAACATACGAACGGGTATCATCAAGTAAGGTTTGCAACTGATTGGTCGATTGATCGCGCTCAGCAGTGCGTTCATCGATGCGGCGTTGCAAACGCTGATGCGATTGTTGCAAATCTTCGTAGGCCCGTTCGAGCGTGGCGTAATCAGCTTGAATGCTATTATATTCGCTGTCGAGGGCGCTATGGGCTTGGGCTAACACCGTGCGTTCGCGTTCAGTCCGTTGGATGCTGGCCCAAGCTTGGCCGAGCAAAAGACTTAATGAGCCAAGCGTGATCAGCAACGCTAGCCAGTGTGGCGCGAGCCAGAGCCAGCCAACCCCCACAAAAACACCAAGTGTTGCCAAGCCAAAACTCATGGCTGGGGTTAATCGTGGTTGAGGGGTTGGTCGTGCTTGATTGGTTGGGGCATCAAGAACACGCATGGCTGGCTCCTTACTTGGTTTAATCATGGCGTTGAATCGCCAAAAATGCTTGTTCAACTTGGCGGCGAGTCTCCGCGAGCGAACCGCTATTATCAATTACAACATCGGCATGGGCGATTTTATCGGCCTGACTATTTTGAGCATTAATCCGCAGCAGGGCTTCGGCTTCGCTCATACCGCGCGTTTCGATCAAGCGTGCTAGCTGAATTGCTGGATCGGCGGTGACCACCCAAACTGCATCGCACAAAGCAGGATAGCCACTTTCGATCAATTTAATTGCATCGATCACCACAACCTGAGCGTTATTTTGGCGCTGAGCTTCCAGCCAAGCCATAATAGTTTGGCGCACAATTGGATGCACCAAGGCTTCCAAACGGCGCAACTGCGCTTGATCGGCGAAAACGATTTGGCCCAAAGCTTGGCGATTAATTGGCATGCCAAAGGTTTGATTTTGCACAATTCCAAGGCCAAAAGCCTCGACGATTGGTGCATAAGCGCTGCCATCAGGTGCTTGCACTTGATGCACCACCGCATCAGCATCGCAAACTGCTGCGCCTAATTCGTGGAGCATCGCTACAACCGTGCTTTTGCCACATGCAATATTGCCAGTCAAGCCAATTCGATACATTACAAGCCCTTACAGAAGGATGAATTATGAATTATGAAGGATGAAAGATACCGTTTAACCACGAAGGACACGAAGGGCACGAAGGCTGATATTAACAACGTTTACAGCCAAAACCCTAAATCTTCGTACCCTTCTTTTCTCTGCGCCTCTGCGTTAAAACCTTCGCACTTTTGATTTTTGGTTTCATCCCTCATCCTTCATAATTCATCCTTTGGTTAAGCTCCAACTTCTTCGGCCAATTGCTCCCAGCGGGTGTAATAATCGCTGAGTTGGTTTTCGAGCGCGGCATATTGCGTGCCAAGCTCGCCAATTTTGCGACTATCTTGCTTGATTGATGCTTGCATAATTTCGGCATCAAGCGCGGCTTTGCGTTGCTCTAGGCTGGCAATTTCGCGCTCAAGATTTTGTAGTTGGCGCTTAGCGCTAGCTGGAACAGGCGTTGGATTGGCTTTGTTGGCTTTGGTTTGGCGTTCGGCAGCGCGTTTGGCTTCGAGCGCGGCGGCTTCGGCAGCGCGACGTTCGTTTTCCCGCTGAGCAGCCAGCGCCGAATAATTGCCTGGAAAGCGCGTAATGCTGCCATCGTCGTTGACTAACCACAAGGTATCAGCGACTGCATCGATAAAATAGCGGTCGTGCGAGACAAACAGTAATGTACCATTAAAATCGTTAAGTACGCCTTCAAGCGCCTCGCGGGCCTGAATATCCAAGTGGTTGGTTGGTTCGTCGAGCATCAAGAAGTTGCCGCCGTTAAGCATCAACTGTGATAATGCCACCCGCGAACGTTCGCCACCCGAAAGATCGCGAATTTGCTTGAACACATCATCGCTGGTAAACAAGAAGTTGCCAAGCATGGTGCGTGCCCTGGTTTCGCCCATTTGCGGGTTATGCCGCAGCACTTCATCCAAAATCGTGTTGCTGAACTCGAGGCCTTCGTGACCTTGGGCATAATAGCCAAGCTGCACGTTGGCTCCAACCTCAAAGCTGCCAGCCAAGGGCTTGAGTTGATCGACCACAGTTTTGAGCAAGGTTGATTTGCCGCTGCCATTTGGCCCAAGCAAGGCTACCCGTTCACCGCGCATCACATACAATTCATCAAATTGCAGCAAGGTGGTAGTTTGACCATTATTGGTATAGCCAACCCCCAATTGATCGAGGGCCAGCACCACATCACCAGAACGAAGATTGGTCTGCAAAGCAAATTTGAGTTCTTTGCGGCGTTGCGGGCCTTCAATCGCTTTAACATGGCCATGGATACTATTCCAGCCTTCTTTAAAGCGGTTAAGTCGGCGTTCGCGGCCTTTGGCTTCGCGGGCGCGAACCCCAGCCTTGAAGCGGCGAATAAACTCCTCGGTTTTAGCGATTTGCTGCTGCTGGGCTTCAAACTCTTTGGCTAAACGCTCCATGCGCTCGGCTTTGATCGTTTGATATTTAGAATAGGATGCGGCGTAATCTTGCAAGCGACCCCATTCCATTTCCCAGGTGCGGTTAGAAACGCGATCAAGGAAGTAGCGGTCGTGGGAAATCACAATTAATGTTCCATCCCAATCGCGCAAAAATTCTTCGAGCCATTCCAAGGCTGCCATATCCAAGTGGTTGGTTGGCTCATCGAGCAACAGAATATCGGGATCGCCTAGCAGGGCTATGGCAAGCGCGGCACGGGTGCGTTGGCCACCACTAAACTGAGCGATTGGCTGCGTCCATTGAGCATCAGTAAAGCCCAAACCTTGGATGGTACGGGTGATCCGATGCTCTTTTTCATAACCGCCAGCATGCTCATAGCGATGTTGTAACTCGCCATAACGTTCCATGGCCTGCTCCCATTGGGGATCATCGGGATTAGCGATCGTGACTTCGAGCTGGCGCATTTCGTCTTCGATGCTGCTCAGTGCAGCAAAGGCGGCATGAGCTTCGCGCTCCAAGGTCGAATCGGCAGCGAACGTCGCTTCTTGAGCTTGGTAGGTCACGCGCAAACCGCGTGAGCGATGTAATGAACCTTCGCTGGAACTATCGATGCCAGCGATAATTTTCATTAACGTAGATTTGCCCGCACCATTGACCCCAACCAAGGCGATTTTGTCGCCACGAGCCACTTGGAACGAGACAGCTTCAAATATTTGTTCGGCTCCAAACCATTTGCCGAGATTATTGGCAATTAAGACAGACATTAGCGGGTGCTCCTCAAGGTTTCACACATCATACCATTGCTTTAAGTTTTGGCTATCAGTCTTGAGGCGCACACCTATTGACTGTGCATGTTCAGTGTGGTGCTGCTAAAATGCCAAAGCGGCGCGATCCTCGTTGATCGTGCCGCTTATTCCTCAATCCACAAGCAAACCAGATTACTCAGCTAGGCGATAGCCAACACCCCATTCGGTCAGCAGAATTTTCGGCTGACGAGGATTGTCCTCTAATTTACGCCGTAAATGCCAGATATAAACTTTCAGCGAATCGTGATCTGATTCTTTGCCACTGCCCCAAATCGAGCCAAGCAATTTTTCGTGCGGCACAACTTGACCAACACTATCAGCCAATAAAATCAACAATTGATATTCGGTTGGCGTGAGATCAATCACTTTATCTTTGACTTTCAACTCGCGGCGCTGGCGATCGAGCACCATCAAGCCTTCGCCTGCGGTGATAATTGGCCGTTGCGGTGGAATCCGGCGCAACAAAGCGCGAACCCGTGCCAGCAATTGGCTTGGGCTATAGGGCTTGGTGACATAATCATCGGCCCCACTATCCAAACCTGAGACAATTTGTTGGTCTTGAATATTGGCGGTCAGCATCAAAATGGGCACATTGCTGAACTCGCGAATCCGACGGCAGGTTTCGTAGCCGTCCATGGCAGGCAACATCACATCCAAGATAATTAAATCGGGTGTGAGTGAGCGGACATACTCGATGGCGGTTGGACCGTCGTAGGCAATTTGAACCCGATATTTTTCCATGGTCAATTGCAACGACAACAACTGGGCAACATCGGGTTCATCGTCTACAACTAAAATTAACGGTTGTTCCATAAGTGAGAGATCCTCTCCAAAAACACTAACCCGATTTTTTAGGGCAATAATTCCGATAATACATGATCCATCTCAGACTCTGTAATCGCATTAATCCGAGTATACCGAATAATGCCTTCAGAATCAATAAAAAAAGTAACAGGAATATTAAAAATCCCAAATGCTTGTTGGGCAACCCGCTCGTTATCAAGCGCAATCGGGTAGGTTACGGCGTAGCGCTGAATAAAGCGCCGAATTTCCTGATCGTTATCTTGATCAGTTAGGTTGATGCCAACGACGGCGATTTTATCACCATAGCGTTCGGCTGTGCGCACCAACGCGGGCATTTCTTCCTTGCATGGCTCGCACCACGAGGCCCAAAAATTAATAATTATAGGTTTGCCCTTATATTCCGTCGGGTTAAAGCTGCCACCGTCAACCGTTTTGAGCACCATATTAGGCACTGGTCGATCGATACCAACCACGGTTTGCGGTTTACTACCGCCACTCGTTAAGATTGCCACTGTCGCGATAACGATAATTGCGACGACAATGCCTGCTCCCAACCAAAGCCATTCTTTGCGTGAAAGGCCTTGCTTGACGCTGGTTTCAGATTCGCTGGTCATGATGATTGCTCCTAGGGCTTGGCTCCATCAAGCAGGCTTTGGGCTAATTGGGCCTGCAAACTGGTTGGGCCAAGTTCAATAACTTTTCGCCATAAACGCTCGGCATCAGCCATGCGTGGTTCAGGCAATAAGGCATAAACACGCCCCACATTCAGCAACACCAGCAAGGTCTGATCATCTTGGGCCAAGGCGGTTTCAGCTTCTGCGAGGGCTTGTTCGCTATAAAAGGGGTTGCCAAAGCCAATTCCATAGCGTGCCAAGGCCACCGCTCGATCGGAACGGATTAGCGGTTGGAAGTTATCCAAGGCCAAGGCTTGCGAATAGGCATCGCTGGCTTGAATCCAACGGCTGAGGTTTTGCACATAGGCTTGGCCGTTGGGGGCATGCTCATAAATCATCTGAATAAAATCATAATGGGCATGGCCAAGCATAATCCAGCCGTTGGGATCACGCGGGTTTTGATTGATTACACTTTGGGCTTGGGAGGTACTCGCATCAAGTGCTAGCAGTTGATCGCGCACATTCGGGTCGCTAATTTCGCTCAAAATCGTCGAGGCAAATAGCGGCATTTGTTGCGGGGCGGTCTCGGCTGGCGGACGGGTGTTAATCCAAATTAAGCCGCCAGTTCCGCTAATCACCAGTGCGGTTGTAATCACCAACACTAGCCAGCCATTCAGCCAGCGCCAACGCACTGCTCGTTCCACGTCAATGGGTTTAATTGTGGTATTGCCACGCCGCGAGGGCAGCGGGCGATAATCTAATTTATCGGGTTGTTCCGACATTCTGTTTAAACTCGCTAGCTACGGATGCAAACGCTGCTTGCATCCGCAGCGGTTATTATCAATTAGGTTGTCATGGTTTTTTGCATGAACAATTATGTTCCCTCACCCTCGACCCCTCGCCCACGGCGGCGGGCGAGGGGAGTTCCAACCTCATGATTGAAGTGCTTCCCCTCGCTCGCTGGGCGGGAGAGGGGGTTAGGGGGTGAGGGAAGCTAGTACGCGATTAGGCGGCTTGGGTTGCGGCCTCGGGTACGCTTGCTTGGGCATGGCGTTTGGTGGCATGTTCGATAAAGCGCCGTGTGGCAGCCAACGAGCCACCAAGCGTCATCACCACTGTGCCAACCCAAACCAAGCCAACCGCTGGTTTGGTGCTGACAAAAATATCAGCCCGTTCAGGCAAAACTGGTAAATCAAGCCCAACAATTTGCAATTGCACTTGGCGATTTTCCAAGCTTAAGGCTGAAATCAACACTTGGTTGCCATCAGCTAAGGTATATGGCTCAGGTTGATTGCCCACGTTGGCAACGGCGCGTAAACCTGGCTCGATCGTCGTGGCTTTACCCGCCTCATCGTAGAAGGTCAAACGCGCTTTGATCGTAATCTCATCGGTTTGGGCTTCGGCACCAGTGTGGTCCTCGGGCAGGCTATAATCGAAGTTTTGAAACACAAAACTATAGGGGCCGACGCTGCCTTTTTGGCCTTGAGCCAAGGTTAACAAATTGGGATCACTGGCGGCCAAATATTTACCAGGCGAGATATATAAATCGCCCCACCATTCGCGAATAATCGCTGGGTTGCTGATCCATTGGCCATCGCGTGGGTTGAGATACAACTGTGGTGCAGCATCTTGCACCTCGCCATCACCGCGTTGCACCGCCAAATCGATCACGCCTTTTTCGGCTCCTTGGTTGTTGGTGCGGGTTGCATAGCCTTCGAAGGTAATTTTATGGCCAAAGGCGGTTTGGGTCGTATTCAAGGGAATGGTCATATTGATGTCGGGCGAGCTATAGGCCGACGATCCGACGAAGCCAATTACCAGCAGAGCTGCGCCGATATGGGCTGCATAACCGCCGATCCGCATCCAGCCGCCACGCACTGTGCGCACGATCATCAAGATATTGACCCCAAGCCCCAAACTACCCAGCCCAAGGTAGGCCAGTGAGAGTGGTTTGCGCACGCCAAGCAACAAGCCAACCACTGTAGCCACTACTGCCAAAATCGCTGGCAAGCGTAGGGCAAAAATAAATTTGCGTATGTTGCCGCCGCGCCAACCAAGCAAAGGAGCCATAGTCATTAAACCAATCACGACCAAGCCAAACGGCGGTGTGACGGTGCGGAAAAAGCTTGGTTGCAAGCTAAAGCGGCCATCTTGGCTCGCGGCAATATCGAAGGCTTTGGCAAACGTCGTGCGTAGGCCATCGCGCAAAATCGGCGTTTTGGAGAACAAGGGCATTGACGTGCCAAGGCCCACAATCAGCGTGATAATGACCAGACAAAACATGCCCAGCACAAACAAACTATCACGGGAAAATAGGCTTTCCGAGAGTTTGCTGATTGGTACATCACGCCAGCGCTGGAAGAAAATGCCTAGCGAAACCACTAAACCAACTACCAAAACTGCTGCCATGGTCGTGCCAAGGCCATCTTCGGTAAATGAGTGCACCGAAAAATCGCCCAAAACCCCCGAACGAGTCAGGAATGAGGCATACATGACCAAGCCATAGGTCACAATTGCTAGGCTAAAGTTAGCGCGACGCAAACCACCATGGGCGCGTTGCACCAACATCCCGTGGAGCAAGGCCGTCACGGTCAGCCATGGCAAGAGCGATGAGTTTTCCACTGGGTCCCATGCCCAGTAGCCACCCCAACCCAAGGTTTCGTAGGCCCAATAACCACCAAGGGTTAATGCAGTCGTCAAGACAACCCACGCAGTAATTGTCCATGGCAAGGCTGCTTTGACCCAACCATCATAATCGCGCCGCCACAGCCCAGCGATGGCATAGGCAAATGGAATTGCCAACAAGCCATAGCCCAAGAACAAAATAGGTGGGTGAATCACCATCCATGGGTTGTGCAGCAGCTCGTTCAAGCCACGCCCATCTTCAGCATAGATGATTTGTTTGGCAACATCGAAGCGCAAGGCAAATGGATTGTTGATCAACATAAAGCTGATAATTGCTACTTGCACCGCCATCAAGGGCATGAGCACAAACGGCTCAAACTCGCGTGAGCGGCGTAGCAACAACGGCGCTGCCAACAAGCCAACCAAAGCCCAAATCATAAATGAGCCTTGTTGGCCAGCCCAGAGCGCCGAAAGTTTGTAGCGTAGCTCTAAATCGTTCGATGAGTAGTTATAAACATAATCGAACTCGTAGCGCCCAAAATAGAACAACGCCAAGAGCAGCAGCGAAGCCACAAGGATTGAAACTGCGGCGATCCGCACGCTCCAACGGCCCCAACTCAAGGCGGTGCGCTGGCCTGCAATCAGCAATGTATAGGAAGTGGTGGCGGTGAAAGCGGCAACTAACGCCACAACCAGCAGCAACGTGCCAAACATAAACAAATTCATGGATGATCCTCTGGTTTGGATTGATAGCTGGGGTTAGCACAAACCCCAGCCTTGCGACCTACTTGGCAGCTTGGGTATCTTCTTGATACTTCGATGGGCATTTGACCAACAAATCGTCGGCCACAAAAATGCCTTGGCTTTCATCAAATGCGCCAATTGCCACCACGCTAATCGCTTGATCAAAATTGCCTGGCTTGGGCTGGCGATACAGTACTTCGATTGGTTGACCCATTTCATCACGCATGGTAAAGCGGAATGAACCTGATTCAACCGTGCCTTGATTTTGCGGGTAACCCATGACTTGGACATTGCGCCCGCTGGCTTTGGCCTCGGTCACATTGACATAAGGAGTTAGTGAATCACCCATCGAGGTAAAGCCCAACCAACCTGCCAGCATTAACAGGGCAATCCCAACGATATGGAGTGGTTTTAAGCGAAAACGTGGTTTAACTTCAGACATTGCTAGTCTCCTTGCGCTCTGGGCTGACCCGTTCTGGCCGAATCGGGGCATTGCTGGTTTGATTGGCTGGATTGGCTTGGCGTTCTTGCAAGGCTTGGCGTAAGGCTTTGGCTTGGCGATCAATCTTTAGCAAATAGGCAAAAATGCCCAGCCAAACCACCAAGGTTACCGCCGCTGCCACATACATGGCTAAGCCTGGGTCGGTTAATCCATTCATATCGTGATTCCTTGTTGTAGTAATTGTTCGTTGATATCGAGCACATCGGCGCGTAACCACCAGAGCCAGAAGAACAGCAGCGTAAAGCCAAATAAGCTGGCAAAGAAGGTTAGCAGGGTGCGTTGCTCGGTTAGCAGGCCAATATTGCCTGTGTTGGCGATCGCAATTTCGACCGTTTGATTGCCTGGCTCGCCACTTAACCGCTTGATTTGTACATCGCGCAAGGTTTCGGGCAAGCGCTCAATGGCTTCGGGTTTATTGCTGGCCCGATTAAATGACGGTTTGAGTGTGTAATTTGTGCCATTCGATAAAATACTGACCGTAGCAACCGTTAGATCAGCTTGTTGCTCGATGCCCAGCAATTCAACTTTAAAATCCTCAATTGTGCCAATAATTCGCCCATTTTCGGTTAATTGAATGCCTTGGCAATTAGGTGTATTCAAAATGGCACAATTGGGGTGCAGCGTATCATCGGTGACCCGTGGAATCACAAAGATCAAAAATGGCACAGCCACAAACGCCAGCAGGGCATAGATCGAGCCAAGATAGCGTTGGCGTTGGCGATCTTCAATCGAGGTACGCAAGGCGAAATAGGCCGCATAAATCAACATTAATGCAGCAATTGCGGTCTCGCGTGGGTCCCAATTCCAGTAAGTTCCCCACACTACTTTGGCAAACATCGAGCCAGTTACCGTTGCCAGAATACTAAAAATCAAGCCCAACTCTGCCGCAGCCAAGGCCAAAGCATCGTCGCGGGCGCGGCCATTGCGCAGGTAGCGCCAGCTATAAATTGCCGAAAACAAAAAGGCTACACTGGTTAGCCAGCCTGTTGGCACATGCACAATCACAATTCGCCCAACGTTGCCCAAGCCCTCGTGAGCCGGCACCCACAAGAACATCGCTAGGCTGACCAAGGCGAGCCAAATTCCAGTAAACCACTTAAAGGTTGTCGCAAGCATGCTTAATTGTTCCCACCAGTAGAGTTTTAGGCTTCCCAAACTCGTTCAAACAGCCAGAGCGCGGCCACATGTTCAGCGATGGTATAGGCCGCAAGCAGTTGCAAACCGCTCCCAGCTGAACCCCATGTTCCGCCGCTCAATGCTAATTCGGTTGTTTCAACCGCGATAATCAATAATGGCAGCACCAAGGGAAAGGCCAAAATCGTAAATAACGAACCTTTGCCATCGGCCTTGGCGACTAAAGTTGCTAAAATAGTGGTTGCTCCGGCCAAGGCGACTCCGCCTAAACTGAGGGTGGCTAGAAACAAACCAACTTTGGCAATCGTAACATTCAACAAGCCAATAAACAGCAAGGTTACCAGTGTTTCGAGCAAGGCCAAAATCAACAAATTGACCAAGAGTTTGCCCAAATAGACGGCCAACGCTGGCACATTTAAGCGCAATAAGGTTGCGGTATGAGCTTCTTCCTCGCGTACAAACGTGCGAGCCAAGCCATTCATCGCCGCAAAAAAGATCGCAATCCACAAGAGCACGGCCAAGGTTGCTGCCGAACGTGGATCACGGCTTAGGCCCAATGGCCCCAAACGAAAGCTGACCATCACCGCAGTTGTGACTGCAAATAAGGCCATGGCATTCAGGGCATAGCGCGTGCGCAACTCAATTTGTAAATCTTTATAGGCAACTGCCCAAGCAGCTTGCCATAATGTTGGTTTAGCCACGTGCCGCCGCTCCTACCGTCAAAATCAAATCGGCCCAAGCAGCATCGCGCTCGTCGTTGGTGGCCAAAATGGTCAGGCCATGCTGACGTTGTTGTTCAACCAGTTGAGCCACAAATTGGCGACCATGCTCATCGAACATGGCGGTTGGCTCATCGAGCAGCAGCACTGGTGGCTGGGCTAAAAGCGCAATTGCATATTTCAAACGCAAGGCCATGCCCGATGAAAAATGGGCAACCTGTTCTGCCTCACGCCCAGCCAAGCCAACTTGCGCCAACAATTCGCGCCAATAGGCTTGGTCGGCGGCTAAACCACGGGCTTTGGCTAAAAATTGCAAATGTTCGATCGCGCTTAATTCACGATACAACGCGACATCTGGCCCCACAAAGCCGATCCATGGGCGCATGGTGTTTGGGCTATAGGTTTGGCCTTGCCACTGATAACGAATTGTGCCAGCACTTGGCCGTTCGAGGCCGCAGAGCAAGCGCAAAAAGGTCGATTTGCCAGCGCCATTTGGGCCGCGTACTGCCAAAACTTCGCCACTATGCAATTCGCCCGCCAACTGGTCATAGACCGGGCGGGTGTTGTAGGTTTTGGCAAGCTCGTGCCAGCTCAGTTGAAGCGCCGCATCTGTTCGATTCATCACAGAGTCTATTGTATCATAGGCGCTTGGCCGTTTGACGCTTGAGAGCGAGCTATTTCAGGTTGGCTTCTTTAATGATTATTAATATCTAGTAAGCTAGATAGCTTGTTTTTTGGGCCATTTGTCCTATAGCGGGAGTAGTCCTAGTTGATGAATACTTAGAAGCCTAGGCCCATTAATCTTATATAGAGGAGGACCCCTATGAATAACAGGCGGCTGGCCCTGTTAGTGAGCTTGTGTGCAGTGTTGCTTAGCTTTGCTGTGGCTAAACGACCTGAAGTAACAAGCGCCAAGGCGTTATTAACGCCAACCCCAACGCCACTTCGTTCCGAATTAATTCTGAGTGGCCCGACCGAAGTCCAAGTTGGTGAACTGTTCGTGATCATGATTCAGTATGTCAATATTGGTTTGCCCTACACCTCGATCACCATGAGTCCGAACAATCTGGCGCAATTTGATCCGCCTATGACGATGCCTTGCAAGTACAATGAACACCCAACAGGTTGTCGTGCAATTACATTACGGGCAACGGCTGAGGGAATGTTAGAAATTTCTGCATCGGCGACTGGCGAAGTGCCGATTGCTGGCGGTGGTTGGGCTTGGGGCAGTGCCCAAGCGCGTAATCCAATTTGGATCAATGTCGTTGATCCGAATGCGACGGCAACTCCAACCCCAATGCCAACATGTGTTCCAGCAACCCGAACCCCAACTTCTACGCTACAGCCAACCTATACGCCAACTCCAGCGGGTCAGGCGACGGCGACTCCAACTCCAACCAAAACCCGCACGCCAACGCCAACGGCGCTGCCATGCCAACAAACATCATATGCTGAGTTGCTGTTGAGTGCCCCAAGTCAAGTCCGAGTTGGTGATATCTTTACGCTAACGATTGATTATGTGAACATTGGTGCGCCAGATACTGGAATTAGCCTCAGCCCCAATGGTTTGGCCCAAGTGGAACCGCCATCAGTCATGCCATGCGATTTCTTTGAAGACCCAACCCATTGTACCCAAATTCGCTTGCGAGCAACTGCTGTGGGCGAATTAACGATTGATGCCTGGGCGACTGGTGAATTATTTATTGACGGTGGCTGGATGTGGGGTGGTGCACGGGCACGCAACCCAGTTTATGTAAATATCGTGGCGGGCGATGGTACACCAACCTATACGCCAACCCCAACCAACACTGGTACTCCTACCCCAACCTTCCCGACCGCGCCATGCTTTACGCCAACGCCACAACCATTAAATAGCAATGGTGTGCAAACAACCCGGGTACCATGTACACCGACTCCAACCCCAACGACAACGCGGACACCGACCCCAACCTTTCCAAGCTATCCATGCTACACGCCAACAACGCGGCCAACCCACAAGCAAGCGCCTCAAGTAACCCAAGCACCGTGTACGCCAACCCCAACTTTTACCCCGACCCCGACCTTCCCAAGTGCACCATGTTTCACGCCAACGCCACAACCATTAAATAGCAATCGCGTGCAAACAACCCAAGTTCCCTGTACGCCAACGCCAACGGCTACTAAAACTGCCACTCCATGTCCAACCAATTTGGCAATGAGTGGTAGTACTTGTATCGGAACGCCAACGATCACGCCCACCAGTGGTAGCCCGACAGTCACGCCAATTGTTAAAGAGCTGATTTTGAGTGCTCCAGCGCTGGTCAATGTTGGCGACGTTTTTAGCCTCACAATTCAGTATGTCAATATTGGTGTGCCTTATACCGGAATCACGCTCAGCCCAACCGGAACTGTCCAATTCGATCCACCATTGACGATGCCATGTAAATTCAACCAGCACCCAACCGATTGTCGTACAATTGGCTTGCGGGCGGTTGCTCCTGGCACGATTGAAATTGATGCTGGAGCAACTGGCGAAGTGCCAATTGCTGGTGGCGGCTGGGCTTGGGGTAGTGCTTATGCCCGTAATCCCATCAATGTGCAAGTGCGTAGCGTTTTAGCCCACAAAGCCTTTATTCCGTTTGTCAAAACCCAATAAATAGTCGATTTCAAGCTTCCTCAACCGATCGTCATAACGACGATCGGTTGGCATTTAAGCAGCAATTCTCGGCTACAATGGCGCTGGTTCTTTGGATTTTGGAGGTTGTAATGGAGATCAAATGGACACCTTGGCGTGGGCAGTTTGTCAAAGGCGAAACACCCAAAGATTCGCGCTGTGTCTTGTGCATCAAACATGAAGAATCAAACGATGCTGAAAATCATGTGCTTTATCGTGGGCAATTTAGTTATGTGCTGATGAATTTGTATCCCTATAATCCAGGCCATTTGATGATTGTGCCCTATGCCCATACCAACGATTTTGCTAATTTGCCCGCTGCAACTGCCGCCGAAATTATGCATTTGACCCAACGTTCAGCCACAATTTTGAGCACGGTGATGAACCCACATGGCTATAATTTGGGCATGAATTTGGGGCGGCCAGCTGGCGCGGGCATTGATGAACACTTGCATATGCACATTGTTCCACGTTGGAATGGCGATACCAACTTTATGCCATTAATTGGTGGAGTCAAGCTCATTCCCGAAGCCATGGATGACACCTACGCCGCTTTGGTTGGTCATTTTCAAGCGTTGTAGTTATTTGCTCAAATCAAGCAGCACATCGCGGATGCGCTCGGTGATTGAGCGGGCGGCGGGGGATGGCGTGGGGTTTTGGTTGACCGAGCGTTGCTGCTCCAGATAATTGTGGGTGGCTTGCTGACGCTCGGCTACCATAACCCCCAGACGTTCGGCCAACGAGGGATTTTTGGCATACAGCGGAGCCAGATCGTGGCGTTCGATCACAATTGTGCGGGTATCTTCCTCGGCAATCACGCTGGCCGAACGCGGTTCATCCATTAACATGCCACGCTCACCAAACACATCGCCAGCACCTAAGTGCGAAACGACGATTGCTGGCTGATCGTCATGAGCAACCTCAACTCGCACTTTGCCGCGGGTGATTGCGTACAAAATATGTTCGTGGCGGCCTTGATGCGCCAGAATTTCGCCGCGTTCGAATAAGCGAATTTCGACGTTCTCCGATAAAAAGCGCAATTCTTGCTCGTGCAAGCCATCGAGCAGCTTGATTCGGCGGAGGCGATCAAAAATTTGCTCAGGCGTGTAATCAAGCCGACGTTGCCGACTAGCTTGTTCAGGGCGGGTCAGCACCATTTCGTTTGAGGCAAAGTGTATGCCTTGACGCTGGAACACATACCAAATCCGGCTCAGCGCATCGCCTTGCAACTGTGGAAAATCATCGTAGTTGCTGATCCAACATTTAACTTCGTAGGTCGTCGAGAAAGCGGTGTAGTTGCGCACAAACACAAATGGTTCAGGCTGGGCAACGACCCCGCGACTGGAAAGCACTGCTTCTTTCAACAATTCGCGTACCATCATTGGTGGGTGCACACAATCGACGGTTACTGCAACCCGCATGGCCACAGGCAAGCCAGTTGCACTCATATTGATAATTTGTTGTTGAGCAATAATCGTGTTGGGGATGACTACGACCTGACCATCACGCGGCTTGACTCGGATTGCCCGCCAGCTCATCTCCAAAACGCGGCCATAACCAGTTTGGACATCGATAAAAATCCAATCGCCAGGCATAAAAGGCCGCTCCATTTGCAGCGCAATCCCAGCAATCACGTTTTTGAGCAAATCTTGTAAGGCCAACCCAACCACAGCGGTAAAAACGGTTGAGCTGAGTAGCACTGTGCCAATTTGTACTTTGAAAAAATGACCAATACAAATCAGCAAGGTCATGAGCAGCACAAAACCACGGGCAATATCACGCATCAAGCGCGGGATAGCATTGGGACGACCATCGGCAGCCAAACGCCGCACCAATAGTTGATCTCCAATATGTAAAACAACCGCAATAATCGAAACAGTCACGGTGGTTTGCAGGATTTTGGTGAGCAGCGGCCAATGCTCAAGCTGTTGATCCGACCATAGGCCAATTAAGCCAGCACTGCTGAGCGCCAAAAATTGGCCAAGGATGCTTAACCCGCTAATCAGCCCAATGCGCCGACCAAGCCGAATTAACAGGCGCAACACTGCATAGGTGCCAATCGCCCACAGGATTGGCTGAATGATATGCTCAATTACGCTTAACATAAGTGCATCTTAGGGTTTTGGTTCGGCCATGTCAAGCACCCAATACGGGTGGTCGCCAACGTAGGCGAGGCCAATGCCCACATGGCGATAGGCACAATTGGTGATGTTGGCACGATGTGGCCCATCAACTGGCTCGTCCATCCATTGGGCTACAACCTCGACCGGAGTGGCAAACCAAGCTGAGATATTTTCGCCGCGTCGAATAAATTGATAGCCAACCGCTTCAAGCCGCTGGCTGTAGCTTCGACCATCGCTACCAACGTGATCGATTTTTTGATGCTGAGCCATATCGTCAGCATGAGCTTGGGCGATGTTTTGCAAGCGTGAATCGAAAACCAAGGCTGCACAATTGGTTTGTTGGCGCTCGCGATTAACCGCTGTTAATAGATCAAGTTTAAGGTCACCAGAACTGGTCAAACTGGCAGTTGCTTGGATAGTTGCTGATGGAACTGGGCTGGCCGAGTTGCTTGGGCTGGCTGGGCTAGTGGTACTTGCTGTTGATGCTTGATTGGGCGTGATTGTCGGTAGGGTTGGCAACGCGCTAGGGCTAGCAATTGGATTGCTAGCGCTCTCAAAGCGAATAATCGTTCCATTGAGGCGTGGCGCTAACCACCACACCCCAATGATCATGCCAATCACAATTCCTACCAGCAGTAAGCCTAAGCCACGCAGACTATTTGCCATAGGCGGCGATTTGGCTTAGTACATCGGTGATCAATGCACTGAACATTGGCTTGGCAGTTTCGCCTGCTTCCAGCACCTCTTCATGGTTGGCTGGTGGTGCGTCGGGGTGGGCAATGTTGGTGATCAACGAAATGCCCAAGACGCGCATGCCACGATAGCGAGCCACAATCGTTTCAGGGGCGGTAGACATACCTACAGCGTCAACCCCAACCCCGCGCAGATAGTTCATTTCAGCGCCAGTTTCAAACGATGGCCCTGCTAGCATGGCATAAACCCCTTCGCGTAGGGTTGCGCCAGCGCGTTCGGCGGCGGCCTTGGCCATTGCGCCTAATTCAGGATCATAGGCATTGAGCATGGCAGGGAAACGTGGGCCAAGCGTATCGTCGTTGTGGCCGCGCAATGGATGAAACCCCGCCATGCCTGGCATAAAAATATGGTCACTGATGCGCATCAAATCGCCAACCTGCCAATTGGCATTTAAGCCACCAGCAGCATTTGTAACAATTAGTATATCCGCTCCCAGCGCTCGCATCACATGGACTGGCAAGGTCACTTCATCCATGGCATAGCCTTCGTAAAAGTGAAAGCGACCACGCATTGCCAGCACTGAAACCCCACCAAGCTCACCTAAAACAAGCTCACCGCGATGGCCTGGTACTGCCGAAGGAGCAAAACCTGGAATCGCAGTGTAGGGAACTACCACGGCATCCTGAATATGATCAACAAGTTGGCTCAAGCCAGAGCCAAGAATAATGCCGACTTGGGGGACACGCTCGGTATATTGACGAATGGCGGCGACTGCGCCAGCGATTGCTTGAGTTCGGTTGGTGGTCATGAATTGAAATCCTTTGCAACAATAGCCACATTGCTATGGCCGCAGGCATTATATCCGACTTAAAATTTCACGTTTTTTGGCTTCAAAATCAGCATCAGTAATTAAATTTTTCTGACGGAGATCGTTTAAGCGCAACAATAACTCTTCAACGTCCTGATCGTTGGGGCGTTGATAGGGCGGTACAAAGTTTTGATAGGCATTAACTGATTGCATATACATCGCTGGTTCACGGTCGTGCTCTTCTTTGGCATTGAGCATGGCGCGTTTAAATTCAAGTGGAGCACGAATAAATGCAAAGAAGTTATCGCTATTTTCGTTGGCGGTTTGCACCTCAAGATCACCATAATTAAACATACGACCCATAAATGTTTGACGCATTTGAACATCGTTAATTTTATCAAGTGATGAATCGAGGGTCGTTTTATTAACAATGCCGCGCAAATGAATGACTCGACGATCGGTTAATAAAAACTTTTCGTTACGCCAACGCAGGAAGTCCACTACAGCGCTCGCCAGAATCAACAGAATTATTGCAATTAGAATTAATTGCACATATGGTTGGATTTCTTGCCATTTTTGGCTTGGCAAATTGGTGATAAACACAATTGCCGCAACCATAATTGCTATAACAACGACTTCAAAGCTAATGCGTCCCAAGAAAACGAACGGATGCTGATGGGCTTGATATTTAATCTCTTCGTTTTCAGCCAAGAGTTGCTCAACATAGCTCATTGGTTGTGCTCCTTTAGGGGGAATCGCGGCTAGTGTAGTGGTAAGCTATAGGCTTGTCAACCACGCACTAAATTGAGAAATTGGGTCGATTTTAGCTCACGCTCTAAAATTTGACTTAACGAGGCTTTCAAAACGGCACGAGCTTCATGGACTGTTGCTGGGGCTGGCACAAGGCTGACGACCGTCTCCAGCGGCATTCGCGCCAGATAGCGTAACAATTTGAAGGTATTGAGGTTGATCGGCAATGTTCGTGGCTCGCTGCTTGAACATTGTTGACATAAAACACCTCCAGTGATTGGGCTATACCGATCTGCTTCTGGGCTAAGCTCGCGTTCACAGTTAGCACAATCAAACAAATGTGGCCGATAGCCTGAAAGAATCAGCGTGTGTAATTCATAATACCGCAAAATTACATCGCGCCGCACAACTTCATCAAGCACATCCAACGCTGCTAGGGTTTCGCATGTTAGGCGAAAAAGCGCCGGATTATCGCTCTCATCGGGAGTCATTTGATCAAGCAATTCGGCCACATAATAGCCTTGGCTGATCCGCGAGAGATCTTCACGCAAGCTCCGAAATGGCTGAACCACCCGACTTTCGGTCACAACATCGAATGAGCGCCCTTTGGCAAGTTGTAAGCGGGTATGGATAAATAGCTCCAAGTGGCCTGCCAATTTGCTGGTCATTTTGCGCACACCTCGAGCTGTAACACTGAGTTTGCCATGATGCGGCGTATAGATCGTCAGAATCCGATCAGCCTCGCCAACATCGAAGCGCCGAATAATTAAGGCTTCAGTGGTATATAATCGGTCGCGCATGCTGGCTCCTTCTAGCTTCGATTAATGATTGATAGCCATTGGTTGACGTTGGCAGTGAGCTGTTGGCGTTGGCTGCTGGGCAAGGCCTGCAACACCCGCTCAATCACTGTTTGACTGACCAAATTTGGTGCTAAACGCTGGACTGTCAATAAGGCAGTAATCAATTGTTTAAGATCATGGTCATTGATCCGTTGATCTGGCTCGCTGACTGGGTTGATCGCATAGCCTGCCGCATGTAACAGATTGGTTAATGCGGCACTATCGGCTATTTCCAATTCCCAAAGTTGGGGAGTAAGCTCGGCGTATGGCGGTAAGTTGGGCAGCTTAGCCAGCTCATTGAGCAATCTGGGATCATCGGCTTCCAGCAACAACGCCGGACGGGCCAATAGGTGCTGGCGGTCGTTTTGCCATTGCTGAAATAATGTTTGCAAATCGCTTGGCACTGGTCGGTCACACCAGCGTTGCAAAAATGTTTGCATTTGGCTAGCCTGAATTCCGCGCTGCAAGGCTTGACTATACGAATGGGCAGTCAAGCGCACGAGCATTGTGCCCTGCGTATCGGTTGATTGCCATTCGGTGATGCGTTGGATTTGAAAACGCGGCAGCGGCTCAACCGTTGGTGGAACCCGAATCAGGCCATCGCTGCTGAGTTGTAGTTGTCCAGCAAAATGGCTTGGTTCGTGCACTGGATCGATTAAGCAGCTTGCCCATTGAGTTAAGCGCAAGGCCTGTGGATGGTTAATTTGATCTATATCAAGCAAGCCCAGCCAGAACAATGGCCCTTGGCATGTGGCTTTGATCCATGCGCCCTCAACTTCGGCCCAATGCTGCCAACCAACTAGTGACTTGCCAGTTTGATCGTGAATGCCAGGCTGCTCAAAATCGCTGCGCAAGAGTTCGGGGTGCAAGGCTTGGATTTGTGCCAGTAGATCGTCGAAGTCCAACCATTGATCACGTGGCGCAGTTCTTAATACTTGCCATAAGGCTTGGCGAGCAGCTTGGAGCGTCCATCGAACTTGAATCTGCAACTCAGTCAAACTAAATTCATCAAAATCACAAGTCGACCAAGCAGCAAACAAGTGCTCTAGCCGCTGTTTGGGTGTTGCTTCCAGCCAATTAATTGGCTTACCAGCGAGCTGAAGCTGTTGATGTTGGATTTGGACTAAGCCAGCTTCAAGCGCCACACTCCGCAGCCAAGCTAATTGAGGAAATTGTCGTTCGCTTGCTGGCGTAGAAACTGCTATGCGTTGACAGATTGCTTTCAATCCATCGCGTTCAAATTGGAGTTGGCGAGTCAGCCGCAGTGGTTGCTGATAACACAGCGCCAGGATTGTGGTGAGCAGCGTTTCAGTTTGGCTGAGATCAGCTTCGAGCCAGTTGCTTGGGCTGGGGTGTTGCTGCCAGGTTGGCAAACTTGGGGCCGCAACTGCTGGCAAAGCCTGCAACCAATCGCTAAAAATCACGTAATACTCGCCGTCCAGCGTTTTGAGCGGCTGAAGCAAGCCCAAAATATAAAGACGTTCGAGCACCGAAGCTTGGCCATGCAGCGCCAATAAATAGGCCCGAGGAGTCACAATATCCCGATGTGAGCGAATTTTGCCAAACTCACGTTCAAGCGTTTTGGCCGCGAGCTTACCACCAGCCGCAATCACTCGATCAAGCGCTGAGCGTTCAGTCGTCGATAAACGTGCAACCAAGGCTTGGATGGCACTTGGTTGCCCAAGCTGAGCAGCATCAGCAACCTGCCATAAATGCGCCAGCACATGGCGTTCGCTGGTAGGTAAGTTGGCTAGCCATTCGATTGAAGCATGTGTTCGTATCATATAAGAAATTATACTCTTTACATTGCCGCATGATTGCATACAATTTGGAAGAATTCATTTTCGCTAATTGAAGGAGCGCACCTGTATGGAATGGTTATCAGATCCACAGACTTGGGTATCGCTATTAACCTTGACTGTGCTTGAAATCGTCTTAGGGATCGACAATATTGTTTTTATTTCGATCCTATCGGGCAAACTACCCCAAGCGCAACAAGCCAAAGCTCGTCAAGTAGGGTTAGCTTTAGCCTTATTTACGCGGATAGGGCTATTGTTCTCGCTCTCGTGGGTAATGGGTTTGGTTAACCCGCTATTTACAGTTGTCGGCCAAGCAATCTCAGGGCGCGACTTAATTCTGATAAGTGGGGGCTTGTTCCTCTTGGGCAAGGCAACCTTTGAAATTCACGAACGCTTGGAAGGCTCTGAACATCATGAGCAAAATGTCAAAGCTAAATCCTTCAATTCGGTGATTGCCCAAATTCTAGTCTTAGATATTGTGTTCTCGCTCGACTCAGTGATTACGGCTGTGGGCATGGTTGATCATATTGAAATTATGATTGCAGCAGTGATTATTGCCGTAGGTGTGATGTTGCTCTCAGCAGGTAAAATTAGCGATTTCGTCAATCACCACCCAACTGTCAAAATGTTAGCCCTCAGCTTCTTGCTCTTGATTGGGATGTCGTTGGTGGCCGAAGGCTTCGATCAACACATTCCAAAAGGCTATATTTATTTTGCAATGGGCTTTTCGGTATTGGTCGAAATGCTCAATTTGCGGGTTAAGAAGGTTACTCAAAAGCCTGTTGAATTGCGCCAACCTTCATATTTGCAAGATGCGGTGGAAGAAAGCACCAAGTAATCGCTTGTGTAACGATGCAACGGCGGGTAGTTGCTACCCGCCGTTGTTGGTTTAATTGGATTAGTTGGAATGGTTCATTTCTAGTATGTTCCCCTCGCCTGCCGCAGTTGGAGAGGGCTAGGAGTGAGGGAATCTCAAAGGAGTAATGTAATAAAGCATTACATCTAGATTTCAACTGTGACGAGCAGTGTTGCGCTTTTTGATATAGTCGATGCCATCGCCTAATGCCAACGGCCTATGCCCAATCAGTTGCTCGGTAGCCGATTGGGGCGCACTATTGTCGAGGCTGAGCATGGTCAATTGGGCAGGCGTGACTGGTGGCTTGGGCAACAGTTTATCCATCATAAAAACTGCTGGTTTCATTAATGGTACTGGTACATAGATTTTGCTGCGTTTTTTGCCCAATTTTTGCATAATCAGATCAAGCATTTGCTCGTAGGTCAGCGCTTCTGGCCCACCCAATTGATAAATTTGGCCGATCGTGCTGCGATCATCCAAGGCTTTGATAAAGGCATCGATCACATCGTCGCGCCAAACTGGCTGAAATTTGGTTTTGCCATCGCCAACCACAGGTACAAACGGCGCTGGGGCAATCATCAACGGGCGGCGCACCAAATCGGCCAAGGTATTGATAAATTCATCGCCTTCGCCAAAAATCACCGAAGGCTGAAAGACTGTCCATTCTAAGCCACTGGCCTCAACATATTTTTGGGCCCGAAATTTGGTATCCATATAGGGCAAATTGGGGTCATTGACCACGCCAAGCGCACTCATATGCAAAAAGCGCTTGACTCCAGCGGCTTTGGCAGCATCGACCACATTAACCGTGGCCTGATAATTCATGCGTTCGAAGCTGATTCCGCCCGAACGTTCGCGAATAATCGCCACCAAATGAATAACCGTGCTGACCCCTTTCATTGCTGCGATCAACGACTCAGGATCGGTCACATCGCCTTTGACAATTGAAACATTGCCAGCAACCAGCTTTTGAGCTTTTTCTGGGGTGCGAACTAAAACTCGCACTGGCTCAGGGCGTTGGCGTAATTTTTCAATCAAACGTGAACCAACATAGCCTGTGCCACCAGTTACTAAAATCATACTTGCCCCCATTGATCAAGCGGAAACTCACGGTTGAGCTTGCGCAAGCGCCAGAGAATGTTGGGTAAATAGGCCAATTTTGCCCCTAACGAGAGGCTGGCGCGTCGGTTAAATACATCATAGTCATTACGCACAATCTGATCAAGAATGCCGCGATAGACGGTTGCAGCAGTTGCGACGGCGAAGCGTGAATCGGGGTGCAATAAACCGATGCCCTGCCAACTTTCATCGTAGAGTTGATGCGCCCGCTGCATTTCAAATTGTAATAATTGCTGCATCTGTGGGCTGCGCACCCCATTCAAAATATCTTGTTCGCGCACCCCAAAGCGTTCTAAATCCTCTTGTGGTAAGTAAATTCGGTTACGCCGCGCATCTTCGCCAATATCGCGCAGAATGTTGGTTAATTGCAAGGCCACACCTAATTTGATCGCGTAAGGCACGGCTCCTGCTGCATAACCAATCACTTGCATGCTGAGCAAACCTACTACTGAAGCCACACGATAGCAATAGAGCCATAAATCGGCAAAGGTTGCATAGCGATTGATCGAGAGATCCATCTCGACTCCCGCCAACAATTCGGATTCAAGTTTGCTAGAAATTCGAAAATGGTTGCGCACATGATGCCAAGCCAATGGCACGGGGTCGTCGTGACGTGGGGTGGAACGCAAAGTTTTGAGCCATTGTTGCAAACGTTCTGGGGCTGTTTCAGGGTGCATGTCTACCAAGTCGTCGCTCGTTCGACAGAAGGCATACAACACCCGAATTGCATCACGCTTACGAGCAGGCAACAATTGAGTACTAAAATAGAAGCTCTTTGAGTGAACGTTAGTTAGTTCGGTACAATGGGCATAAGCATGATTAAGCCATTGGTTGCTGGGCTGATGTGACACGCACTCGGCAACCGTTGGAATAAATTGAGCTGGTAAGGTCAACCCAGCACACATTTGAGGATCGAGCGAAGGCCAAGACATAGCGCATCCTTCCTGCTACAGACTCACCATAGGTTTGCTTTTGGTGCTACGCAAACATGTTGGTTTTGGATGAGTCGGCGCAAGAATTAGGCCAGTAATTCCTCGATTTTGTCGCAGGCTTGGCCGGCGTTATAGCCCAAAAAGATCCCTGGCAACACAGTTTGCTGGGTTGTGCCACTTAACGCTGCCCCGCCATAGCCAATAATTGGCGGTTTTGGCACGTTGTGGAGTTCTTGGAGCAAATGCACTGCTTGGCTATAATTGTCTTTGGTGGTGGCACTGAGCGCCACCAATTTCGGGTTGAGCCGTTGCACCGTATGCAGTAATTCTGAAGCGGGCAAATTGCTGCCAAGATACACCACCCGCCAGCCGCGTCGCATCAAAAACAAGGCCACCATCATCACCCCAAGCTCATGCTGCTCGCCAGGTACGGTTGCCACAACAATCACCCCTCGGTTGGAGCGAGTACGGGCTTGATGAATCAGATTGCTCAGTTTCAACGACATAAATGCTGTAGCTGCATGCTCCTGCGAGATTGAGATTTTGCCAGCATGCCAACCATCGCCAATCGCCACCATCACCCGTTCGATGACTTCAATACAAACCGTTTCAACCGGATAAATACTAAAGGCTTGGTTCAAAATATCTTCGGCTTTGAGCACATCGAAGCTGAGCAAGGCTTGAACACAGTCGTTGCTTAATTCGGCCAATGGCGCTAGATCATAAGTTGGTTGTTCGATGATGCTATCGGTTTGCAGCAAGGCCACGGCTTGGCTGATGGTTAATCCCGATTCAGTTTGTTGGCGCAACCAATCGATAATCGCAATATCGCGATCAGAATAGGCGCGTTGGCGGCCTTCGGTGCGCTCAGGAAACGGCACACCATAGCGTCGCTCCCAAGCTCGCAGCGTATCGGCGGCAACGCCTGTTCGTTGCACCACAGCCTTGGTGTTGTATAGCGGCTCTTGGCTAAAATGAGTGAATCGGTCGGTTATTTTGCTCATGTGCTCCACCAAAATATTGCTGCTAAGAGATAACCCGACCAATTGCCAAGGATGTGATCGGCGTAAGTTGTTGTTTCAACAGTGCCCATGTGCGGCCCCGATCGCTGGAAACCCACACCTGACCAGCCTTGGTTGCTGCATAAATACTATCAATTTGGTAGGCAACGCTGATCAAACAGCTCCATTCCCCAAGCTGCCCAAGCGCCAAACTTTGCCAGCTTTCGCCATCGCTACTGCGTTCGAGTTGGTTGGGATCATTGGCGATGCGAATTGTGGCTGGTGGTTGGCCTGAAAGTTCTATGCTTTGACTTGGTGTGATCAGGCTTGGCGCAGGCTCAAGTGCTTGCCACGATTGACCACCATCTTTGGTTTGCCAAGCTTGGTTGCTGCTCCATACTGTGGCTTGCATCGGGGCATCGGCTTGGCAACTAACCGCTGCAATTGCCTGATCGGCTAATTCGATACCAACCGAAATCCAGCGATCAATTCGACCTGGATTGCTCAACAACACCACACCTTGTTCAGTTCCGATATAGAGTAATTGTGCTTGTGCCATTAATTGTATCCTGCAATCAGAGCGCCACGCTACGGGCAAAATCCGCAATAGCTAAGCAATAATCCGGCCACGAGTTGCCACAATTTGGACTGCGCCATCGCGCTGCTCATAGGCGACATACAAGCCAGCGGCACGTAAACTTTCGACAAACTGATCGCCAGCCAGAAATTGGATTCCGCCGCTTAACAAAAATGTTTGCAATAAGCGACCTGAACGTGAGGCAGCTTGCTGGGCTTGCATCCAAAAACTGCGGCCTGCGGCTAGCAAACAGCGGCGTACCTCAGAAATTGCCCGATCTGGCCGGACAAACTCGTTGATCGAACCGCCACACGCCACGCCCGCCAAACATTGGTCGGCAAATGGCAAATCTTCGGCCAAACCACGGATATAGCTAATTTTGAGGCGTTTAGCGCGGCTGCGGCGTTGGGCTTCGCGCAACATTGGCAACGAATGATCAAGGGCAATACAATAGCTATCGGCGGGGAGAGCAGCGGCGATTGCTCGTGCATACAAGCCATTCGAGCAAGCCAAATCGAGGTAGACACCACCGCGTTGTGGTGCTAATTGGGCCATCAGCAGGGCTAATTCTTCATCGACCGGAAAACTGCGCCCGCTGAGCGTGCTCAAGGCTTGCCAACGCCAGAGCCGTTCGTAGCCCCAAGCCGCTAATGGCAGCCGATTGACAACCTGTGCGCCGTTCCAAGCCGCTGAACGTGGCAACAGATCGACAATGCCATCGCGAATGGGCCAGCTTTGGCCGACGGCGCTGACCAACCGGCCTGACCAAATCATGCCATCGCGCCAACGGGCATCGTGCAGGCTAAGGCTGGTTTGCGAAATCGGACAACGCAGCCATGGAAGCAAATCAGGATGCATAGCTACCTCACTGAAACGCCCGTTTAAGGCGAATAGAGCTTAGGCGTTGCGTAGCACCCAACTAAGATCATCCGAAGCCACATGGCCATGTTCGATCAATTCGACGAAGAGATCGACCAATTCGGCTTGCCATTGGGTGTTACGCCCCGATTGAAGCACTTGGACTGCTTCGGCGCGGCTCATGCCTTTACGATAAGGCCGATCGGTGGTCATCGCATCGAAGCTATCAACCACCGCGATGATCCGCGCCCCTAGCGGAATTGTATCACCAGCGATTCCATGCGGGTAGCCTTTACCATCCCAACGTTCATGATGGTGTAAAACCATTGGCCCAACCGACACCGAAAAGCGCATTGGCGCGACAATATTGGCCCCAATTTGCGGATGCTTTTTCATCTCGTCGTATTCTTCGCTGGTGAGTTTGCCCTCTTTTTGCAGCACAGTTTCGCGAATGGCAATTTTGCCAATATCATGCAACAAACCACCATAGCGAATCAAACGCGACTCTTTGGCATCGCAGCCACAGGCTGTGGCTAAGGCATAACTATACGAAGCTAGGCGGCGCAAGTGGCCTTCAGTGTAGGGATCACGCGATTCGACCGTCGTAGCGAGGGTGAAAATTACGCGCTCAGTGCTTTCGAGTTCCTCGGTGAGGCGGCGCACCCGTAGTAGCGAGCGAATGCGGGCCAAGAGCACAGTGCGCTCAAATGGCTTGTTGATAAAATCATCAGCGCCCATCTCCAAGCCCAAAATCCGCGATTCATCATCGTTGAGGCCGGTGAGCATGGCAACTGGCAACAACTGGGTTTCCTCGCGGTCGCGCAACCGCCGACAGACCTCAAACCCATTCATAACGGGCATGGTTACATCGAGCAAGACCAAATCAGGCATACATGCTTGAATGTCAGCTAGCGCCTCGACACCATCACGAGCGATGCGCACGGTATAGCGCTCACGTTCAAGCACCCGTCGCAAGGTATCAATACTACGAGCCTCATCATCAACAACTAAAATGATCTCCGACATGACGATACCCTCAATGTTGATTGCAAAGTGGATCGGAAGCTGAAACGAAACGCAATTGCGGCGGATGCTTACCCTGATCATCAACCAGTGCCTGCATGGTAACAATCACATGCTGAAGATCGAGAAAATCGGCCCAGGCTTGGGCGGCTTGGAGCTTGGGGGTGGCTTTACGCCAATTGAGCAACAAACCTTTGGGGTTGCCCCGCGACCAATGAACCAACGCCGCAGCCGTTTGAATTAGGCCTTGGAGCAAATTGCGTTCATTGCCGTTACGTTGCAGCCATTGCACTTCCCAAGCTTCGTGGGCATGCCAATAGTGGCCAGCGTTGAATAACTCGCAGCCTTGGATAAATTCGCTGGTTTGCTGGATTGGCATGTCCATCATCACCGCCAGATTTTAGTAGCGCTTGATGCTGGAATCGACCGCTACCGACCAGCGATCAATCCCTCCAGTCATGTTGGTTAGTTGGGTCAACCCTGCTTGGGTAGCAAGCGCCTGACACACTTGAGCTGAGCGACCGCCATGGTGGCAAAAGACCACAATCTCACGATCTTTGGGCAAATCACCCCACCAATCGTTAATCTGGCTCATCGCTTTGCGTTCGCTGCCTGCAATACTGGCAATCTCCCATTCGTTGGGTTCGCGCACATCGAGCAGATACAAATCTTCCCCAGCGGCAATGCGGGCGGCAATGTCTTCGGCACTTTGGTTGTTATACATCTTAAGCTCCTTGGCTAGGGGCAATCCAACGTGGATGCCACAGGTGTATCCATTGCGACCAATCGGCAACTGGTGGCTGAATCAGTTGGCTAAAATAACGGCAATCAAGCAAGCCGAAATCGGGCAAACTTGGCAGATCGGCAGGGTGACCACGCTCCCAGGCTTCGCGGCGCTCAGGAAAATAGGCGATCGTTAATTTGCGAGATTGACGTGAGAGTGATGAGGCAAAGGCTAAGTTGGCATAGCGATTGGGATAAACCAGCACCCAGCCTTGTTCTGCAGGTGCGATATGATATGAGGTTGGCATGCCTTGCTCAAGCTGTTCAGCAAAGGGCTGGGTTGCTTGCCATTGCACCGAAGTTGGCGCTTGATCATGGCATTGGGTGATCGTCCGCACGGCGGCGGCAATTACTTGATGATTATTACTTTGAAAACAATAAGCGCTGAGCCAAAGCTCATGATTAGCTGGAATCGCCACGATCGACTTCCCTCGTACACCGTTGAATCAAGCGTTGGCTTGCGCGAGCAACGCTGCCAGCGAGGCCGAACCCCAAGCTATTCAACACAACATCATCAATATCAACAACCCGATAGCCCAGCCAATATTGGCCAAACTCAACGCTGCAGCTTAACCCAAGGCCGATTATGCCAATCTGCCAAAGCCGCATTTTGGGCCGCCATAAGGCTAAAAGCCAGCCGCTAGGGGCAAATGCCGCCAGATTGCCGACGATATTAATCAAAGCAGCCCGCCCCCCTTGCTGGAAGGCTGCACTGATCGTGGCTCCGATTTGTAATTGAAGGCTAGGTTGGGTTGAGCTACCTGTCCAATTATGCCATGCGAGGCCAAATACGGCCAATGTATACAGCAGCCCCAACCAAGCATAGAAATGGCTTCGCTTCATGAAGCATAACAAACGGGGACGAGTTGCTCGTCCCCGCTCACTGTATCGTAAACCAGCTTAAGGCTTGGGCTTAGGCTTAGTGACAGCCGCAGCCGCCGGCCCCGCTGCCACAGCCACCACCGCTGGCGGGAGCTTCACCGTTTTTTGGTTTGAACGAGCTACCACAGCCACAGCTTGAGGTTGCGTTGGGGTTATCAATTTTGAAACCGCCACCCATCAAACTGTCGATGTAATCGATCGAGGCACCGCCAATGTATTGAGCGCTCATTGGGTCTACAATGACGCGTAAGCCACTGGCGAAAAATTCGGTATCGCCTTCGTTGGTTTGATCATCGAAGCTCATACCATATTGCAAGCCTGAACAGCCACCGCCGGCCACAAAAACCCGCAGTGCATATTGATCGGACAATTCTTTTTCTTGTTTGATCGACAACAAGCGATTTGCTGCTGATGCCGTCACCGTGACCAATGCTGGATCGATTTCAATGGCAGTCATTGGTTTTACTGCTACATCGCTCATTTGAGAGCCTCCTGTGCCGGAAAATCAGGTTGACAACATGCCTTCAAATGGCATTTGCTTCCCTGTAGCATACTTGAAAAAAGCTTGAAACGCAAGCAAAGCTTGACCTGTTTCAAGGGTAAAAAGCGCATAAACCAAGGGCCGATTAGGTCATGGCTTTGGCTTGGCTTGGGCTGCAATTCAGCCAAATTAATGAAGCTGTGCAATGTGCTGATACCATTGCTAGTATAGCATGGTCTGAGTGGCTTGGTTCGCTTGTTTTATCAATGATTATGGTTAATCTTGGCTTAGATTTAGCTCGAAGCTATCACCCCATTCGGCTTTTCGCGCTTGTTTCCATTGGGCATCACGTTTATTAATTGTTGGGCTGATCAGCCCTTGTGGTGTGCAGAGTTGCAATTGGATGCGCTGCGGCTGATGCAAAGGGTGGCGAATAACTCGTGCTTGCGCTCGCTGGCTCGCTTGGCGACTAACCGCGACATAGCTCGATTTTTCATCTTCATAGCCCAACTCAGCACCTTTTAAGCTACGATGGAAGCGGGTGCGTTCGATGCGGGTGGCAAAATGACACCAATCGTTGGCTTGCAGTGGGCAAGTTTGTTGATGGGGGCAGGGGGCAATTAAATGGGCTTGTTGTTCGAGCAAAAATGCTCGCGCTGCTAAGATTAATTCAAAGCCGCGTGGTGTGCCTGGCTCAACAATTAATAATACGCCACTAGTGGCTTGCCAGGCTTGGGTCAATAGTTGTTGGCGCTGGGTGGCGTTTAATTCACCCAAGACATAGCCAATCGTCACTAAATCATAACTACCTAAATTATTGGTATTAGGTAAATTGGCTTGTTGCCAAGCTGCTTGTTGCAGCGAGGTTGGGCCAGCCTGCATCAACCGTTGACCAAGTTGCAACATGGTGTTTTCACGTTCAATTAACTGATGCTGGTGCAAGCTTGGCCATGTTTGGCTGGCCGCCCAAGTTCCTGCCCCAGTGCCTGCTCCTAAATCAAGCTGGGTGCTGGGTTGGAAGCTTGGTTGGCGTTGGGCAATTTCAGCACAAGCGGCTTTGATTGCCCCGAGGGTTGCGGGCATGCGCGTGGCCGCATAGGCCAACACATCGGCGGCGTTTTGTACAAATGGCGCGGTGGTGCGGCTATGGCCTTCACGGTAGCGCTCGGAAAGCCCACTGGCCGCCGCCGCTAAACGCTGTTGATCAGTGCCAGTTAATTCGCGTTCTAAGGCAACCCGCAAAGCTGGTGGCAACATATCCACACTCCTACAATAATCAGCGATCTATGCTAGCCGATTTGGGCTAATTATGCAAAGAACATAGAACATAGCTGTAATGGTTCATTGGGTTGGCAACCAGTGCTCGTTCCCTCACCCCAGCCCCTCGCCCACGGCGGCGGGCGAGGGGAGCACGCCTGGAGCGGTTCCCCCTCGCCTCGCGGGCGGGAGAGGGGGAGAGGGGGTGAGGGGGTGAGGGGGTGAGGGGGTGAGGGGGTGAGGGCATGCTGGCCGTTGTTAACGCGATAAACCATTACACATAGAACATATGAATGTTGATTAACGAAGAGCTGAAACCGCTAAGAACACGAAGATCACGAAGTTAATTTTTTCGCCACAGATAAGCACGGATGGCTATGATTATTCTCCTATGCCCAATGCTTGATTGCGTGCTCCGACCTTTTTGCCTTCATTCTTCATCCCTCATCCTTCCCTCTCTGCGCCTCTGCGTTAATTAAAATGTATCTGACCCCTGAATCCTGACCCCTCAACGCTATGCTCTACGCTCTATGTTCTATGTTCTATTTTGTGATATCATACAGGCACGACGTTTGGAAACGCTTCGCCTCTGGTTTTGAAACATTCCCCCACCCATTTTGGCCCAAGCTTGAAACATGCTATTGGAGGACACTGTGGTCTACACCAATCCCAATCAGCCGGGCAGTAAAGTTAGTTTTAAGTCGCGTTACGGCAACTACATCAATGGCGAGTTTGTTGAGCCAGTCAAGGGCATGTATTTTGAAAATATCAGCCCTGTGAATGGCAAGCCGTTCTGTGAAGTTCCGCGTTCGACCGCCGAAGACATCGAAAAAGCTCTCGATGCGGCCCATGCTGCCAAAGCTGCTTGGGGTGCAACCTCACCCGCCCAACGAGCCAATATTTTGAATAAGATTGCCGACCGCATGGAAGCAAACTTGGAGATGTTGGCTGTTGCCGAAACATGGGAAAATGGCAAGCCTGTGCGCGAAACCCTCGCCGCCGATTTACCACTGGCGATCGACCACTTCCGCTATTTTGCTGGGGTGATTCGGGCACAAGAAGGCAGTGCCGCTACGATCGACGAAAATACGATAGCCTACCATTTTTATGAGCCGCTAGGCGTGGTTGGTCAAATTATTCCGTGGAATTTCCCGCTGTTGATGGCAACTTGGAAATTGGCTCCAGCGCTTGCTGCTGGCAATTGTGTGGTGCTCAAGCCCGCCGAACAAACGCCCAGCACAATTTTGGTCTTGATGGAATTGATCGGCGATTTGATTCCAGCGGGCGTAGTGAATGTGGTCAATGGCTTTGGGATCGAAGCTGGCAAGCCGTTGGCTAGCAGCAATCGCATCGCCAAAGTGGCCTTTACTGGCGAAACCACTACAGGCCGCTTGATTATGCAATATGCCTCAGAAAATATTATTCCTGTGACGTTAGAGCTTGGGGGTAAATCGCCCAACATCTTCTTTGAAGATATTTTGAACAAGCAAGATGCGTTTGTTGATAAAGCACTCGAAGGCTTTACTATGTTTGCCTTGAACCAAGGTGAAGTTTGTACTTGTCCATCACGAGCATTAATTCAAAAGTCGATCTATGGCGAGTTTCTAGAACGCGCCGTCGAACGAACCAAACGCTGTATTCAGGGCAACCCACTTGATCCAGCTACGATGGTGGGCGCACAAGCCTCCAACGATCAATTTGAGAAAATCTTGTCGTATTTGGCGATTGGCCGCGATGAAGGTGCTAAAGTGTTGGTTGGTGGAGCTAAAGCTGAACTCAGCGGCGATTTAGCTGAAGGCTATTACATTCAGCCGACGATCTTTGCTGGCAACAACCGTATGCGAATTTTCCAAGAAGAAATTTTCGGACCAGTTGTTTCGGTGACTTCATTCGATGACTTTGACGATGCACTTAGCATTGCTAATGACACCTTGTATGGCTTGGGCGCTGGCTTATGGACGCGCGATATGAACACAGCCTATCGCATGGGCCGGGCCATCCAAGCAGGCCGCGTTTGGACCAACTGCTACCATTTGTATCCAGCTCATGCCGCGTTCGGTGGCTACAAACAATCGGGGATTGGCCGCGAAAACCATAAGATGATGCTCAACCATTATCAACAAGTTAAAAACCTGTTGGTCAGCTACGATCCCAATCCAATGGGCTTTTTCTAGCTCATCGTTGTTTCCAAACGTCACACTACCGCAGGTATGCTGCTTGCGGTAGTGTTTTTATCTCAACAAGGAGTTGGATCATGATGGTTGAACGTGTGCTGGCAACTGAGCAAACTGAAGCCTTGGTTGCGAAACTCAGCCAATTGCATGGCCCATTATTATTTCATCAATCGGGCGGCTGTTGCGATGGCAGCGCCCCAATGTGCTATCCACGCGGCGAATTTAAAATTGGCCAGCACGATGTGTATCTTGGCGAGATTGCAGGCTGCCCATTTTACATCAGCGGACCACAATTTGAATATTGGCAACATACCCAGTTGATGATTGATGTGGTTAAAGGTCGTGGCAGTGGCTTTTCGGTTGAAGCGCCTGAAGGTGTGCGCTTTTTAACTCGTTCGCGGGTGTTCAGCGATGCCGAATATTCGGCATTGCAAGCCGCCGGGCCAGCCTTACGCGGCCAACAACATGGATAAAGAACAAAGAGCATAGAACATAGGGACTAGGTATTAGGGATTAGGAGCCAGATTTTGATCCGCGAAGGATTCTAAACTTTGACCTCTAGTCCCTGCCCCCTGACCCCTACCCCCTTATAATCTCTGCGCCTCTGTGTCAAAATTCATCCTTCGTCCCTCATCATTTTACTACGCCCTATCGTTGTGTAGGAAACATGGCTTATGGCATAGCTCTTGCACAGCATGATAGGATACAAATTACAACGGCATTATTAAATTTATACCTACATATTCAAATAATACCATCAAGGAGTTACCGAGATGAACGTGAAGCGTGAAATTTTGATGCAAGGCGTAGAGCTTGCACCAATCGTTGAGCGACTTAAAGAGGAAGGTCCAAAACGTGGTTTATCCCAATCGGCCAACAACGAATACGGCCCAGTCTTTATCAATCATCACTACGATTTGCGAATTGAGCGTGATCCAGGCGATTGGGGCCAATATCGGCTGATGCTGATGCACAAGCTCCAACCAAAAAGCAGTTTCTTCGGTATGTTCCGACGCGGTTAAATGCCAACACGGCTGAAGCAATTTCAGCCGTGTTGTGGTTTAACCAAGTAGTTTTAGCGTTCGTTGCGCCCGAATAGCGCCCATGCCCCAGGTAATACCAAGGCTGCAATCACAATCTTCAAGGCATCACCAGGCAAGAAGGGATAAACTCCCGCCCACATGACGCTGATTTGGCCAAACGTATCTTTGTAGATATTTAACCACGATGCGCCAATCGCGTAGATCAAGATATTGCCAAAACAAAACATCGCCAAGGCGGTTGGAATCCGGCGATCCCAGCCACGTTGAGCCAACCAGCCCACCAAAACTGCGGCCAACGGCCACGACAGGAGATACCCACCAGTTGGGCCAAGCAATTTAGCCAAGCCGCTGGTCATGCCAGCAAACACTGGCATTCCAGCCAAGCCCTCGACCAGATAGAGCAAAATTGCCAAAGCGCCACGGCGTGGCCCCAAAATCGCCCCCGTCAGCAACACCCCCAAGGTCTGACCCGTAATTGGCACGGGAGTCCAAGGCAACGGAATAGCAATTTGAGCGGTGAGGGCAACAAACAAACTAAACCCGATAATCAGCGCAAGATCACGACCCAGTGATTTGCCACGAATCAGGTCGGCCAAGGTTTGTCGTTCCGCTACCGGTTCCACACGATACATGTGCAGCTTCCTCCTAGATAGATTGTCTACGATCCTCGTTGCTCTTCTAGCGTTACTTTATTGTAGGCAAGCTCAAAACCAGCTCGCATTACAATCCGTTGCGAATCGCTCCCGCTAATGGTTAGCACAGTTGCCCAACGGCAACCTTGGGCCTGAGCATAGGCCAAACGCGCTGCAATCAGGCTGGTTTGTGCGCCGCGCCGCCGCCAATCTGGTTTGACGAAGGTTGAAAACAGGGTGGCAACTTCGGCATTGATGCTCAATGCGCCACAACCAATCAGCTGATCATCGAGCCAAGCGCCAAACAGCTGGCTATCCGATCGGGCAGCGGCGGCTTTGGCCATCGTAATGCCCATCGGGCTACTTTGACCATGATTAGTTATGTTCTCAACCCATAGTTCGGCATGTTCAGGTGAGATCATCCGCGATTGTACACTACTTGGGCTAAAAGGGGTATAACGCAGCATGTCAAAGGCTAACACGCTCCACCAACGAATAATCTGGTAGTTGCGCTGGCTCAACACTGCTGACACACTCGGATCGCTGAATGGAGTTAGTTCGAGGCTCACTGGTAGTTGGTGTTGTTGATAAAAATCTGCTAATTCGCTAAATTGCTGCGCTTCCCAAGATTGTTGGCTGCCAGCCCCAACCGCCCGATTAATTGGCAGGTCAGGGCCAGTATAGCAGGCGGTTGCATCGCCAATCTGTGCCCATGTTGCTTGGCTCGTAGGCACAACTTGGGCTACCGCAGCGGTATATTGACGTAAATTATGTGCATCAGCCGCCTCAAGTTGGGCTGCTAATTGACGATCAATCAACATTATTGGCCTCGCATCGCCATCGGTAACCAAACCTGCCATTGGCTAACAACTGGCGTGTTGCTCGGCGTTGGGGTATTGCTGGGGGTCGGCGTGTTGCTCGGCGTTGGGGTAATCGTTGGCGTGTTGGTTGGAAGATTGGTCACCATCACACTAGCACTAATGCTGTTTACATTGCCTTGCTGGTTGGAGACCCGCACCCAAACTAGGCTATTGGTTTGGACATTGGTCAAGGTCAAACTTGGCATGGTTGCGCCATTGATTGGGTTGCTGGTATCGCCAGTTGTGCCGCGATACCATTGATAACTGAGATTTGCTGCTCCAGTTGCGGTTACATTGACGCTGGCATTTTGGCCAAACGACACGGTAGTATCAACTGGTTCGCGCACAATTCGCGGAGCCAAATGACCATATACCACCAATTTATCGGTGTTGGTGATGCTATCGACTGAGAATGTACCAACGATGACTTTGCCATCAGCAACTAACGGCGTGTTGAATTTTGCCAAATTGCCCATCGCGTCGCGAGTGGAGTTTTGGTTGCTATTCCAAGTTTCTTGCAAGGTCAAAGCGTTATAGGCATGAATAACCCCGGGCTGGGTGGTGGTATTAGCGCTACCGCCAGTTGAGTGGGTCGCCCAAACAATCCCGGTATTGGCGTTGCCGCCATTCCACGATAACGACATTACCCCACCAGGCATCGTAACGGTTTGCAAGGTGCTGGTTGCCACAGGCGTGGTATTAAAACTTGGAGTCAATGGCTGGGTGGTGCTAAATTGAAAAGCCTTCAATGGCGAATTGACTGGCCAAACAAACATGCGGGTGCCGGTTGCGCCACCAGCCGCCCAAACCACTGGCGTGCCAAAGATCCCACGGAAGCCAGAGCCACCATGGGGCTTGAAGCTTTGATAGAACTTGCCAGGCACGGTTTTATCAAAGCCGGTTGTGCCTTGCTGAACGCCTAATCCACCCATATCGTTACGATTGAAGACATAGATTTTACCGCCCTTGCTGCCAGCGATCATAACATTGGTATTGGGAATTAAGACCGCGCCAGTTGTGCCAAGGTCGGTGTCGTTGGTATTGAGGGTTTTGTAATCGTAAGGCGTAAACCAGGTCTCGACGGTTGGCGAGAGTGGATTGGTTACATTCAATTTGTTGACCGACGAACCATAATCGCGGCCATTGGGCAAGTTGGCGTTCCAGCTGCCGTTACCAATCGAAAGATACAAGTTGCCCTGACCATCGCTGGTAAGGCCTTGTCCGCTCATCCAGATGCCACCCTCGCCATCGTTGGCGGCGTTGGGTTGCGAGGTAACTTCTTTTTGTGGCGTTGTGTTATAGATTAATTCTTGTTGCAAGGTCGTTTTGTTGTAGCCAAAGACCCAACCATGGTAGGGGTCGGTGTCGGCATAGCCAGCAAAGGCCACATACACCCGATTGCCATCGAGCAACAATGAAGAACGTTGCAAATGCTGACGGCTATCGAACACCACAATTCCATCATTAGGATTAGCATCGTTGCCATCGCCTGGCACTGAGCCTTGAATCGTCGTTGATTGAATAAGTGTGCCATCCAAAATATTAATCGCAATCATTCGATGCTGATATTGATAGGCTCCCAAGCGAATAAATGGCACAACATAGAGGGTGTTGGTGGCCGGATCGATCACGGGCGAACCGGTAATCCCAACGTAAGGCTTAATATCTTGGTACACACCACCGTTGTAGCGTGTGCCAAATTCTTTGAGGCTGCTAATGGCGTATGGCCCAAGGTTGAGCGACCACAATGGTTGGCTCATCGCCGGATCATCAGCATCAAAAGCATAAACATTATTTTTTGAGTTGCAACAAATACCACATTGCGCACCCCAACCCCAGGCATATTCAAATCGGGCACATACAAAGGTTGGGCATAGATCTGACCATCAACGGTGTGGCTGAACAATTTGCCAAAAGTAGTGGACATAACATTGGTTGGGGCTAGTAGTTGTTCGGCGGCAGTTGTGCCAGTGCGGGCATTGTTAAAACTACGGGTTGTTACCGCGACCCGTGCTGGTGGCGGTAGGGTTTGGCTGGTTGCGCTAGGCACGGCATAGGCCGCTGGTCGGCGTAGCCAGACTCCAGCACTTAAGCTCGCCAATAACCCAACAAGCAAGAGCATGCGTAATTGAACATTTCGCATCGTTGCGCTCCTTCTGAAAAAAAGAACAGGGATAGCGCAACTATACTTGATCCAATTCAGGACTGCAATCGTTACCGGAAGCTTAATCTTTTGATTTGAAAAAGTTTAGGCTTGCGTACTAAGCCAACAACATTGGTAACTATCAAGTACAATTTCATGGCTTTGAATATCAATAGTAAGCGCATCCGCATCCAACAAATTCTGTAAGCGACCAACGAAGCTTGCCTGTTGGATAACCGCTAAACTAACCCGCTGTGGCGTTGCGGAAAGGTTTCCAAGAACTAAAATTCGCCCCAATGGGTGAACTCGAACCACCCCTAAAACATGGCGTTGCTGGGTCCAGATTGGCAGGGTTTGGCCTGCGCTATGCAAGGCTGGGGTCTGTTGGCGTACCTGAATCAAATGGCGTACTACCTGCCATAAGCGCCCAGCAATTGTGCTTGGATCATGGCGTTGGGCCGCTAAGCACCAATCCATCGCTGGGCGATGCAACCAGCGGTTATCGTTGGCTTTAGTCGGATCGTGCAGGTAGCTATGATCATTGAGCATGCCCAATTCATCGCCCATATAGATTAATGGAATGCCACCAAAACTAAAAATCACTGCATACAGCAAAGCGATCCGGCGAATTGCCAATTCAATCGCTGCTGGATCGGCGGTCTCCAAGGCTTGTTCTAGCCCAGCCAACGAGGCAGTCATGCCGCTAATTCGGCGATCGTTGGTGAGCGGATTGTATTGAAACACCTCGCCCCGCGCAAAACTCCCAGCGAATTCGCCGCTATACCAGGCGCTTAAAAATTGACGATGCAATGGCCCATCTTCACCAACCAAGGCCGCATTGTGGTCGGTCACGGCCCAGCCAATATCATCGTGGCAGCGCACATAGGTAATCCACGCGGCGTTGCTAGGCGTTGCTGGCATATTCAGCAGCGATTGGGTGAACAGATCGGCGCGTTGCGAGGCCAAAGCACTCCACAACAAGACCATCAGCGAATTATGATAGGCAATTTCGCACAGCTTGCCTGTGCGTCGCCCCAAGCCCAAATATTGCACCAAATCGTCGGGCGCAACAATCGCCTCGGCCTTGAAAATTGTCGCCGGACAGACGATCCGCATGGCTGCTCGCCAAGCTTGCAACAAATCGAGCACTTCGGGCTGGTTTTGGCAATTCGTGCCGAGGCGTTTCCACATAAATGGCACGGCATCCAAGCGCAACACATCAACGCCCAAATTGGCGAGATACAGCAAAATATCCAACATCTCCAGCCAAACCATGGGGTTGGTATAATTCAAATCCCATTGAAATTCGTTGAAGGTCGTCCAAACCCAACGGCCATGCTCGCCAAGCTCGGGATACCACGTAAAATTGCCAGGCGCAAAATCAGGAAACACTTCAGGTAAATGCTGCTCATAGGCATCGGGCAAACTGCGATCAGCAAAACTCAGATAATAATCCAAATATTGAGCATCACCAGCACGGGCTTTAACCGCCCATTCATGCTCTTTGGCAGTATGATTTACCACCACATCAATACATAAGCTAATGCCATTGGCACGGAGCAAATCGCTTAATTCGATAAAATCGGCCACATTGCCAAGCCGTTGATCAATCGAGCGATAATCGAGCACTGCATAACCGCCATCGTTAAGGCCATGGCGCGGCTGCAATAATGGCATCAGATGTACATAGGTCAAACCCAATTCCTGCAAATAATGGATATGCTCAATCACTCCGCGCAACGTGCCCGCCAAGCGATCAACATAGTAAATGCCGCCAACCATGTTGGCCTCAGCAAACCAATCGGGCTGAATTTCGCGGGCTAAATCGTGAATTTTCAGGGCATCGCGGCGTTGGGCATAGGCAGTAATCAAACGTTCGGGCAATTGCTCCAACAACTGTGTCCAAGCTGGATGCTGCGCATACAACGCGCCCAGCGCTTCTAAGCAATCGCCAAAATGGCGCTGCATGCGCAAGCGAAAAATATCGCGATCACGCGGATTGGCAATCTGTTGATCGAGCAGATCGTCGAACGTGGTTGGATTTGGTAAATGCATTGTTTGAACTGTGAGTGGTTGCATAACCACACTCCTCATACTGCCGATGGTTTTTTAACTAATACTGGGTTTCTCGATGTGCCCTCACCCCCTAGCCCCCTAGCCCGCCCTGCAGGCGAGCGGGATGATTGGATCTCCCCTCTCCTGCCGCAGTGGGAGAGGGGTCGGGGGTGAGGGCAGGCTGGCGGGTTTTAAAACCTACGCCCGTAGGGCTAGTGGATGAGGGCACACAATCAGTATGTTTAGCCCTTTACCCCCGATGAGGCCACCGATTGGACAAACCATTTTTGGAACAGCAGGAAAATAATCAATACTGGTAGCGTTACCATCGTGGCAAAGGCCATAATATCGCCCCATTGGCGTGGCATTTGGCCAAAAAAGGCTTGCATACCAACCGTCAATGGTCGCACCGCTGGATCACGCACCACCATCAATGGCCACAAGAAATCGCCCCAGTGGGTCAGAAATTGCAGAATGGCCACCGTAGCAAAAACAGGCCGTGAAAGTGGCACGATAATCTGCGAATACATGCGAAAACGGCTGGCTCCATCGACCAAGGCCGCTTCCTCGATATCCTTGGGAATATTCAGGAAAAACTGGTAGAACAGGAAAATCGAAAAGGCATCGGCAATAAATGGAATGATCTGCACATGATAGCTATCAAGCCAGGTCATGCGACCATCAAACCATGGCAACTGATTGACGATCAGCAGCAAGGGCACGGCAACTGCTTGAAATGGAATGATAATCAATGCCACGACAATTGCCAAGAGCAATTTTTGACCGCGAAATTGCATACGGGCCAAGGCATAGGCGATCAAGCTATTCACAAACAGGCCACAGATCACAATCGACAAGGCAATAATCACCGAATTGATCAGATATTGGGCAAATGGTACGCGCTCAAAGACATCGCGAAAGTTTTGCAACGAAAGCTCGCCAGTTGGCAAAAACGCCGCAAATGTGCTCATTTCGCGCAAAATCTGCGATTCATCGGCTTTAATTGCGGTGACCAACATAAACACAATGGGAAACAGGGTGAAAATCGCGATTCCCGTCATCAGCAGGTAGATGCCGAATGTGCGTGAGCTTTTCTGCCAGCGCTTGGTTGGTTCAATTGCAGGACGTTGCATCATTAACCTACCTTTCTGAGCGGGTAAAGATTCGTTGGCCCATTGAAATCAGCAGCACAATCACGAAAAACACTACCGAAAGTGCCGAGGCATAGCCAACTTTTTGGGTGCGAAACCCGCTGTTGACGATATGCAACATGGCGGTGACGGTGGCATCGTTGGGGCCGCCCTTGGTCATAATCTCAACTTGATCGAACAGCTTGAAGGCCATAATTGTGGTTGAGATCACCACAAAAATTGAGGTATTGCGCAATTGAGGCAGGGTGACAAAGCGAAACTGTTGCCAAGCACTGGCTCCATCCAACTGAGCTGCTTCGTACAATTCGCCAGGAATTTCTTGCAAACCCGCCAGATAAATCACCATCTGAAAGCCAACGCCCTGCCAAATCGACATCAACATAATCGCGGGAAACGCTAATTTAGGGTCTTCGAGCCAACGATAGGGGCCAAGTTGGCCAAAACTGATCGTCTGAATAAATTTGTTGATAATGCCCTGATCAGGATTGTAGAGAAACGTCCAAACTACCGCCACAATCGCCATAATTGTGACAACTGGAATAAAGTAGATTGTGCGAAAAAAGTTGATTGCCTTGATTTTTTGGTTGACTAAAACTGCCAGAAACAAGGCAAAACTGGTTTGCACGGGCACAACCACGGCCACAAACAAGAAATTATTCAGCAATGCTCGTACAAATGTGGCATCTTGCCACATTGCCAAATAGTGTTTAAGGCCAACAAAGCGCGTTGGCAAGTTGGGGTTGGGCACGAGGCGTTGGTCGGTTAGCGAGAGATAAAACGCCAAGCCAAAGGGAGCGATCAAAAAGATTAGCAGCAACAGCAGTGCCGGAGCCACAAACGCCCAAGCGACCCGTTGTTCGCGGCGTTTCCAACTAAGCATTGGGCGGCTGGTGGTGGGTTTGGCGCTAGCGGTTTGCGATTTTGAAATAGCCATCAGACACACTCCTTGTGAAGCACCAAGCCGCTGAAACCAACGGCTTGGTGGTTAATCAACAGTTACTTCACGGGATAGCCTTGATTATCTTCAATATCGGCATCAATTTTTTTGGCCGCTTTATCCAATTCAGCTTGCACATCGGCTCCGGCCACAATGTTATCGACCGCCTCAGCAAAGGCGGCGGTAATGACTGGGTAGGCTGGAGTAATTGGGCGAGGCACAGCAACGCCATTGGTCAATTGTTGTACATAGAGGTTCAACGGAGCGCCATCACCAAACAATTTGGATTTGGCAATTGCTGAGGTACGGGCTGGCACAGCGCCATTGGCATCGCTCATGCGCAGCACTTCTTCGGGCGAAACGATAAACGAAAGCACTTCAGCGGCAGCAGCAGGATTGGCACACTTGCTGGTAATGCCCCAATTCCACGAACCCATGCCCGTTTTTGCACCCTTGCCCAAATCGGCGGCAGGCAGCACCAACAATTTATCGCCAAGCGCCTTGGCATAATCAGGGTAGGCCCAGTGCCCGACCCAACTCAAGGCCGCTTTACCCTCAGCAAAATCGGTGCTGCCAGCAGGCTTAGGATTAACATAGCCATTGGTGAAGAGGCCTTGGAACCACTTCATTGCTTCAACTGAAGTAGCGCTATTTAACGTACCACTGGCTTTTTGATAATTTGAGCGATCGATCAAATCGCCGCCAAATGATTGCAAGAAGGGTGAAAAACCATAACTAAACCACTCACCACGGCCATAGTCCATTTTCAAGTCAAGTGGATATTCCAAACCATTGGCTTTAAGTTTGCTCAAGGCCTCGTCAAGCTCAGCGCGAGTCCATGGTTGAGCCAAGGTTGGAATGCGCACCCCAGCTTTTTCCAGCAATTCCTTGTTGCCATAGAAGCCTAAGCCCGAATCGAACTGGCCGAGGCTATACAATTTGCCATTGTAGGTGCCTTGTTGAATGATCGAGGGCAAAAAATCGGCTTTGACATCGGCAGCAATCAAACTATCCAATGGTTGCAAATAGCCCGACCACGCATAGTTATAGACGAATGGGCCATCAAAATCGAGCAAACAGGGCAACTCACCAGCCAACGCCGCAGCATTGACTTGATCGTTATAAGCGCCTTCGGGCAATTCGATGGCTTCAACTTTGATCGCTGAGTTTTTGGCCGCAAATGCTTGGAGCGTCGCATTCAAGGCATCGCGTTCAGCGCCTTGGCCGGAGTGAAACCAAAGCGTGACCGTGCCACTAGCCGCACTGCTAGCGCCAGTTGCCGTAGTTGGGTTGGTCGGGGGCGTGGTTGGCGTAGCAGCCTCGCCACATGCCGCCAAAATTAAGCCGATCAGCAAGGTAAACGAGCGAATCCATGGTCGTTGCATAATGGTGTATCCTCATTGATTAAACCAAACGTCAAGCTAACAGCGAAATTGGGTGGATGCGGCAGATTGACAGCGGCGAGGTATCCTCCTATATCATACGTCAATTTTATATGAAAACGTTTCCATCATTATGATAAAAAAATCCCGCACTGGGAAGGCATTTAGGGTTAGCGCTAAACAGGAATAACAGCTACTTGACGGCCAACGCTGGTCATTCTGGCGTTGATTGAGTATTTGAAGTAATGGAAGCGTTTCCATTACGATACGCCAAAAGTAGATCATTGTCAAGGGGGAGTTTTGAGCACGAAAGGCTCCATAAACCGAGTACGTATGACCATGGGCGCACGATAGCCAACAACGTAGGCGATGTGCCCGCTTAGTCGGTAAAAAAGGGCAGCAGGCGTGCTTTTGTTGTGGCCTCCAGCAAGCGATCCAAAAGACCAGCCCACATGGACTAGCGCCCCATGCACGGCAGGCAGCAACAAAATTAGCTAGGCTTATGGGTACAAAGCCACTACTACTAGTCATGGTGATTTTACTTATGTCAGTATCGAGAGGTGGTTACAGCGGATTGACCAGTTGGCACTAGTGGGGCTATTAACCACCCAACGCCGCAAGACGGGCATGATCGTTCATGAGGTATGTCCTCCATCAACTCACAACATTCACCTGCTCAGCCTAGCATGCTCACGGCGGGTTAGTCAATGATAGCAAGCTGAAAAGGCAGAATGATCCACGAAGGACACGAAGGAAACATGGCTATTGGCTGGCGGCGCTTGGCTATCGGAGATTGATTGGAACTACCAACCATTGTTCCGATAGCCGATGCCTTTAGCCAATAGCCGCATCTGCATATAACAAAGATCGGTAGGCGAACGAAGTTTTGGGCTAAAAATGCCAAACGAGCAAGATTTTGCGCTTTTTCAAAACCTTGCTCGTTTGTTTGACTGACAAACATTGTCAAAAAACCAAAAAAGCCTTACTGTAGCACAGGCTCACGCTACAAACGCGGCTTATTCGGCTTGCATACCTGGCACGTAGTATTGGGCTACGTAATCTTTAAGCATGCGACGGAAGCTAAATTGTGGGCCAACCGTGCGAATCGATTCTTTCATGGTCGCAATCCACTTGTGGGGCAAGCCATTGGCATCACGATCATAGAACGATGGAATAACTTCGTTTTCCAACAAACTATACAACGATTCAGCATCGTCAATATCTTGTTGTTCAAGGTCGTCGTAGCCAGCTTCGCGCCCAATTGCCCAACCATTCTTGCCGTTGTAGGCTTCGCGCCACCAACCGTCAAGCACGCTTAGGTTTGGTACACCGTTCATGCCAGCTTTTTCGCCACTGGTGCCCGAGGCTTCCAATGGTCGGCGTGGGTTGTTCAACCATACGTCAACACTTTGTACCAAATGGCGGCCAACGTTAATATCATATTCTTCGATAAAGAAGATCTTGCCACGCAACTCTGGGTCGCGAGCCATGTTGTAAACGGCGCGAATAAAGCTCTTGCCCGGCTCGTCGGCTGGGTGTGATTTACCAGCGAAAATAATCTGAACTGGACGCTCAGGATTGTTCAAAATCCGCTTGATCCGATCCAAATCGCGGAAAATCAAGGTTGCCCGTTTGTAGGTAGCAAATCGGCGAGCAAAGCCAATCAACAAGGCGTTGGGGTTAACATCGCCACTAATTGCATCGTCGCGATGATAGCCTAAACGACGTTGGCGTTGCCAAGCCCGTTCACGAATAAAGCGAGCCAAATCATGCTTTTGACCTGAGTGTACGCCCCAAAGCACTTCATCGGGCATCGTGGTGATGCGATCCCATGTTGCAGGGTCGTCCATACGTTCGCGCCAACCAGCCCCAAGCACTGAATCGTACATATTGGCCATCGCTGGAGCGAGCCACGTATCCGAGTGCACGCCGTTGGTCACATGGCCAATTGGCACTTCGTCAACTGATTTGCCTGGATACAGGAATTGCCACATTTGACGCGCCACAGCGCCGTGCAATTCGCTCACGCCGTTATGATATTCCGATAAGCGCAACGCTAGCACGGTCATGCTAAATGTTGGCCCCCAGCTTTGTTGCTGCAAAGCAATATTCATAAAGGTGTCGCGATCGATGCCCAATTGTGGCCAGTAGTTGTGGAAAAATTGATCGATCAAATCGAGAGGGAAAGCATCGTTACCAGCAGGCACTGGGGTATGGGTGGTGAATACTGAGCGTTTGCGTACTTCAGTGACGGCATGCTCAAGGTTTTCGCCGCGTTGGACTCGTTCGCGCAACAATTCCAATCCCAAAAATGCTGAGTGGCCTTCATTCATGTGCCAAACAGTTGGGTTGAGGTTGAGGGCGCGTAAAACCCGCACGCCTGCAATCCCCAAGATAATTTCTTGCGCAACCCGCAACCATTGATCGCCGCCATACAAGCGGGCTGACAATTCGCGATCTTCAGGGCGATTTTCGTCAACGTCGGTATCCATTAGCAGCAGGGTGATGCGGCCAACTTGGAAGCGCCAAACTTTGACAAACACCATGCGCCCGGGCAAATCGACGCTCACCCGTAATTCGCTGCCATCGCTGTTGCGCACAACCAAAGCTGGCAACTCGGCAAAATTCAAGCGTTCGTAGAGCGCTTCTTGCGTGCCTTCGCTGTTGATAAATTGGCGAAAATAGCCTTGAGGATATAAAAAGCCAACCCCAACGAACGGCAAACCCATATCGCTAGCTTCTTTACAATGGTCGCCCGACAAAATGCCCAAGCCGCCAGAGTAAATTGGCAACGACTCGTGAATGCCAAACTCAGCCGAGAAATAGGCAATCGTCTGATCTTTAAGCTCAGGATGAGTCCGAGCAAACCAGGTCTGATCATCACGTATATACTGATCAAATTTGATCGTTACCCGATCATACTGGGCCAAATAATTGCTATCAAGGGCTTTTTGTTCGAGGCTAGCCAAGCTAACTTCACGCAAAAATTTCACCGGATTATGGCCCGTGCGCTCCCACAACGTTGCATCAATCGTTTGGTAAAGTGCTTGGGCTTCTGGTTGCCAGCTCCACCAAAGGTTATAGGCCAACTCATAGAGTCGGTTGATTCGTTGGGGTAGTGGGGCAAACTGCGGTGGTAATTCAGCAACGTTCATTGGAACTCCTTGTACTACGATTAATTAAAAAACGATGCCGCCAGCCAGAAAAAGCCTGTCGCAACATCGCGTTGTTTGTTTTGAGCCTGAACGTTAGTGCCTATTATGGCTTAAAAGCGGGGGAGTTGCAACCGTTTTTCAAAGGATGAAGGATGAAGGATGCAAGCTAAAGGTTTAACCACGAAGGACACGAAGCGGCACGAAGGGAGATGATTAACGACGGGTTGGGCAGGAGCTAAATAGATTCAGCCAGCGGTAGGACTATAAACGGTGTACTCTGTGGCTAAAAAATGGCCTTGGCGTTCTTCGCGCTCTTCGCGGTTCCAATTCTTTTTGCCCTTCGCGGATCAAAAATCAAATGCGCCAATCAAATAACGATGATCGGATACTCCAACACCTGTTTCAATCTGGATTGGTCGGATTGCTGCGTTGTACCAGATATAATCCAAGCGTACCAATGGTGGATGCCACGACCGTTGCGGCCAGCTAAAACCCATGCCCACGCCACGCTCACGCCAACTATCGCCCCAAACCGCCTTTAATACCGCATAGCTAGCCTGTTGCTCGACGGTGTTAAAATCGCCAGCTAAGAGTAATGGCTCAGTTGTTTGGCTAAAATCAGCGATCATTTGCTCAATCGCTGCCTCTTCGCGCTGACGCTCAAATTTGAGCCAACGAATTGGGCTATGCTCAATATGCACATTCACCAAAATCAAGGGTTGTTGCGGGTGCTGCACGCGATAGGCTCGCCGATAGCAGTGCCAATAGGCACACGGCTGAATCAACGCAAACGGCCATTTGCTCCACAAAGCCAAATCGGCTGGTTGCGCCGCTCCGCTCGCTGGGCGAAATTCAACATACGGGTACTTGCTGGCCAAAGCTGTTTGTAATGGTTTACCCAAACCAACATCAACTTCTTGCAGGGCGATTAAATCAGGCTGTTCTTGCTCAATCACGCGCAGAATATCGGCACTGTTTAAATTCCAACCAGCTACATTCCAACTCAGCAGACGCAAGTTTGGGGTTTGTATGGGTTTTGGTTGGGGCAACCAACGCTCAGCATACAACCAGAGCCAGATCAAACTGATAAATAGGGCCAACCCACTCAGCCAGCGCCGCCGTTGTGGAATTGCCCACAGCAATAACGGTAGGGTTGGAGCAAAAAACCATGGTTGCAGCACGCTCAGCAGATCAAATTGGTTGCTATAACTCAGGCCTAGCCCGAGCAGCCATAACCCTAGCCAAACCCGTTGCCAGCTCATGCGCGGCGTGCTCGTGCTCGATACAACACCGTCAAATAGAGCATCAAGCCAAAACTCAGAAAATTCGCGCCACGCGGATTAATTGCACTCCACAGCCAATTGCCAGTTTGTTCGCGTAAATCATCAAACAATTTGCCAAGCTTGGGAATCAATAATAAATCGTATCCCAACACCAAACATGCCGCGATCAATGGGGCAATAATTCGCCGCGAACCTGCCAAAACCACAATAATCAAAGCAATTGCTGAAACTCGAAATTCGGCCAAGGTTGGCGAGATATAGCTAAAACTGACTGCGAACAGGCCACCAGCCAAGGCCGCCACGCCACCGCCCCAACTGTAGGCCAAGCGTTTGAGCACCACAGGTGCAATCCCAACGCTCGTCGCCGCCAACTCATCGCTCGCCAAGGCTGCTAAGGCTCGTCCATAATGCGAACGCACCAAGTTATAGCCCAAGCTGCCAACGCCACAGGTAATTGCCAATATTGCATAGTAGGTTGCGCTAGGTGTAGCCAAATCTAGCCCAAAAATGTGCAGGCTGGGCACGCCCGAAATGCCGCTTGAGCCATTGGTCAGGCTGCGCCAATTTTGTAACACGCGCTGAGCAATCACGCCCAGCGCAAAGGTGACAATTGCCAATAGTTCATTATCAAGCCGCGCGGCTAAAAGCCCAATCAGCCAACCAAATAGGCTGCCACCAAGCCCACAAACCAGCAAAATTCCTGCCAATTCGCCTGAGGCGAGCCATGTTTGCCAACCGCCATGCAAGCCCGTGCTCATTAAGCCGACCAAATAAGCGCCTAATACGAACGGTGCAGCATAGCCTAAATCAAGCATGCCGCCCCAGCCAACAATCAGGTTTAGGCCCAACGCCAGCAAGCCATAAATCAAGATCTGAATTGCGGCAACTTGAATGCCCAATTCAAACCAGGCATTCAGCAATGGCACACAGGCCAATAAGGCTGGCACAATCAGCCAACGCCAGTTTTGGCGAACCACTTGGACGCTGCCAACCAATGCTGAATTAATCGGGCTATCATCAAGTTTTGGTTGTTGGCGTAGCACCACCAGCAGCACCAACAAACCAAGCGTAAGCGCTGGAGTCCACTGGGCGGCGATAAAATAATCGCTGAAGGCTGCCAAAATGCCCAAGGCCAAGCCACTTAGCAATGCACCCAATGGCCTGCCAACCCCACCCAACAAGGCCGCCGTAAAGGCAATTAAGCCACTTTGCGCCCCGTAATTGGTGTAGGGCGCGGTGTAATACAAGCTAAAGAGCAAGGCCGCCAAGCCCGCCAAAGCGCCGCCAAGCGCAAAAACTTGACGTAACGTCGCGCTATAGTTGATGCCACATAACTGAGCCATGGTTGGGTCGGCGGCGCTAGCTTGGAGCTTCCAGCCAAAGCGGGTGCGCTGCAACAGCCAATGCACGCCCAGTGCCACACTCACCGCCGCCGCTAGCACAATCAAATCTTTGCCTTGTAAAATCAGCGCCGCATCGCCAAACAAATTACCATGCGGCAATAGATCGGGCACATTAAGCCGGGCTACTTCGGGAATGCCGGGCACACTGCGATGTTCGCCTGGAATTACCGCGTTGGTCAGGGTGCGCACAAACAAAGCGGCTTGGTAGAGCATAAATGAAATGCCGAGGGTTGCCATCAACGGAGCTAAACGCGAAGCTCCACGAAAAGGCCGAAAGCCAATTTGTTCGATGATCAGGCCTGTGCCCGCTCCAACCAGCGCACAAATGACCAAAACTACCAGCAAACCCAGCCCAATCCAGAGCCATGAAGTGCCAACTTGCAAGCCCAAAATTGCGATTGATTCAGCCGCCAAAACGGTGAGCAAGGAAAATAAATCGCCATGGGCAAAATTGAGCATGCGCACAACGCTATATACCAGCGTCACACTGATCGCATTTAGGGCGATAATTGCGCCATTGGCTAAGCCAAAAATCACCAATTGCAGCAAAAGCTGGCTACACGAAAACTGGGCACCACCACAAGCAGTCATTGTGATTCCCCCAAGCAAATTGCGATTGTGGAGTTGGGCAGAGGTTATTTGTAATGGTTTCTTAGATTGGCAATGTTCTCTATCCCTCACCCCCGGCCCCTCTCCCACCGCCGTGGGAGAGGGGTAGTTCCAATATTCATGATGGAGCGGTTCCCCCTCGCTCGCTTGCGGGAGAGGGGGTTAGGGGGTGAGGGCATGCCATGCGAAAATCCTACCCAATCATTGTAACCTACCCTTGTAAGGCCAGGGGGTGAGGGCAGGTCAATCGACCAAGTTCGCTCTTATGGTAGCTTAAGCTGTGTGGCGACGCAAAAAATACATCTGGCTATCGAAGGGTTCTTCGCCAGCAGGCGGTAAATGACAGCCATATAAACCATTGGGTAGCAAAATTCGGGCTTTGGCCGTATCGCGCCATGCCACGCCCAAAATCTCCTCACGAATATAGTTCAATAAACTTGGATCTTCGATTGGGAATAAGACCTCAACTCGGCGATCTAAGTTGCGCTCCATCAAATCGGCGCTGCCAACATACAATTGTTCGTCGCCGCCATTGCGAGCATAATACAAACGACTATGCTCTAAAAAGCGCCCGACAATGCTCTTAACTTGAATAGTTTCGCTCAAACCTTCAACTCCCGGGCGTAGCGAACACATGCCCCGAACCAGCAATTGAATTTCAACCCCAGCCTGTGAAGCCCGATAAAGCAATTGAATGATATTTGGGTCAACCAGCGAATTCATTTTGAAAATTAATTTGCCGCTGCGCCCAGCCTGTTGATGTTGAATCTCGCGTTCGATCATATGGGTCAAGCGGCGGCGCAGGTTGATCGGGGCAATCCACAATTTGCGAAATTGGCTTTGGCGCGAATAGCCCGTGAGAAAATTAAACAAATCCGAGGCATCAGCCCCAAAATCAGGATTGCAGGTCAACAAGCCAAGGTCGGTATAAATATTGGCGGTCACGGCGTTGTAATTACCTGTGCCAAGGTGCAGATAACGCGATACGCCGTCGCGCTCTTTGCGTACCACCAAAGCCACTTTGCAGTGAGTTTTCAAGCCCATCAAGCCATAAACCACATGCACGCCTTCACGTTCCAAGGCCTTGGCCCATTCAATATTATTTTCCTCATCGAAACGCGCCTTAAGTTCTACCAGCACCGCCACCTGTTTATCGTTCTCACGCGCTTTGAGCAAGGCTTTGACAATTGGCGAATTCGAGCCAACCCGATAGAGCGTTTGTTTAATCGCCAACACATTTGGGTCACGCGCTGCTGCTTGCAGAAAATCAACCACCGGCATAAATGAATCATAAGGATGGTGTAATAGTACATCGCGGCGTTGCACCACATTGAAAATATCTTCGCCAGTTGAGAGCACGGCTGGCACGCTGGGCTTGAATGGTGGCAACTTCAACTGCCAACGATCTAAACGCACCACACTCATGAGGCTGCTCAAATCGAGCGAACCATTCAATTGATAAACATCATCGCGCTCAACTTCAAGATTATCGATCAGCAAATCGACAATCCGTGGCGGCATGGTTGAGTGAACTGAAAGCTTGGTGACTGAGCCAAAACGGCGTTGACGCACGCCGGCCTGAATTGTCTCAAGCAAATCGGCGGCTTCATCTTCTTCAATTTCGACATCGGCGTTGCGAATAACTCGAAACGTATAGGCCTCAGAAACCTGCATACCAGGAAAGAGCGTGCTAATATTTTCGGCGATAATTTGTTCGAGCCATGTATAACAAACCGTATTTGGCTGCTCGCTGGGCACACTGACCAAACGTGGTAACGAAGCAGGCACTTTGATCCGCGCAAAATGTTCGTCACTATCAGGGTCTTGAATCACGACTGCCAAATTGAGGCTCAAATTAGAAATATGTGGGAAAGGATGGCCTGGGTCAAATGCCAAAGGAGTCAAGACCGGAAAAATCTCATTATCAAAATAATTTTTTAGCCAAGCCTGTTGATGAATCGAAAGCTGGCTATATTCTTGGATAAAAACCCCTTCGGCGGCCAGTTTGGGCTGCAAATCTTGGATAAAACAGGCTCGTTGCAGTTCCATCAAGGGCGCAACTGCCGCTCGAATTGCGCGTAATTGCTCAAATGGCGTTTTGCCGTCGGCTGAGCGTTCAAACACTCGCGCTGCAACTTGCTGGCGAATTCCCGAAACCCGAATCATAAAAAACTCATCGAGATTGGTGCTGAAAATCGCCAAAAATTTTACCCGTTCCAACAAGGGCAATGAAGGATCGAGGGCTTCCTCTAAAACGCGCCGATGAAACGCCAACGAACTCAATTCACGATTCAGGAAATTTCGTGGGTCAGCCAAATTTAGTGGTTCAGCAACTGTGTCGGGTATTAGCAACTCAGTCATGGGACGCTTCTTTCCACATTCAAGATCAAAACGGCGTTGCCATTGTACGGCAAAAAGTGTGCCCAACAACCACGAAAACTACTACAACGCCTAAATTTAACCAAGCTTTAAAGAAAAAACTCATCGCGATGCTCATCCTCGTGGATCGCCCCAGTAATCGCCAGAATGCCAATCCAGAAGCCGCGCGACACGCGGTAGCAGAACAATTGAAAAATACTAAGCACGCCAATTAACCCAGCCGTGCCCAAAATTAAATGCCCAGGCCATTGCCAAACCAAAATTAATGCTCCAGCAAAACCAATTGCTACGGTGATCGTTAATGAAATCCCCATTGCTCCAGTACTTTGATCGCCAGTCCCTTCGAAGCGTAGGCCACATGCAGCACAACCCTCAATTAGGCCAAAAAATGTTTTGAACATGTGCCCATAGCCACATGTGGGGCAACGCCCGCCCAAACCACGCCAGAGCATCAAAAGTGCATTAAACATCGTCAACCTTTCGTTGCTAGATTTGCCAAAACCCGCCGTGAGTAATCCTTAAGTCCTGTTATAGCCTAGGACAGGCCTAAAAACATGTGCATAGAGATGCTTTATGCTGTATGATAGCGAAAATTACTCCGAAATGAGCAGCAAACTCACGCTTGCCGAGTAGCAATATCATACGTATAATAGGCACATACTCCATACGCAAGCTTTTGTTGTGGCTCATCTTCGCGTTCGACTTCAGGGAGGCCGCTTGGACATCGTTAATATTCCAATTCTTAAGATCGAGAACTTTTTAATTGCTTCGGTTCAGGTTGCCCTGTATGACATGCAAGCAATTCAGTTCAAAGACGCGGTTCTCCAGAAGATCTATGAGACCAAAGCAAAAGGGGTCATCATCGATCTAACGGCGATGGATGTATTAGACAGCTTCGTAGGCCGCTTGATTAGTGATATTGCGGCGATGGCTCGCCTGATGGGAACAACCGTTGTTATTACAGGGTTGCAACCAGCCGTCGCAATTACGTTGGTGGAGCTTGGGCTTGAGTTGCCTGGTGTCACAACGGCGCTGAATTTGGAAAAAGGCATCGCTAAGTTGCGGCTGATTACGGAGAACAATGCGGATGGCAATGCCTAATAAAGTCATCACAATTCAGAGCGACCTCGACATTGTGGCGGCACGGATGGCGGCCCGCGATATGGCTAAGGCAATGGGCTTTGGCGCTATCGACCAAGCACGGATTGCTACCGCGATCTCCGAACTGGCGCGGAATATTTATCTCTACGCCGGTGAAGGTACTGTCACTGTCAGTGAAATTCAACAGGGGCTCCGTAAGGGGCTTCAGGTCGTTTGCGAAGACCAAGGGCCAGGGATCGAGGATATTAGCCTCGTCATGCAGGATGGCTATACCACCTCCAAGGGGATGGGGATGGGTATGCCAGGTGCAAAACGGCTCATGGACGAGTTCGAAATTGAGTCGGTGGTCGGCGAGGGTACCAAAATTACCTGCCGCAAATGGAAACGCCCCTAAACAACCGATCAAAATGTACTCCGACCAAGAGCAGCAGCTGCTGCTCTTTATTATTTAACTAGAATAGGACGCTTCCAAGGACAAAAAGATGGACAACTTGGCGGACAACATGATCGTATTATCGCGATACAATCAGTGTGTGATCATCAACAACCATTTGTTGGAGGAAGTTAGTCTATGGCAGACACACTCAAGATTGTCGGGATTTCGGGCAGCTTGCGCAAGGATTCGTATAACACGGCGTTGTTGTGGGCTGCGGCTGGGTTAATGCCCGATGGCGTGGAGTTCAACATTATCCTATTACATGATATTCCGTTATTCAATGAGGATGTTGAGCAACACGGCTTCCCGAGTAGTGTGCAACATCTACGCCAAGCAATTAGTGAAGCTGATGCCTTGCTAATCGCTACGCCTGAGTACAACTACTCGATTCCTGGGGGGCTGAAAAATGCGCTCGACTGGGCTTCGCGGCCTGGTAGCGCTGGCGAGATGCCGCTGAGTGGCAAACCCTTGGGAATCATCGGCGCAAGCGTTGGAGCCTATGGCACTGCTCGGGGCCAGCACCATTTACGCCAAGTGACCGTCAATACCAACATGCATCCCTTAAATAAACCTGAGGTGATGATTACCTTCGCAGACAAAAAGTTTAGCGATGGTCAATTACACGATGAACCAACCCGCAAGGTTGTACGTAACCATTTAGAAGCGCTTGTGGCTTGGACGAAACGGTTAAGTCAATAAATAGTTAATTAGGGCAACCGGGTCGTCGCATGTTCACACAAAGGAGTGTTGATTATGTCGATTTTGGGCTTACATCATATTACAATTGTTAGTGCAGATGCGCAGCGAACTGTTGATTTTTACACTGGCGTACTGGGGCTGCGTTTGGTCAAGCAAACCGTGAATTTCGACGATCCCGGTTCCTATCATCTTTATTTTGGCGATCAGCATGGCTCGGCTGGTACGATCATCACTTTTTTTGAATGGCCACGTGCGCCACGCGGGGCAACGGGCCTTGGTGGTACCCACCACTTGGCGCTAAGCGTCGCCAACGAACAGGCCTTGCTCAAATGGAAACGCCGCTTGCTCGATGCTAAAGTGCGAGTCAACGGCCCATATGATCGTAACTATTTCAAATCGCTATACTTTCGTGATCCCGATGGTACAATCATTGAAATTGCGACCAAAGGGCCGGGCTGGACGGTCGATGAGCCATTGGAAAGCCTTGGGCAAACAGCCTTGATGCCGCCAATGGATTTGATGAGTAGCAATCGCAATGAATGTGATATTGCTACGATCAATTGGCCGGAACCAGTGCCCGAAATTACTGCCGATATGTCGTTGCACGAAGGCTTGCACCATATTTCAGCGATCGGCGCGAGTGTTGAGCGTTCGCATGAGTTTTATGCAGGTATTTTGGGCTTGCAACGGGTCAAAATGACCTATAACTTCGACGATCCAACTTCGGCGCACTGGTATTGGGGCAGCGAACATGGCAAGCCTGGTACGTTGATGACCTATTTTGAGCGTGATCCAGCGCATACGCGGCCTGTGCGCATGGGTGCTGGCCAAACTCATCATGTTGCCTTTACTGTCGCCAACGACGATGAGCAATTGGCTTGGCGCGAACGCTTACTGAGCTTTGGCAAACGGGTTTCGCCAGTCCAGGATCGCACCTATTTCAAAAGTATTTATACCAACGATCCCGATGGCCATATCATTGAGTTGGCAACGCTTGGCCCAGGTTTTACGGTCGATGAGCCAGTTGAGCAATTGGGCAAGACCTTGAAATTGCCACCATGGCTCGAAACTCAACGCAGCCTGATCGAAGAACATCTTACGCCGTTGGTTATTCCATGCAGCAAATTGGCAGTGGTGGAGCAAACTCATGCATTCTAATCCGATTATTCAAACTGGAACCAAACTCGAAAACGCCACTGGAGCCATGATTATGCTGCATGGGCGGGGCGCTGATGCCGCCAGCATTCTGAGTTTGAGCCAAGCTTTTGAGCGGCCAGATTGGGCCTATCTTGCGCCCCAAGCCGATAATCATACCTGGTATCCACAGCGTTTTATCGAGCCAGTAGCGGTTAATCAGCCAGCCTTAGATTTTGCCTTGGCTGCGGTTGGTCGGGCAGTAGCAGAGGCCGAAGCTCACAAGATTCCGCGCAGTAAAATTGTGGTGTTGGGCTTCTCGCAGGGTGCGTGTTTGGCTTTGGAGTGGGTAGCTCGCTATGGGCAGGGCTTAGCTGGTGTCATTGCACTTAGCGGCGGCTTGATTGGCGCTGGCACGCATTTGACCAGCTATAGCACCAACCTCACAGGTACGACTGCATTGCTTGGCTGTAGCGACCGCGATTTTCATATTGCTGCCGAACGGGTGCGTGAAAGTGCCAGCGTTTTTGAGCAAGCTGGAGCAACCATCGATCTGCGGCTCTACCCAAATATGGGCCATACTGTCAACGACGATGAAATTAGCGCAATTCAAGCTTTGCTGGGTAAAATAGTTTAGTTGGTAGCATGCCCTCATCCCCAACCCTTCTCCCACTGCGGAGGGAGAAGGGCGTTCCACCATTCATGACTTGGATGATTCCCCCTCGCCTGCTGGGCGGGATGAGGGGCTAGGGGGTGAGGGAATACAATGTTTGATGCTTGGGTTCTTGTAATTTGACAAACAAACTATTCTCCGCTATAATGCCACGCGCAACGATAAAACAAAAGCAACGGGGTGTAGCGCAGTTGGTAGCGCGCGACGTTTGGGACGTTGAGGTCGTAGGTTCGAATCCTATCACCCCGACCACTACAACGAGGGCAATTTGCTCTCGTTGTTTTTTTGTTGTTTTGCTGCAAGGAGCCAACCATGCAGATTCGCGATGCGATTATTACGGTTACCAATCGAACGGATTTAAGCCAAGACGATGCGGCGGCGGTGATGGAGCAGATGATGAATGGCGAGGCCACGCCAGCCCAAATCGCGGCCTTGCTCACAGCTTTGCATTTCAAAGGTGAAACTGACGCAGAAATTGCTGGTATGGCCCAAGTGATGCGGGCTAAATCGCTGGCCGTGCCGCACGATGGCGGCGTGGTCGATACCTGTGGCACTGGTGGCGATCATTCGAATACCTTCAATATTTCGACCACTGCGGCATTTGTGGCAGCAGGCGCAGGCGCAACCGTCGCCAAACACGGCAATCGCGCTATGTCGTCGAAATGCGGCTCGGCTGATGTGCTCGAAGGGTTGGGAGTCAATATCGAGCTTGATGCTGAAGGCGTAGCCCGCTGTTTACGTCAGGCAGGCATTGGCTTTATGTTTGCGCCTAAGTTTCATCCGGCGATGCGCTACGCTGGGCCGGTGCGCCGCGAAATTGGCATTCGTACCATTTTCAATGTGTTAGGGCCACTGACCAACCCAGCCCGCGCCGAGTATCAGGTGATTGGGGTTGCTAATGTGGGCTTGGCTGAGAAATTGGCCAACGCCCTGAGCAAAATGGGCATTCGCCGCGCCTTGGTGGTGCATGGCAGCGATGGGCTTGATGAAATTTCAATCAGCGCCTCAACCTTGGTATTTGATGTACGCGCTGGAGCAACTCCCCAAGCTTCGACGCTTAGCCCCAGCGATTTTGGCCTAAGCCTCGCGCCACGTGAAGCAATTGCTGGTGGCTCGGTCGAGGAAAATGTGGCCATGACCAAGGCGATTCTTGATGGCAGTGATACTGGCCCGCGCCGCGATATTGTATTGTTGAATGCCGCCGCTGCTTTGGTTGCTTGCGAACGGGCCGATTCGTTTGGCGAGGCTTTGCGTCAAGCCCAACAGGCCATCGACACTGGCACGGCCAATCAGCGTATGCAGCGAATGATTGAGGCCAGTAAAGGCTAGCGTTGGGCGATCAATTGGCCTAGGGCTTGGCTTTCACGCCAAATTGCTAGCGGCGAACGGGCTGGCTTGATCCAACGATCAAGATCATTGAGCGAAGCAGTTCGACGAACTTGGATCGCTTGGTGCTGTTGGCGAAGTTGTGGTAATTGACGTAATGCATGCAAACGCCCACTGACCGTCGTCCAGCGGCGGCGTAGGATGGCCTGAGCACAGGCTAAACCATCGTAAGCCAGCATTAATGGCAGATCGCGGGCCAACAATGGTGTTGGCCAGCAACGCAAAATTACCCGCCAGCGATTACGGGCAATCAGCCAAGCTTTGAAGGGCGAGCCTTCGCCGCCAGTTGCCGAGTAGATATGCCGAGCGATAGCCTGCGGGGCTAGTACTGTTTGCCATTCGCGCAACTGCAAACGCCAGGCCAAATCAACATCTTCTAAATAGGCAAAATAGCCTTCGTCAAAGATGCCAACATCGGCTAATGCAGCGCGACGATAAGCTACTGCCCCGCCACTGCCCCCCCAAATCGGGCTGGTTTGGCTGGCTAATTGGGCAACTGGCTGCAACAACCCAGCATCAGTTGCCACACCATCGCGATAGAGTTGAATTCCAGCTGAGGCGATGATTTCGGGGCGATGGGCAAATGTCATCACGCCAGCGCTAGCAGCAAGGGTTGGTTGGCGTTCAAACGGCGCTAAAATAGCCGAGATGAAATTTTGCTCAACGATGGCATCATTGTTCAATAACAACAACACATCGCCCCGTGCCACATGTAAACCAACATTGACCCCACCGCTAAACCCACGATTGTTGGTGAGCGCCAGCAAACGCACTTGGGGATAGTGTTGATGCAGCCATGCCGCTGAACCATCGTGCGAACCGTTATCGACCACCAACACTTCGATTGAAGCATCGCATTGGGGCAATAAGGCGTTGAGACAATCAGTTAATAGCGTGCGGCCATTCCAATTTAAAATAATGACAGAACAATTCATAACAAAAAAGCGATTGGTTGCCCAATCGCTCGATCCTTCATCCGAAATTACGAATCAAATAGCACTTCCAGCCAACGCCGCCAATTGGGCGTTGTGTCCATCGGTGGTAACGCGGCTGGCTCAGCGGCTGGAACTTCTAAGGCAGCGGTTGGCGAAACCGTCAATGTTGGCGTAACCACACTCACATGCAACACCACATCGCCTGGCTTGGCCATATCGAGCATATCGCGGGCCGCCAATTCGATTGCCGCATCAGAGCGCACATAGGCAGCGCGATCGCGCAGGGCTTGGCTTTCGGCAGCCAAACGGGCATTTTCGGCTTCCAAGGCTTGAGCCTGTTGCTCCATGGTATACCCTTGCACCACCAAACTGCCAAATAGCACCATCAAATAGAGCGCAAATGCGGCCAAGCCCCAGGTTACGGCCAGCGTTGCCCCGCTGCGCAATTGAGTTGGCTGTGGAATCTGTGGTTTGCGCCATTGTGGCCAGCGCCAACGAGCCATAACACCATCCTCAAGGTTTTTAGATAGTCGTGTTAGCCTAGCACAGCGCTTGGGCAAAACCTGCCTTAATCGATGACAAATTGCTAACAATCAGCATTGAGGAATTAAACCCCGCTTGGCTCTTCGTTTAAGCGTGAGCGTGGGGCATCAAGCAACAATGGCTCGTCGATATTTGAAGTCATGCTGCTTTGACCACGGAACAAGCCACCTGGCTCGATATGTAACGAAGCGGCAGTAATATCGCCCCAAACCTTGCCCGAAGGCGAGATTTCTAGTTGCTCAGTCGCGATGATCTCGCCTTTGACTGCACCCGATACGTGAATATTTTGGGCCTTGAGCGTGGCGATAACCCGCCCAGTTGAGCCAACGATCAAATTGCCAAGCACCTCGATCTCGCCCTCAACAGAGCCATCAACCCGAACATTCCCGTCGGATTTGAGGGTTCCAACAAAGGTGGTATTGGCTCCAATCACGGTTTCGGGCTTGCCGGTTGGCGATTGGGCGATTGGTTGTACCACTTTTTTGTTACCGAATAAGCTCATGAATTGCCTCCTGTTGTAGCGGGTTGAGCTGCTGATTCCACCGAGGTAAATTGACCAAGGGCTTGCGCAATTGATGCAACTTCTTCTTCGGAAAGCGTATGGTTCGATTGGCCGCGTTGCACAGCCTTGGCGTAGGTGCGCACCCCTGAACGACTGTAGATACTGCTCAGGACAACCCCACTTTGTTCGCCATCGAGTAGCGCCAAAGCATAACTTTGATCGCCGCCAACATCGCCAAAGGGATTAAAGCGCACAAGCCCAACATGATGCAGGCTGCTGCGGCCCAAACGCCGAACTTCACGTTCGAGGGCGGTTATTTGATCATCGTGATGCGCAACTTGCAGCGAGCGCTGAAGCCAAATATCTTCAAGATGTTCGGCATCAACACCTTTGGTGAGGGCAGTGTAGCGTTGATCGATGGCGCTCAGCCGTTTGCTTAAACGCCCGATCCAGATCAGCAAGCCGATAATCAGTAGGCCGCTGCCGATCCATAAGTAGAAGCCATAGGTTGTCCAAAAAGCTATCAAGGATATGCCTCGTCTTCAAAACTGCCCTCCATTATAAACGAGGCTATCACCCTCACGCAAACGCCGACCAAGAATATTAGGATGGGATTAGGGGTCAGGGGCTAGGGCTATACGTTTTAACGCAGAGGCGCAGAGAAAAAGTTAATGCTCTGCGCCTCTGCATTAACATTTAACCTTTATCTTTTTCATCCCTCATCCTTCATCCTTCATCCTTTAATCTAGCGTTTCTTGGAAAGCCTTGTTTAATCGGTTATACTTTGAGTGGTCTTTTTCGTGATTTTTTTGCTGATCGAGTGAATTGTTATGTTTCGTCATCTTTTTCGCGGGGTTCTCGCAATTGGGATTTTGGTCTGGATCGTGTTTCTCTGGCAGTTTATTGATTTACGGATCAAGCACAGTCGCGCCGCCGATGCCGCCGCCCAAGCTCTGTTACCCCGAGCAACCTCAACCGCCCTGCCCGTTCCTACCTTTGTTGCGCCAACCTTGCAGCCGCTGCCCAACACTGTTGCCGATGGTCAAGGTGGCTCAGAGCTGCCTGCCAGCGCCAATGATGTGCGCGGAGTGCACCCTAAAACTGGCCGTTACGTCGCTGCTTGGCTGCCGACATCGTTTGATGCTGAGGCTGCTCGTGCAACCTTTGAAGCCAACAAAGATATTCTCGATGAGGTCAGCCCATTTTGGTATGGCGTGCGACCTGATGGCACGTTAATCGCCGATGTTGGCTCTCGTGATGCCGAATTGGTGCAAATTGCCAAAGAAAATAATGTGCTGATTATTCCAACTGTGCATAATATTGAAGATTTGGAAGCAGCTTCGATTGTTTTGGCCACTCCAGAAAGTCGAACAAACCATATTAATATTATTATGGATGAGGTGCGTACCTACGGCTACGATGGCATCGACATCGATTATGAATCGCTTGCGCTTGATTATGAAGATGAATTTACCGCGTTTATGACCGAATTGGGTGCAGCGTTGCATGCTGAAGATAAATTGCTAACCGTTGCAGTCCATGCCCATACGGGCCGACCCGATTACCAAAATTATGCTGATTTGGGCAAAGTGGTTGATCGCCTGCGGATTATGACCTACGATTATAGCTGGCGTGGCTCTGAGCCAGGCCCAATCGCTCCGATGTTTTGGGTTAAAGCGGTTGCCGAATATGCCAAAACCCAAGTTGACCCTAGCAAAATTCAAATTGGGATTTCGTTTTATGCCTACGATTGGCCTAGCAATGGCGGTTTTGGGATTGCGCGAAGTTATACCGAAGTTGAAGAAATTAAGGCCACCTACCAGCCCCAAATTCGTTTGGTCGAGGAAGATGGCGGCCAGCAAATCCAGGAATCAACCTTTAACTATGCCGGACGCACGGTTTGGTTCTCCAATTATCGTTCGCTAACCGCCAAAATGGAGATGGTGCGCGAAAACGATTTAGCTGGGATTGCAATTTGGCGCTTGGGCAGCGAAGATCCCCAAAATTGGACCTATATTCGCGAATCGTTGAAACAAGATCCCTTGATCGTCCAACGCTCAATCAATCGCTATATTCCTGACCATTGAGTTTAGAAGGATGAAGGATAAGGGATGAAGGATGAAAACTTAATTGAGCCTGATTGATTCCTCATTATTTCTAACGTGCAATTAATCTAATTGTTGAAGGATAAAGTTTCATCCCTCCTACTTCATCCTTCATCCCTACAGAGGATTATGGAACAAGGCATTACAACTTATAGTGTTGAGGCTCAGCGCTTGTATGAGCGTGGTTTAGCGGCGGCCCGAGGCGGCCAACGCCGAATTGCAGCAGGCTTATTGACCAAGGCGGTTCAACTTGATCCGCGCCACGAACAAGCGTGGCTTTGGCTTAGTGGGGTGCTCGACGAGCCGCGTGATGTAGAATTTTGTTTGCAATCGGCGCTCAAAATCAACCCGCATAACCAACAAGCCCGCAAAGGCTTAGCTTGGGTTCAGCAGCAGCAAACCAAGCCTGCTAGTGTTACCACGCCCAAATCGCCTAGTGGTTTGCAACAAATTAGCATCCCAACCGCCGAGGAGCGGGCCGCCGAAATCACCCCAGCCGCCGAAAAAGCTTGGTGGCAAGAATGGCGCGATTCTGAGCGCAGCGGTAAAGTTGTGCGTGTTGCTTCATTAGTTGCTTTGATTTTGGCAATTAGCTTCACAGCGGTGATGCTTTCGGTTGCCAAGAATCAGCCTTTACCCGAAATTCCAGCAGGCCTTGATGTTGCAATCAATGATCAGGCTGATCCACAGGCGGTAGTTGCGGCCTCGGAAATGAATCAGGTTGAATTATTGCGCTATCTGAGCCAAGTCGGTGAAATTCGCCAACGCCTCGACCAAGCAGTCACGACCTATCGCGCAACCAGCGATACCTCAACCGTGGCAACGGAGCAAATTGAGGCCGCCAAAATTTATCGGGATGTGGTGCGCCAAGCCTACACCGATTTGGAGCGCGTCAAAGCCCCCGACATTTTGGCCGAAATTCATAACGAATATAAACAAGGCCTACAACTAGAACAAGCCGCCTTTGATGATATTTTGGAATATTATACCAACTACAATGTGGCAATTGCCAACCGCGCTGCCTTGCGTTTGCAAGAGGCCGATGGCCATTTCCAGCGCGCAATTGGTGGGCTAGAAGCCTACAATCAAGAACTAAGCAACCCGCAACGGGGCGATAGTTTTGGAGAACGCTAATGTTACTAGCGGTTGATTTGGGCATTCGCACTGGTTTTGCGTGCTACAACCGCGCAGGCCAATTGATTTGGTATCGTTCGCATAATTATGGTTCGTTGCCGCGCTTACGCCGTGGCAGCAGTGGCCAATTGGCCGAAATTAGCGATTTAAGCGTATTGGTGCTTGAGGGTGGTGGCCCGATTGCCGATGTTTGGGAGCGCGAAGCTACCCGCCGCGACCTACAGCTGATCCGTACAAGTGCTGAGGTTTGGCGAGCCAGTTTGCTATATGCTCGTGAGCAACGCACCGGAGAGCAAGCCAAAGCTGTGGCCGATGAATTAGCCCGCCGCGTGATCGAATGGTCGGATGCGCCACGCCCCACCTCATTGCGCCACGACGCGGCCGAAGCCATTCTCTTGGGATTATGGGCGGCGGTTGAACTTGGCTGGCTAGCGGCAATTCCTCCTGAAGTGCGCCGACGCTAATTTTGCCAAGGAGTCGCCAACGTTGAGCGAACAAACTGATCCCGAACTGGAAGTGCTTGAAACCGCAACCGTCCCCCATAAAACCAACGCCGTCGAAGATGAAGCCTTCGATTACTCGGTCAGCAAAGCCGGCAAAGTGTTTATTAGTTGGTATGGCAAGCAAGTTGTGATTTTAAGTGGAGCCAAAGCCCAACGCTTTCTAGCCAACATCGCCGAGCTTGATGGCGAAGCTGCCCAACTCGTGATGGCCAAAATCACTGGTAATTTTAAACGGGGCAACGAACGGCTCGCCAAACAAAAACGCCACTAATTTGTTAGCCAATTGCAATCATCCCTGCTTGGAATTATCAACCATAGCAGGGATACTTGAATCAATCGAAATACCCCAAGGATTGTTGTGTGTTGAGGTGCGTTATGCTGCTTGGAACAATCGCTGAATATTTGGTTGCGTTGGGCATGCCAAGCTCGGCTCGCACCTATTTAATCATTACTACAATCTTAGTGCTCAGTTTAATTTGGATCGAAACCTCACACTGGGCACATCGCAACATTACAATGATGGAATTGGCTGGGGCGGCCTTACTGCTCATCAAGATTTTTGCAGTCACTACAACCATGCTGACCCTCGCGCTACTGCCGTTTCCCCAACTGCGCACGGTGATTGCCAGTTCGTTGGCAATTATGGGCTTGCTGACGCTCTATCGTGAGCTACGACGACGCTTACGCGCAGGCGATCGTTCACCCTCAAGTTACACGGGCGGCGTGCTGGTGGTCATCCAATTTTTATGTATGGTCTTGCTGACAGTCAGCGGAATTGCCATCATATTAGAACTATTGTTGGTTCCAGCGCGAATTCTCGATAGTGATACGCGGTTTATCGATGCGATTAAGAATTGGGTTGAATTGCTGGCAACCTTGTGTGTGCTGCTCACCATCTACTATCTGGGCTTTTATTTGGCACGGCGATTGCTCAAAAGTGGCAGCTTCTCATGGATCGATCCGCCGAATTGGCGCACGTTGTTGCCGCATTTGAAATATACCCTGATGCCACGTTGGGGTATTCCACCATTGGCTGAAAGCGATTTGGCTGATACAGTGCGCATGGCCTATATCGAGCATATCGTGGGTAGCAAAGCGCCGCGTGATGTCGCCAAAGCTGCCAAAATTGAGCCAGTCGCGCAGCCCCAACGTGGTTTTACCTTCGCAGTGATTGGCGACCCGGGCGAGGGCGACGAATCGCAGATTGCTCCGCCAATTGTGCCCGAGCAGAGCGCTTTGGCCCAGCAAGGCCCAGCTAATCCAGCGTATCCAACCTTCACAATCCTTAGCTCAGATATTGTCTACCCAGCTGGCGAGTTGATGGATTATGAACGCACGCTGTATCGACCGTATGCGAGTGCCAGCGCAACCCCGCCATTGATCTATGGTTTGGCAGGCAATCACGATTGGTACAATGATTTAAAGGGCTTGATGCTGAATTTTGGCTATGCTGCGGCCCATGTCGAAAGCCGCGACCCACAGTTGCAACAATGGGCCAAGGCACTCAAAACTGGGCCTTGGGCACGCTATGGCTATCCATGGGGCCAATTGCGTTGGAACGAGGTGCACAGTTTGCGCCAACGCTATGGCCTCACGCGGCTTGGTGGCGACCTGAATGAACCGCGTACCCACCAACGATTGCCATTTTTCGAATTGAGCTTTGATCCAGTGCCATTTGTGTTGTTAGCCGTGGATACTGGCTGCATCGGTAGCGTCGATCCAATTCAGATGGAATGGTTGGAAGGGCGTTTGCTGGCGGCCTTCAATCAACAAAAAATTATTGCCGTGGTGCTTAGCGAGCCGTTGTATGTCAATGGAGCCTTTGCTGATCATCCTGGCATGCGCCAATTATATGAATTATTGCGGCGCTATGAAACCCACGTGGTAATTGGCGGCGATACCCATGCCTTCCAACATTATGAAGCCCGCTATATCACTTTGCGCGGCACTCAACATATTGCTCATCATCTGGTCAATGGCGGTGGCGGCGCGTATCTCAGCAAACCTGTTGATTTACATTGGCACACGCCCAGCGGCATGACCCCCTTGGAATCGCGCTTTGTCTACCGCGACGACGAACAAGATATCGTCGATCAGGTGATGTTGCGTGAAGTGTTTCCAACGGCTCAACAGCTTCGGACCAAATTCAATGGCAAAATCGAGCTTGATGACCAAGTTTGGGGCTTGCGGCGCTGGCTTGTCGGCCAAGAGCCAAATATTTTAAATCGGGGCTATACCAACGCGCTCAACCATGATCGCTCGCCATTATTACAAAGCTTGCTTACACTTAATCTCGATGAAACCTTGAATGGCTGGCGCTTGCGCATCACGCCTTGGTTTACAACTGGCCCCGACAATCAGCTCGAACCACAAGAACCAATTGATATTTTGGCCCCCAATCGAGCGAATGAACGGGTGGTTACCCGCGATTTAGTGCCCAGCCCCGCCAGCATTTTAGCAATTTAGCTTGGGAAAAAGCTGGGAAAAATAGCCCCCGATTTCAACCTGATTCGACTACACTAGCGCTGAGCGAAGTGCTGAGGAGCTAGCGTAGGAGGGTTGCGTGTTGAAGTTTGATCGTGAGGCCAAGCGGCTGTTCTGGCCAATTATCGGGATTGGCCTAGGTTGTGGGTTGGGGCTGTTTAGTTGTTTGGTGCTGCAATTGATCGTTGAGCGTTGGTAAATTGATGATCTTCAGTCATCTATGGCCAGTGCATCTGGCAATTGCTGCACTCTGGTGCTTGATGTTAATTCAGCATGTTCGCCCACGTGGAGCATTCAAAATTCTGAGTTTTAGCTTAATTGCGCTGTTGATTGTTGGCTGCATCGATTTTTTGCATAGCATCGTTGCCTATTTATTGCCATTCGAATTGCTGGCAATTATCGTGAGCAGCGGCTTAAATAGCTTTATGCTTTTTTGTTGTTTTGGCTGGCTATTTGATTACGATTATCAGATGATGCTGGCTAGCCTCAAAAGACGATTCAAAAATGCTCAAAATGATCATTAATTCAACCCAAAACCATGCTGAACCAGCTACCTTGCAGCACTACCAAAAACTGCTTGAGCACAACAAACGCCGCTTGATTCAATTAATCACCTTGGTAGCATGTGGCTTGGCCATCCCATTCACCTTGATTCTTGGTTTGGCCGTGCTTAATCAGCAACAATCGTTGAGTATATTTAGTTTACATCTTGTGCGCAGCCTCTTCAATCCTTTGCTGGTTTGGTGGCTAGTACGGCGTAAACAGATTAATTGGGCTTGGCATTGTACAATGCTGCTCGCAATTGGCTACAATTCAGCCTTGGCTTATGCGATGCATTTACCAAATGTGATTATTTTTGAGTTGTTTGCTTTGTGTAGTTTTGCGGTGGTAATGCCATTTTGGCAAGTGTTGGCTTATACTAGCGGGCTGATTGGCTTGAATTATCTTGTTGCAGGCCAATTTATTGTGTTGAATGAATGGGCCTTGGTGATGATTATGGTACTGAGCATTGTGTTGATGTGCAGCACGATTGGCTTTGTTTCGCGCCAAACCTTGTGGCATGCTAGCCAACAACATAGCCAAACTGCTCAATTAGTGCAGCAACGGAGCAGCATGCAACAGCAACTCCACGATTTACAAAGCCATGTGCAACAACTTAGTTTGCTGAAACACGATTTGCGCCAGCCCTTGAAAAGCGTTCAAGGCTTGTTGCAAGGCTTGGCGTTCGAACAACCAAGCACCAATAGTACGATTCAGCCAGCCCTAGCTGCCACTCAGCGGGTCGAACGCCAACTTAATAATTTGCTTGATCAAGCCCGTCAGCAGCTTGGTCGCCAGCGTGCTAGCCTCGAAATCATCGATGTACAGCAATGTTTGGCGCAATTGCAGCCAGCAATCAGCGGCTTGGCGGCCTACTACAGTGAGCCAATCGCCAAGGTGCAGCTTGAAATTGCTGCGGGCAGCGTGATTATGGCTGATCGTGAGCAATTTGAGCGAGCCTTATTCAACTTGCTTGATAATAGTTTGAGCCGTTGCCATCACGAGGTACGTATCAGTAGCTATCGATCGGAGCAAAACGTGATCATAGAAGTTCGTGATGATGGGGCTGGCATGCATCAAGCCTTACGCGCGGCGCTCAATCAGGCTGATTTTAGTGCAATCACCCAAGGTTTGGGTTTGAAACAAGTGCAACAGATGCTGAATCAAGCTAAAGCTACGCTGTATGTGCCCGATGTTCCGACGGGCTATACAATTCAACTACATTTTCCACAGGTTACGCAATGAACTATTGCATTATCGTTGATGATCTGGCGGTTGATCGTCAGTTAGCGGCGCGTTATTTACAAGCAGCTGGCTATCAAACCAGCATGGCGCGTTCAAGCAAACAAGCTACCGAGCAATTACAGCAGGCCTTGGCGATCTATCAGCCAAGCCAAATATTGTTGCTTGTGGATTTAAATATGCCCAACGATCCTGCGCTTCAGCAAGTGGTTGCCTCATCGTTGGCGGGCGCAAATTTGGCTTTACAATTGCAAATTCAGATTGCCAATGGCAGCCTACCACCGTTGGCGATTGTGGCATTAACTGCACTAAGTGCCAGCGAAGTGCATCAAACAGCCATTGCCTTTGGCTGCGATGCCGTCCTCGAAAAACCCGCTACTCCCGATTTAGCCCAACGAATTGAGCAAGCACTGCTGACAAGTGCTCAACAAGCACCGCTTGGCAGTCAAGCCTTGCTGAATATTCTGCGCTTACGTTTGCTGGCCCCCACGCCTAGCCCACCGTTGAACGAGGAAGATCTGACCAAAGCGCTGTTGCAATTGCATCGTCAAGGCTTGGTTGGCTTGGGTACAAGTCATTTGGCCAGGTATTTGTTTCCGCAAATTGCTAGCGATTATCAACGTGGCTTGCAAACCCAAGCCAAAATTGCCAGCGTGATTCGCGAAGCCATGCAATTGAATGTGCTCGAAACCTTGGCAATTCTGGAGGGCGAATTTGTGCAACTTCACGACCCGCAAACCCAAGCTCAGCAACTGCATCTCTCGAAAAGCGAATATTATCGTCGCCGCAAAGAAGCAATCGCCCAGCTTTACCATATTTTGGCCGAGGCGAGAGCATAAAGCAAAGAACATAGAACATAAGGAGAACCGTTCCAGGAGTGCTCCCCTCGCCCGTCGCAGTGGGAGAGGGGCTGGGGGTGAGGGCATGCTGGCTGTTTTTAACGCTATAAACCATTACACATAAAAGCTAAAGCCAAACAGCCAGTTTTATCCACGCAGGACACGAAGGGGCGAGGGAGCAGCAAAAATAACTACAATTTTGGCTCCTAACCCCTGACCTCTTGCTTAGGGTTTGCGCCAAGCCTCGTCGTAATCGCGTCCAAGCAATAACACTAAAGCTGCGTCACCCTTTGGTTGTTCGGGGGCTGGGCTGGTTTTGCTCACGACAATAATGTTGCGATTGCTAATGCCCAGTTCAGCAGCAAGTTGCTCACGCAGGTCTTTATGATTGCCAAAATCGATGATTTTGGTGGTGTCATACACAGTTGAAGCGGTTGAAGGATTGAGCAATTGATACTCACGATTCTCAAGATGGGTTGCTACATCGCCTGCCAACCCGCTAATTTGTGCTCCATTGATCACCTCGATGCTTAGATTGTCGTCCGAAGGTGTGTTTGAGCTACCATCAACAGGGCTATTGGTATCGGGAATCGGGCTGGTCAATAATTGATCAACCGTAGCCGCGATGCTGGCTGGGTCCCAAATTGGCACATACTGCGATTCATCCATATAGCCGATTACTGAGCTAGTATCCCATTTGACACTCTTGATTCGACCATTGGCAATGTCACTGCCAAGCCCAGCCAAAGCTCGTAAATTGCCAAGGTCATCGATTGGCAGGTCGGTATAGAACGAGCCTTTGAGTTGTTCGGCCAGGTTATCCAAGGAATCAATTTGGTCGAGCAAGCCTTTATCTTTGAGGGTTTGAATCAGCGCCCGAATCACATCTTGCTGGCGGCGTGAGCGACCATAATCGGCATCTTGATGGCGTGAACGGGCATAACGCAACGCGGTTGTTCCATCCATATGTTGCAAGCCAGCCGGAATAAACAGCCGAATCACCCCATAATCATCATCATCGGTTGGATAGGTCGCATCCCACAGTGGGCGTTGCACATCGATCGTAATGCCCCCAACGGCATCAACAATTTTACGAAAGCCCTTAAAATCGACTTGGGCGACATAATCGATATTAATGTTGAGCATATTAGCAACGGTATCGCGGGTTAACGCCATTGCTTGAGTTGAAGGAATCGTCATATTTTGGGCGATACCTTCTTTATAGCCCAGTTCATAGGCCGCATTAATCCGTTGTGAACATGTGCCAGGCGCATCATAGCCTGGAATTTCGGCACAACTATCACGCGGAATCGAGACCATGCTGGCCCATTTTTGAGTTGGGTCGATATGCAACACAATGATCGTATCGGTGCGAGCTTTGGTATCATTCTCGCGTAAATCGACCCCAATCAACAACAAATTAAAGGGATCTTTGACAATATCGGGGGTTGCCAAAGGTTGGTTGGGCTGAGGATTAGGGTTATTAGGATTTTCGACCAGATTTGGCGCTTGAGTTGGAATCGTAACTAAAGCATCGCTGGTAGCGTTTTTAACCTTTAAATAGGCCCAAAGTGCCCCACCCCCGCCCACCAAAACCACTGTTAACAAGACCCCAAGCATAATCATGCCACAGCCTGCCCCACGCGAGGTACTTTTGACCGGAGCAGTTTTGGGTGGCAATGGGCGCGAGGTTGGGCGACTGCCAACCGCCGATTGAACAGCCTTGGGCACGCGAACATAGGCTCCTTCGTGCTCAGCGCGTGGTACTGCCCGTGGGCGTGGGCGTGCAGCAGCGGTCGAATTATTATTCAACAGCAGATCATTCATCAACGCCGCGTCGTTGGCTGCATCGGCTTTAGCTGCGGCACGTGAACGAGTTGGCAAGGGCGTGGTAGCTTGACTACGAACATGCTCAGCATCGAGCGATAGATCATTGGCTGACCCGTTGGTCGATTCCTCAGGTGTATCGGTTTTTGCAGGCATGCAGCTATCTACTCCTTGTTTGTTGATGATTGATATTGAGCACGATGATGTAGCACGAATTGCTCAACTGCATCTAAGACTGCTGGCGATTCGCCATCGCGGAGCATTTCGTGGCCACTCTTATCGAACCACAGTAATTGTTTATCGCTAGAGCCGACGTGGCGATAGATCGCTTCGGCGGCGGATGTTGGAATTGTACGATCTTGATGTGAATGAATGATTAAGATTGGTGCAATAATTCGTGGCAATTGTTGTTCCACAACTTTGGCATAGCGCCAAAGCGAAACAAAGGCTGGAGCCGGAAAGCGCCGATAATTGCCATGTTGGCGGCCTGTCTCTTTATCGTACCAACCTGCGCCCATATCGCGATTTTCGTCGCCCCACATGCCCAGCATTGGTGCAACATAGCGTGCCCGGTCGGCATGTTTATAGTGAAAGCGCATGGCTGCGGCCACACTGACCACGCCAATGACTTCGTCGCGATGGGCCGCTGCCAGATGATTGGCCACGAGGCCACCCATGGATAGCCCAATCAAAATAACTTTATCGACCTCGCGCCGTAAATCGCGAAAGGCTGCATTCGCATCAGCATACCAATCGTGCCAAGTTACACCCTGCAAATCTTCGGGCAAAGTGCCATGACCACGTAAATAGGGCATGCGATATGGAATCTGATGTGGTACTAAACGGCTTGGCACGCGATTGACTGAATCGGCGCATGACGTAAAGCCGTGAAGAATTAAACAACCAACAGTTGACATGAATTATGATCTTTCTTACACCCTGCGGCCACTTTTGGTATAATGCGACAGCAGATCATTCAACGGAGAACCGTAATGGGCATTAAAGAGTTTTTTGTGGCATTTCGAGATGCCATCGATGGCGAATATGATCGGCGAGTTAAAGCCGCCAGTGAAGTTCGTGAATATAGCATTGGTGGTCATGGTCATCACGATCATCATGATGCTGACCACGGCCATGAGCATCATGATGCGATCAATCACGATAGCCATGACACCCAAGTCGTTGTTGGTAGTCACGCTGAGGAAATCACTTCACAGCACTAAACGCACGACAGCACCCCAAAAACGGGGTGTTGTCGTTTTTACCACTCATATCATGCCATAGCCACGGCACAGCGTCAATGTAGCGCAACTGACAGCTAGGTGAAATAGAACGTAGGAATTCATGTCACATCAAATGCCCGCAGGTTTTACGATTTTAGCGATTGAAACATCGTGCGATGAAACCGCCGCCGCCGTTATTCGCGATGGCCGCGAGATTGTGGCCAATAGCGTTGCTTCGCAAATCGATATTCATCAACGTTATGGTGGTGTTGTGCCCGAAGTGGCTTCGCGCCAACATATTCTGACGATTACGCCAGTGATTAATACGGTTTTGGCCCAAGTGCCTGGTGGTTGGAGTGCGATTAATGCGGTTGCCACAACCTATGGCCCAGGCTTAGCCGGAGCGTTATTAACTGGAATTAACACTGCCAAAGCGATTGCCTGGTCACGCAATTTGCCCTTTATCGGAGTGAATCACCTCGAAGGCCATATTTATGCTTCGTGGTTGCATACCGCCAACGATCTAGCCTACCAAGCTCCCGAATTTCCGTGTGTGGCCTTGATTGTATCTGGTGGACACACAGCTTTGGTGTTGCTCAACGATCATGGCGATTATCGCTTGCTTGGGCAAACCCGCGATGATGCTGTGGGCGAGGCCTTCGATAAGGTGGCGAGAATTATGGGCTTGGGCTATCCAGGTGGCCCACAAATGGAAAAAGTTGCCCGTGGGGTTAACCCGGGAGCACTCAAATTGCCTCGAGCATGGTTGCGCGGAACCTATGATTGGAGCTTTAGCGGCCTGAAAACCGCTGTGCTGAATGTGGTCAATGATCGCTTGGGCGAACGCATGGAAAAAGTTAAACTTGCTGAAGTTGACCCAGCCTTCACCGCTCAGCTTGCCGCAGCTTTTCAAGATTCAGCAGTCGATGTGTTGGTGCAAAAAACCGTGGCTGCTGCCCGCGAACACAAAGCCAAAACGATTATTTTGGCTGGTGGCGTGGCTGCAAATACTGCCTTACGCGAGCGCTTGAGTGCAACCGCCAAACCAATTCCGGTAGCCTACCCGCCAATTTGGCTGTGTACCGATAATGCCGCCATGATCGGTGCTGCCGCTTATTATCGTTATCAAGCAGGCGTGCAGCAAGATTGGTCGCTCGATGCCACGCCAAGCCTCAAACTTATTTGAGGACGCAGAGGTCAGGGTCTAGCTAACGCAGCGGCGCAAAGGATTCATGGCTATTATAGGCTCTGGGCTATCGAAAATGTATCGGTATATCATAAGATCTAATCCAATGGCCAAAAGCCTATAGCCTTATGTTCTCTGCATCGCTGCGTTAAAATTCGCCATCATGCTTGTAAAGCTGCAATCAGGCTTGGAATTGCGCCCATCGCCGCGTAAAATTCTGAGCCATCGGGCGTAGGTGTAGGGTACGAACTCATTTTAGCAAATACCAATTCAGCCTTGGGTGCGATGTAGAGCATCTGCCCACCATAACCATTGGCAATGTAGGCTCCGTGCTGGTTGTGGGTATGCCACCATTGATAGTTATAGGAATAGTTGGCATTGCTAGGATGGGCGATCGCACTCCGCTCAAAAGCTGCTTGATCGCCCCCAGCCTCAAGCGCCAAAATAGCTGTTTCAGGCAAGATTTGCTGGCGATTGAATGTACCACGCCTGAGCAACATTTGGCCAAACCGTGCCATATCGCGCAGGGTTGAACAAAAACCTGAGCCAGCGGTTTCGGCACAAGCTGAATCAACTACCCACAAGGCATCACGCTCAGCCCCAAGTTTTTGCCAGATAAAGCCCGACACAGCCTCAGCCAAACTGCAATTCAGCACGCGCTTGATAATCCATGCCAGTACATCAGTATTGGGAGTTTGGTAGCTAAAGCGTTGTCCATGCACGTCAGTTTTCAGCATCGTTGGCAAAAATTCATAGACATTGTTTGGACCTTGATAATCGGCTGGGCGCGAATTCCAGCCCAAGGCCACTCCATACTTGAAATTTTCGGTAACCAAATTTCCAGTGTGCTCGGCAAAACCCACCGCCGTGCTCATCCCTAGCACTTGGCCGAGGGTTGCATCGCCAAATCCACTATTGGCGAGTTCCGGCAAATAGTAGGCAATCGTTGCCTGAGGATCAAGCACTTGTTCAGCGACCAGTAGCGCTGCCAACGTGCCAGTGACCGATTTGCTCCCCGAAGCCCAATGTGTGGCTGCATTCCATTCAAATAGCGTTCATAAATTACCTTGCCACGATGCAGAACCATCAGGCCATCGGTGTAGCTTTGCTCAACCATATGATTAAAGCTCAATTCCTGCCCAAGATAATTTTTGTAGCTAATTGAATCTAAATCGTGTAGATCATACTCAAATCGACTGCTTGGCTCAGTGCCGTGCCACACATCGGCTACCGGATTGAGTAATTGAATATGTTGGAAGCTCCAGCGATTATACGGCTTGAGTAATTGCTGCGTGTGTTCGACGCTTGATGCAGGCGGAAAACCTTGCATCAAGCCTAATTCACTAGCAGTTTGCGGAATTGATTGGTGGTTCATTGCTGCTCCTTTAATCGCCAAGTTCTGGCAAACGACTAAGGTCGCGCAAACGCTCAACTTGCGAACGCAAGACCCGCCGATTTTGCTGTGGATTGGCCACTGATGGATCGGGAACCCAATCCAACAAACCATTGTCGATTGCTCGGGCGATCCGCATGCGATTGGCCTGATTATTTTGGCCAAAGGCTAAAGCGGCGGCATTGCTAATCGTGATCAAATCTTCGGCAGAAATCCACCAGCGCGTGCGTGACACCAAAATGCCAATATCGCTCTGCCAAAAATCCTCAGGAAACACCGCTTTACTTTGCAAGGCATTGCCCAACAACAAATCAAGCAATTGCTCAAGCGCTAATTCAATGCGGCGCAACATAATTTCGCTGCGCATATGCCGCCCATTGGCCACCTCGATCAACAGATTAAGGTTATGTTGAAAGGCGGTTTCGTTGGCGGTTTCCTCGGCTAGGTTGGTTGCTCCCAAAGCTTGACCCAAGCTGCGATAGCGTTGCAACACTAAAGCCGTAATTTGTTCAGCCAGTTGATGATTAAAGAGTGCCATGGTTTTGTTCTTTCACAGATAACGTAACTATCGTTAGTTAACGATAACGTAACTATCGTTAGTTGTCAATAGGTTACTGAAACTGTAAAATCTGTTTACAGATATCCATCGCAAATAATAACATCCAATATTAGGGTTTATAAAATTGAAATAAATCACACTCATGGGTGAACTAATATATCTTGACATAGTGTTAAAACTCGAGTAGATTGATGTGTTATAGATCAATAGATTGAAATAGCTCATTTGTTTTATATTGCATGATACGAAACTATTTGGAGGGTTCGCATTATAGAGGAGGGCATATCTATGGCTTTGTTCTATAAGGGTGTTGGAAAAGGCACGTACTGGTTTAATAAGAACCCAATGCAGAATGGAGGTTTTAGCGCAGCAAAATCACATCTTGCTCCGAGTTCAGATCTGGTTAGGGAACATATTATTCATGGGGCTAGAAATAGTCCATTTATCTCCCTAAGCCGATCGTTCGCTATCGCTTGGACATATGCATTGATGACTCAAGACCGACCCAATGGTCAGCTTGATCCTCGAACTAAAATGCGAGATGTTGCCTATGTGTATGTCATTCAACTGAATGAACCCTTGCCTACGCATCTATCGGTTATTGATCCGGCTAGCTATCTCTTACAACAACAAGGGGTATTTGCTTCTCCAGCATATCAACATAATGGACTGATGGATCTCTTACATTCAGTAATTGATCCTGGCAATTTTGGACGTTTCCGCAAAAGAAGTTGTCCACATGCTGTGACCAATAATCAGCCAGATCCATATTTTACCCCTTCTATTTCAGACGATTTACGTGCAGCTGTTATGGCACTTCGGGATTCTGAGTTGCTTGTCCATGGCACGATCGATCATAATAATATTATTGATCGAATTGATGTGTGGAATGGTATGCATGGTTGGTCGATCTAAGGAGTTTTATCTATGAAAACGATTAAACTGAACAATATTAGGTTAAATAATCCACCAATTCGATTTATAAATGCTCAAATATCAGATAATATAAATATCCCTATTGTATTAGTTTCACTTGCTTATAATAATTCTTTAAGAAATGATCATACAATTACCCTGCGCCTTGATCTAGGTAAGCAATCATTTATTGATTCTTTGCCAAATGAGAATGATAATATTGCTATTAGAGAAGTTATTCCTGAAATTCATGAAGTTATTATTAGGGAATATGCTGATAACCCCAAAAGTGAATTACATAATAATCCAAGGATTATTTATTGATAAAGCTTTATAAGCATAACCCAACCTAGCTCGTCAAAATGGACAGCATTGACCGCTCGGGCACAAGCCAACCCTTGCTGGTGGGCATAATGCAACTAATCGTGCTTAATCTTTCAGTGCCTCAACCAACATTTAGATATTCAATGTTGGTTGAGGCACTATTATTAGTCTTGATAGTGCATGTATAAGTAAAATCTTGTTAATCAGGTATAATTTGGGCAATTCACTAGCATCTTTGAGAGATGAGGAAATGCATGCGCACGCTGATTAGCATTGTAATTGTGGCTCTAAGCCTCTTTGTAGGGTGTTCCAATCAAACTATCCAGTCTATCACCCAACCCACCGCAATTATTGTATCAACCCCAACAGTTCCAACAATCGATCTAGAAGCACAGGCATTAGCTACCTGCAAACAAGCCGTGGTCAATAAATTCAATATTTGGACTGTTGTTTTTCTCGATTCGAATCACACAATCCTCCAACCTGAGCCACATGTTCGTGTCATTCGATCAACGGTTTTAGTCATGCTTCGAATGAATGCTAAAACCGTGCAAACAGAAACTTGGACTTGGTTGTGTAGTGTCCATAATGAGACTGGACAATGGATTGCTACTGATGTTTTAATTGAAACCTATCGCAAATAGTGAACGCCCTAAATTTTAATTAAAGCGTTTGCCCTTGGATTACAAATGTCGAATGAATTGCTTGATCTTTCAAGGGTAAAGCTGCTTGGCGCTGAGGATCTGTAAGGTAGCGCTCAAAATCGGCCTGCGAAGTAAATTCAAGCAGATGAATTTCGTAGGGTGGTTCAATCGTTTGCTCGATGATCGTTGTATCAGTTGGACGAATACGCAACAGCAAGCGCCCATTATGCTGCGCTAACAATGGTAAAACCTGCGCCTCGAATTGCTCAAATACTGCTGCTTGATCTTGATTGATATAGATGAGTTGAATTAAATAGAACGTCATCGCTGCTCCTGTTCCCAATCAACTAACACTTGCTGGATGCTATAGCGGGCCATCTGCGCTAACACTGGGTTACTTTGGTGATAATAAGGCAAAGCAATCACAGCAACCGACAAAGTCCAACCCCGTCCGCGTATCCATGTGGCGGGATCAACCGCCAGGGCTTGACGAAAATGAAGCCGCGTTTGGCGATCAAACATATTCCAGGCTGGCAGTAAATCGCAAGCAGGGTCGCCCACCGCCAGCGCCCCAAAATCGATCACTGCATTGATCTTGCCGTCAACAACCAACAAATTTCCAGCATGCAAATCGCCATGAATCCAAACTGGTGCATGTGGCCATGGCTCAATCTCCAAGGCATGTTCCCACACTGCTAGCACTCGTTCAGCATCAAGCAAGGCCTGCGCTTCGCCAATCGCTGCCCTTGTCGCTGTATCGCGCTGAATTAATGGTACACCCCTTGAAGTTGCCGAGGCTGGGGCTGGGCCAGTGCTCGAATCGATGCGTTGGAGCGCATGCAAAAATTGACTCAACACCAGATCTGGATGTTTTGGTTTTGCATTGATTGCATTCTCGCCAGCCAGCCAAGCATAAATGCCCCATGGCCACGGGTAATTGGCTGTTGGTTGGCCTTGAGCGATTGGCTGAGGAATTTGCAGTGGCAATTGCGCTTGTAACCATGGCAACCAACGAAAATCGCTGGCAATTTGATCGACGGCCCAATCGATGCGTGGTAGCCGCACTGCCAAATCTGGCCCAAGCCGATAGATTGCATTATCGGTTCCTGCTGAATCTACCTTTTGCAACGGCAATCCAGCCCATTCGGGAAATTGGCTTGCCAATAAGTTTTGGACTAAAGCGTGATCAATTGCTTGTTCATTTGGGTGCATCAATGGCCTAAATATCCTTAAAATGAAAGATCAGCATTCAAGCAGTATGCCAAACAATGCTTGAATGCTGATCAACCCAACGAATGAGTTAGCTTAGGGCAAAATCAAGTGTAAATCGCCAAATTCATGCCAGAGATAGTGCTGGTCTAATGCTTCGCGATAGCATAGCTCCAGATGATGATAGCCCGCTAAGGCTGCGAGCATCGCCAAGTGAGTCGCTTTAGGTTCATGCAACCCAGTTAAAATACCATCAACCGCATGCAACCCGCGTTCGGGCGTAATCACCAACTCTGTCCAGCCCGTTTGAGGATGCACCAATCCACGTTGATCAACGGTGCTTTCAATCGCTCGCACGCTGGTTGTGCCGACGGCGATCACGCGACGACGATCTGCCCGCGCCCGATTAATCAGATCGGCGCTGGTTGCTGGCAAACTATACCACTCGGCATAGGGCGGTTCGTGATCTTCGAGGCTGGCAACGCCCGTATGCAACAGCAATGGCGCAATTTGAATACCTTGCGCTACTAAACGCGTTAACAAACGCTCGGAGAATGCTCGCCCAGCCGAGGGCATTTCGGCGCTACCAAGCTCGGTTGCATACACCGTTTGATAATAGCTGTTAGGCCAATCATTCGCCACATATTGATAATGAATTGGCTTGGCATGCTCGGCAAGATAGTGCGGTAATGGCTGGGGCAAGCGCAAACTAGCAATCCACAAGCGACTAATAGTTTCGTCATTATTGGCATAACCGCGATGAATATCAATCTGCCCACCAGACTTTAAATCCAGGCTGCTCCCAGCAAGCGTCGCACGATAAGGCTGACTGCTTGTGGCATAGGGCTGGCGAACTTCGATCAGCCATAGCTCGGCTAACAACTGGGTTGAAAGATGCACAATTAAGCGTTCGCCAGCAGCATCTGTCGCCGGAATTGCGGCATTCAACGTGCCACTGGTATTAATTGCCAGCACATCGCCTGCTTGTAAAATCGTTGGCAGTTGATCAAAGCGATAATGCTCAATCTGATTCGAGCGACTGTGCGAAACCATCAAGCGCACTTGATCGCGCTCAAGGCCACGGGCTTCGGGTGGCTCGCCTGCCTCAAGCATGGCGGGTAATTCAAAATCTATCGTTGCAAGCATTTATTTGTCACTTTCATGAATAGGGATCAGGAGTCAGGGGCTAGGGGTTAGTTTTCTTCTGAACCCTTGTTTTTAGCATATTGCCTATACGAAAGATGGTTAGGACTTATTTTTTAGCTCTGCTCGCTGATCCCTGCCTTCTGACCCCTGGCCCCTCGTTACTTCCGATAACGCCCACTTGGCAGATCGTCGTTAATCAAGCGCAGAATGGCTGGCACACTGGCTTCTGGTGGTGGCCGATCGCTAATATCCTCGCCAGGAAAAGCCTCTTGGTGCATTTGGGTATTCATATCGCCAGGATCAAGCGCATACACTCGCCATGTTGGTTGCTCGGCAGCTAAAATTGCGGTCAATTGATCGAGCGCAGCTTTGCTTGAGCCATAGCCACCCCAACCCTCGTAGGCTTGCACTGCCGCATCGCTGCTGATGTTGATAATGCGAATGCTGGGCTTGAAACTGGTTGCCAAGGCTTGAATTGCTGCCAATGGGGCAAATACGTTAATTGCATAAACTTGGGCTAGAACCTCAAGTGGGTAAGCCAGCAGATTTGGCTGGGGGCTTGGCCCCAAAATGCTGGCATTATTTACCAAAAGATTGATGCCACCCCATGCTTGGGCTGCAACTGCTAACGCTTGGCGATGGGCTGGGTCGGCAATATCGCCAGCAATTGCTTGAACTTTTGTGCGAGTTGCCAAGGCTGCGCGGGCCTGCTCAAGCGCGGTTGCTCCACGACCAGTAATAATTACGTGCCAGCCATCCAAGGCTAATTGTTGGGCCAAGGCTAGACCTAAACCACGCGAAGCTCCGGTTATTAATCCAATGCGTTGCATAAATGTTGCTCCTCAACTGCCTGTGCCAACCACCATTCACGAAGTTCGGTAGCTTGGCCGTAGGCATCAAAATTTACAATAAAGATTCCGGCTAGAGTTTGGGTTTGCTGTTGATTGTTGTGATATAAACTGGTACGCCATTCGGCAACCCCGCGCCCATTTGCAAAGACGACAGGCGTGATCACACATTCGACTTGATCATGCTGGGCCAAGGTTGTGCGCCAATAGCCAATCACCGCCGCCAAACCATGCAAGTCCGGCTCAAAGGGATGCTCTTGATAACGAATTGCTGGGCTAAATAATTTGGGTAAAGCTACAAGATTATGTTGGTTCCAAACTGTGGCTAGACTGCTACACCAGCCTCGAAAATCGTCGTTGTTCATAGCCAACCTCCATCTGCCCAGCAGTATAGCGATTGACGGGTGAGTTCAACTCAGCCAAGGGAGGGTCAATTGCCAGCGCAACTAGACAGGCCTAAACCTGTCCAATTGGCCAGCAAGTCGGGTAAATTCTGAAGGATGAAGGATGAGGGATGAAGGTAACATTGCGCTTATGGGGATTGCTGGATAAATCAACGATCACTGGAACTATAGGCAAGTTTTGCCAATAGCAGCTGGATTTACGCTGATGTAGATAATTTTCGGACTAGCTTTTTGCCCCTACTTGCACTAGACTTGCTGTAACCAAACCAAACTGGTGGCGTAGATAAATTGCCCATTCTAATGGGCTGAAATGCTATTTTTGCTTAACAAAACCATAACATTTTAGCATTCTGGATTTTGGATAGAACGGAGTTGTTATGCGTAAGGCATGGGTGGTTGCAGCAGGCTTTTTTCTGATTTGTGTGTTAGTCGTGGTTGCGGTGAGCCAAGGTTGGTTGGCTTCATCAGCGCCCTTGGCAATTTTGCCCACCCGGGTTCCTGGCACGCCCGACCCAAGCCAGGCAATAAAACTGCAAGTGGTCTATAGCAGTGAAAAAGAGGCTTGGCTCAAGCAATCGGTCAATACTTGGCTGGCAACCAATCCGACTGTCGATGGCAAGCCGATTCAGGTTGAGTTAATTTCGCGTGGCTCGCAAGAGATTGTGATCCAGTTGCAAGATGGACGTTTGCGACCAACCGCGATCAGCCCAGCCAGTACCTTACAAATTACCCAAATTAATGCGATGCAAATTGATGGTAAAACCAATTTGGCTACTGATGCCCAACCGTTGTTGATTTCGCCGTTGGTACTGGCTGCCTACGAAGGTTCGCCTGCCGCTAACTTGTTGAAATCGCAAGATCCGCAGCTTTGGCAAGCACTGCATGATGGGGTTTTGTTGCCACAGCGCAATCAAAAAATTCTATTTGCCCAAACTAGCCCCACTACTTCGAATAGCGGTTTTCAAGCTTGGATTTTGATGGCCTATGCTTATCATAATAAGGCTAGTGGCTTGACCGCTGGAGATATTAATGATCCTAAATTTGTGGAATGGCTCCAAGGCTATGCCAAAAATGTTGAATTGTTTGCCGAGAGCACTGGTTCGATGATGCTCAAAATGGTGCAGGTTGGGCCAAGTAGTTATGGCGCAGCCGTCGTGTATGAAAGTATCGCGCTCGAATATTTGCCTAAAGCTCAAGGCCGTTTTGGTAAATTAATCTTGGTGTATCCACCGCAAAATCTCTATAGCGACCACCCTTTGGCAATTTTGGATGCTTCGTGGAGCAGCGACGATCAACGTGAAGCTGCTGGGTTATTGCGCGAATTTCTGCTTGCCAAGCCGCAACAAACCACGGCTGTCCAACAAGGCTTTCGTCCAGTCGATCCTGATATTACAATCGATGCCGCCGATTCGCCCTTTGTGAAATATCAAAGTTCCGGAGTGCAAATGAGCATTCCAAATTTGGCGGCTGAGCCAGATGCTGCCACAATCAAGGCAGTACTGGATTTGTGGAACTCGCTAGCAACCAGTGTTAAACGCTAATCAAGGAGGATCACCAATGCGTTTTCGATTTGCACTACGCTTATTGTTGCTCTTCACACTTTTGAGCGCTTGTGGTCAGGCCGCTAACCTAACTCAACCAAGCCAATCAGGCCAAGCTAACAGTGACGATCTGGTGTTGCGCTTGCTCTATGGCAGCGAAAAGCAACTCTGGATTGATGCGGTGGTGAGCGATTTTAATGCTAGCTCAGCTAAAACCGCCAGTGGCCAACGGATTCAGGTTGAGACAGTGCCCGTTGGCTCGCTCGAAACAATCAACGGCTTGCTTGATGGTTCGCAACAGGCCGATTTATGGAGTCCAGCCAGCAGTTTATCCTTACCGTTAGCTAATCAACGTTGGCAGGCGGCCAAGGGTCAAGCATTATTTAGCGATCAAACTCCAGCCTCGTTGGTGCTTAGCCCGGTTGTGATTGGCATGTGGAAACCAATGGCTCAAGCCTTGGGCTACCCCGATCAGCAAATTGGCTGGGCTGATTTGGCCGATTTGGCGACTAGTGGCAAAACTTGGGCCGATTTTGGCCATCCTGAGTGGGGCGCATTTCAGTTTGGTCACACTCACCCTGAGTTCTCCAATAGTGGGCTGGCCACGATTGTGGCGATGGCCTACGCTGCCAATCAAAAAACCAGCGATCTGACCGTCGCTGATTTGGATAAGCCCGAAACCGCTAGTTTGATCAACGCTGTCGAACAATCAGTCATTCACTATGGCTCAAGCACGGGCTTTTTTGCCAAAACCATGTATGAGCATGGCCCTTCATATCTATCGGCGGCAATTTTGTATGAAAATCTAATCATCGAGTCCTATGATCAAGCGTTGTATCCCAACCTTGAGTTGCCGATGGTAGCGATTTACCCCAAGGAAGGCTCATTTTGGAGTGATCATCCTTTGGTGGTGCTTGAAACCGAGCGCATGAATACCGACAAACGGGCTGCGGCGCAAGTATTGCAAGATTTTTTGCTGGCTCAGCCCCAACAAGCCAAGGCTATGCAGTATGGTTTTCGGCCTGCCAATGTTGATATTAGTTTGGCTGCGCCGATTGATACGGCGCATGGCGTTGACCCAAGCCAATTGCAAGTTGCCTTGCCAACGCCTTCGGCAGAAGTTTTGCAGGCTATCACCCAATTGTGGCAGCAGCACAAAAAACAAGTTGATGTAGCCTTGATTATTGATACTTCTGGCTCAATGCGCCAAGAAAACCGTTTGCGCGAAGCTAAAACTGCGCTTGGTGATTTTATCGATATCTTCGCTGATCAAGATAATGTTCAAGTAACGGTTTTTAGCACCAATGCAACTGAGCTTTCTGATCTCTCGCCGATTGGTCCCAAACGTGCCGATTTGCACACCCGCATTGATGGCTTGGTGGCCGATGGCGAAACTCGCTTGTATAGCACCATTGGCGAAGTCTATGCCGATATTCAGCAACACACCGAAGAGCAGCGCATTCGAGCTTTGGTGGTGTTGACTGACGGTGAAGATACTGCTAGCTCATTGAGTTTAGAGCAATTGAATGAGCAAATTCGCCAAGATGAAGCTGGCACATCGATTAAAATTTTCACAATTGCCTATGGCTCTGATGCTAATCAAGAGGTTTTGCAACGAATTGCCGAAATCACTGGAGCCAAATCATATACTGGCGATCCGGCGACAATTCGTCAGGTTTATCATGAAATTGCTACATTTTTCTAGAGAATGGATCGCGTATTATGAACTCACGCCACCCTTTACAAGTTGCCGCTACCAAACCACTGCCCTTGATTGTTTTGGCAGTCGGGGTGGTCATGGCGCTAACGATTTATCCATGGTTGATTGTGGTTGCGATTATCGCCTATGGTCTGATGGTCTGGATGTTGGCGAATGATCCGAATATTTTAGTGCAAAAGCAAGAAGCGCCAAAGTTGGCCAAAATTACTAGCCTTACCTTTCAATCACACCTTGAGGCGATCGATCGTACCCGCCGTGAGATTGTGCGCTCAACCAATGTGACTGCTGGCCCGTTGCAACGCCTGCTTCAGCCAATTGCTGATCAAGCCAATGAATTATTTCAGCAAGCTCATGGTTTAGCCGATAAAGGCCAATTGATCGAGCAATATTTGCAAACCTCGCAGCCGCATGGCTTGCAACCCCAAATCGATAGCCTTGATCAACGTATCGCCATGACCAAAGATAGCTATACGGTTGATCAATTGAAAGAAACGCGGGCGGCCCTAATTGATCGTCAGCAAAATGCCCAAGCCTTGGCAACCTACTATGATCGGATTACGGCCCAATTGCAAAATATTGCGGCCAACCTTGATAATGTCTTGGCTGAAACCGTGCGTTTACGAGCTTCCGAAGCTGCCAGCGCTACCCAAACCTCGCAAGAAGTTGCCGAACGACTGAGCAATTTGAACGCCGATATGGATGCGTTTCAGCATGTTTTAGAAGGTGCTATGTCGCAAAGTGGCGTAGCCTAGGCTTATAACGAGGGAGAATTGAATGTTTATTGGAGTTTATCTTGCAATTTGGCTGGCGCTGGCGGGGGCAATTTGGTGGTCGATTCGCGCTAAAAATTCAATTGGACGTATGCAGCATGTATTGGGCATTAGCCTGATCGAGCCAATTATCACGGTGATTATGCTAATCGGGCTGTATCCTGCGTTCTTAGAATGGGCATGGGAAGAAAGCCTGATTAGTATTGCTAGCTATCAGTTGATCAATTCGAATGATTTGCTGTATAGCTTGCTTGGCACAGTTTCCGTTGTGCTGGCCTTGCTGCCGTTGCTGTTGCTGTTTGACGAGCAACCTGTGGTGCGCAGTGTTGCTTGGCAAGCCGGCTTGATTGGCTTATTCCGTTGGGGATGCTTGTTGGGCTTGGGCTTTCTTTTGAGTGTTGAATTGCATCCGTGGATTAATACATTTTTGGTGGTTGGCTATCTGATTATGATTGCGCTGACGATTTATATGCTGAATGCCAAATTGCGTGGGCGCTTGGATCGAGCAGGTTCGCCGTTGCCGGTTGAAACCGAGCAATTATTTCAAGGCCAGCCGATCGTGTATGTTGACCCAAGTCTGCAACCAATGATCGTGATCGAGCCACCGAAGGATGAAGTTAAGTGATGATGCTATACTAACGAGCATTACAGGATATCGACTCAACGACGCTGCGGTATACTAATCGCACGTCGTTGTTGCGTTTTAGAGGATTGTTCATGACCCCGAACTATCGTTTGTTGGCGCTTGATCTTGATGGAACCTTGCTTGATTCGCGTTTAGAACCGAGTGCCGCTACCAGAGCCGCGATTGCTGATGCCCAAGCGGCTGGAGTGCATGTCACAATTGCGACTGGCCGCATGATTCGCACCGCTCAGCCATTTGCCGATATGTTGCAGATAACCACCCCATTGATTACCTACCAAGGCGCACATGTCCAAACCGCCGATGGTACGGTGCTCTACGATAATCCTTTGCCCGCCGATTTGGCTGCCGAAGTGGTCGAATTGTCCTTGGCTGAGGGCTTGTATATTCAGGCCTATATCGATGATGAGCTGTGGATTGTTGAGCGTAGCCCTGAGGTTGAAGAATATTTGGGCTTCTCGCTGGTCGATATTCCAGTGAATATTGCCCCAAACTTGGTTGAAATTGTGCGCCACAAACCCGTGACCAAACTTGTTTGGATCACCGACCCAACTGAATTAGAACGCACGATGCAAGAATGGGGTGCACGTTGGAAAGGGCGCTTGGAGATTTTTCGTTCGCACGACCATTTTGGCGAGGCAGCGGCGATTGGTAGCTCCAAAGGCGTTGGTTTAGCCGTGCTTGCTGAACATTTGGGCATTCCCCAAGCTGAAGTTGCGGCAATTGGTGATCGCGAGAATGATGCTTCGATGTTGGCTTGGGCAGGCTTTGGCATGGCCATGGGCAATGCTGATCGGTTTGCCTTAGCTGCGGCTAATCATGTGTTGCCTGCGCTCAGCGACGATGGCGCGGCCTATGGCATTCGCCATTTTGTGTTGGGCGAAGAGTAGAACATAGAACATAGATGTAATGGTTCATTGGATTAACAACCAATTCTCGTGCCCTCACCCCCTCACCCCCTCACCCCCTCTCCCGCACGCGAGGCGAGGGGGAACCGCTCCAGGAGTGCTCCCCTCGCCCGCCGCAGTGGGAGAGGGGTTGGGGGTGAGGGCATGCTGACCGTTGTTGACGCTATAAACCAAGAACGGCTTTGATTTGCCTAGAACAACACGGTTCATGCGTGAGGGCATGCTGACCGTTGTTGACGCTATAAACCATTACACATAGAACATAGAACATAGAAGTTGGGCTTCAGGGATCAGCTCTGCGTTAAATACCAATTCCCCTATGTTCTATGCTCTTTAATGTTGGCAACTTGGGCAAATATGGGTTGAGCGTTGGGCCACGACGATGCGTTCGATTGGTGTGCCACAGCGCCGACATGGCTCGCCAGTCCGACCATAGGCTTCAAGGTGATATTGGTTTTCGCCGCTTGCGCCATAGGCATCGCGATAATTGACCAAGGTTGTGCCACGATGCTCAATTGAGTTGTTCAGCACAATTTTAATCGCCGCGAAAAGCTCAGCAATTTCGCTGGCGTTTAGGCTATTGGCGGGGTGCAATGGGTGAATTTTAGCTAACCACAAGGCCTCATCAGCATAAATATTGCCAACTCCAGCCAAGACGCTTTGATCAAGCAAGGTTGGTTTAATCTTGGTGGCTTTGCGGCTTAAACGTTGAGCAAAATCATCCAACGTAAAATCGTCGCCAAGCGGCTCTGGCCCTAAACGTTGATTAAGCGCCGCCACGCCACTGCGATCAACGAGGCTCCAGCGACCAAATTTGCGTGGATCGTGAAAGCGCAGTTCGCGGCCATTATCCAACGCTACTACCACATGGGTATGGCGATCGGTAGGTTCGTCGGCAGCCACAACCAACATTTGGCCAGTCATGCGCAGATGCACAATCAAGGTTTCGTGGTTATCAAGCGCGATCAGCAGATATTTGGCCCGCCGCTGAACTTGCTGAATTTGGCGTTGGGCAATAGCTTCGGCAAACAATTCAGGGCTATGCGTATCGACAATTTTGGGCCAGCCAAGGCTGCGCAATGCCACAAAATGCCGCCCAACGAGTTCTTGCTCAAGCGAACGACGAACGGTTTCAACTTCTGGTAGTTCTGGCATAAGTGTTTTTTTCTAAAATAGATAAGCGGATTGCAGTTGCAACCCGCTTGTTTGCTGATTAACGTTCAGGCGTACCAAGGGCGCTATGTCCGCCGCCGCCGCTGGTATTGTCAATCAAAATCGTGCGTTCGGCGACAACTGGTAAATTGGCTTCAACGCTGATTGTATGCGATTGCAAATTCGGATCAATCGCATCAAGCAAAATCGAAATTCGGCCTGTGCGTGGAATCGTATACTCGACGACTTGGGTTGTGCCATCGTCTTTGCCTAGCGTTACCTTAACCTGGGCTGGACGTTGATTGGGATTCAGCACCAGCAAGAATTCGGTAGCAGGATCGGCGGTTCGGCCTTCGGCAAAGTGCCAAACATAATCTGGCTCGGCAGCACCCAAGCTATTGGTGGCACTATTGCCGCCATTGAAATAGCTGGTGCGTTCGGCCACAATCGGCTGGCTTGCGGTCAACATCGTCCCAACGCCTTGGGGTGAAGGCACAATCTCACGCAGATCGACATCGAGTCGCGCCAAGGCGGGCACTTGATAACGCCGCGTGAACGTCGAACCTTCCTCGGTCATAAAGGTGGTGGTAATTGCCGCCGAAACCGGATTCGGGTTGAGCAAGGCTAAGGTTGTAACGAAGGGATCGAGGGTTGCACCTTCGGCAAAATACCAGGTATTCGATGGCGCAACTGCACCGTGGGTTAGGAAACCGCCGCCTTTAGTTGGGCCAACCAAGATTGTGCGTTCGGCTGCAATCGGCGCAGTCGCTGCGATGCGCAAACCAAACGCTTTGGGATAATTGCTGCTCAAATCAACTTGGGTGCGGGTGAAGGGCGGCAGCAACACTTGGCGCGTGGTCGTAATGCCATCGGTTGGCATCATTAGCAAATTAGCTACAACTTCGCTGGGCTGTGGATTGTAGAGCCACAACAGGGTACTGCGATCGTTCGAGCCATCGCCCTCAGCAAAATACCAAGTACGGCTCCAACGACTAATTCCTGATTCGCCCAAGGCATCGTTGGCAAATAACATCGTGCGATCACCAACAATCGCTTGATTGGAACTGACTTCAATTGGCAAATTAAAGGTATCGCTGAAAATTTCGTTGGCGATGATATTAACTCGTTGGCCAGGCTGAATTTCATATTCGCGACGCACGGCATTGGTTTGACCAGGCAAGAAGGTCACGATCGTGCGGGCAATTTGATTGGTTGGGTTGAACAGCATAATCCGCTCATTGTAATCGCGGGTGTTGCTTTCCACGAAGGTCAATCGTTTGCGCACAGTCAGTTGGTCGGCGGTACGCCGAATCGATTCAGCTTGCTCAACATTCAAACTGCCCAAGACGGTTAATGTTTGGGGTAAACGATAGGCTTCGCTGATCCAAGCGATAATTTGGCCCAAGCCGGTACGGGCAGCATCGGTTAAATCGCCAAGTAGCGCCAAGCGAATGGTGCCATTGCTGGCCGGAAAGCCGTTGCGCCCAGCATACACATTGCCAGCCTGATCGATCACAAATTGATAGGGCAGATCGGCGGCTCCCTCAGCTTGGGCAGCAGCTTGCAAGGCCCGCAACATTGTCGGCGGATCAGCTTGGTTATTCAAGGGCAAACTGACTAACTCGATTCGGCGTGGGCGTGAAGGCAGCAAATTGGGAATGCCAGGCAATGCGCCCCAGCTATTGCGGCTAATTACTTGCGGTGGGCGAGTAAAAGTTGTGCCACCAAAGGCGGCTGGAGCACGATTAAGCTGATCGGTGAGTTTGGGGCCATTGCTGGTGTCAATAAAACGCCATGCGATGGCCTGTAAACTTGGTGCAGCTGGCTGATTGCTGCTGGCAAAATCAACCTGATATTGCAACCAGCGTGAATCGGTCTCAACTCCAATTGGCCCAAGCAATTGCTCACCCTCGGCCAAAATTTGGGCCACATTTAAGGTTTGCCATTCGCGCCATTCGGTGCCATTGGCGCTGGTACGCAATTTGAGGCTTAGGCTCGTGCCAACTGGCAGTTCGAAATTCCAATGAGCCGAAACCGCATTCCAAACGAACGGCACTTCGTGGGCAACCGACGTAAAAGTACCTTGGGTGGCCGCTTGATCGAGCCGCAACTCGCCATCGCTGTTATTGGTCACCAACAAGCCTTCGAGCGTGCCAGCTTGCCAATCGGCGACTGAGCTTTGGGCAAATGTGGCAGTTTGCACCTTGTTGGCGGTGTTGGTTTGGGCTTGGGCTTGCCAAGTTATGCCACCGAATGCTAGCGATAAGCCAATTGCTGCCATGAAAAACTTACGGCGCATAGGTACCTCGTCGATAACGACTACGAAATTAAGGACTATAGGCTATCGATATAATGGTTCATTCGATTGACCAAAATATATCCCCTCACCCCCTAGCCCGCACGCGAAGCGAGGGAGAATATTGGATCAAGCCCCTCTCCCATTTGGTGGGAGAGGGGTAGGGGGTGAGGGAGCATAGCCCTTAATTTTTGCTACTTGCGAAGGTTAATTAATCGAGCCAGTCGGGGTCGTAATAATTGGCAGCATTCCAGAGAATCCAACCATACGTACCTTCGACTTCGGCAACTGCTTGCATTTGGGCGCGAACTTCGGTGCGACCATATTGGGTTACCGGGTCGAGCCATGTCGCGGTAAAGGCTTGCAGCCACGGTCGTTGGACTGCATATTTGCCTTCCATGCGTTTTTGGCCCTTTTCGATACTATCCTTGACGATCTCATAAGGATAGGCATCGGCGTTATCGAAGCCCAACTCATTACGATCGTAGTGTGAAGGATAGACCATTGCACAGACATAATCGGTGTGATCGGCCATAATTTCAAGGCTTTGGCCAATTTCCCACATATTACGCCAGGTGGCATAGCCAAACACATCGATTGAGAAGAATGCGCCTGAACCATTGATATCGCCATGAGCGCGTTTGAGCACATTGCCAATCGCTTCGTACATCACTTCCGGATTATTTTTGGGATCAATCGGCTTGGAGAAAACCAAATTGCTGGTGCTGCCATCCGATGGGAAGCGAATGTAATCGAATTGTACTTCATCAAAGCCAAATGCGGCAATTTCTTTGGCAATGCCCACATTATACTCGGTAACGTTGGGATTGAATGGATCAAGCCACTTGAGGCCGCCGTCATCTTCCCAAACACCGCCAGTAACTTTGCTTTGGGCAGCCCATTCGGGATGGGCATCGGCCAAACGATTATCGCGCATCACCGCCATCCGGCCAATTAAGTAGATATTACGTTTGCGAGCTTCGGCCACAATCCATTCCATATCCAAATAGTCGGATGAGGTTTCGGCGGCTAAAACCAATGGATGCTGCGAGAGATAGCCAACCCCACCAACATCGCCGGCAATATCCAGCTTGATATCGATCACCACAGCGTTAACTTCGGTTTGATCAACCAAATCAAACAATTCGCTTAATGAAGCTTTCGATGAGCCAGTGGCAGCGGTAATATAAATTGCTTTGGCAATAAATTCTTCGGCTTCTAGATCGGCGGTAAATTTGCCTTCGCTGAGCGCCGTCCAAGCCTTGCGATAACCAGGTGAGAGCACTTGAATTTGGGCATTTTCGGGCACATCAGTCAGTTCATAGCTACCATCGGAATTCAGCCGTGCCATGGTGACGGCTGTGCCAGTGTAGGGGTAGGTTTCGTCGGCCCCTTCAAATGGCTTGACCATGGCGATAACCGTGCCTTTGCTCAATGGCTTGCCTGTCGCGCTATCGACGACTGAGCCACGCACCGTCGAAGGTCGCAAAACCACATCCAACGAGGCGGCTTGCGGCAAATCTAAGGTTTGGCTGCTGTAATCGGTAGCGCTGAAGACAACTGGTGCAGTCAAATCAATGTTGCGCACGGTATAGCGGCCTTCGGCATCGCTTTGGGCGGTGGCACTACCAACGCTGACCGTGGCTCCACTGACTGGTTTTTGGCTATATTTATCGCTAATAATCCCAGTTAAGCTAGTTGGGCGCAGCGAAACATCATAGCTGGTTTGTTTTTCGAGGGTAGCGGTGGCGCTGGTGTAATCGGTTGCCACAATTACCACTTCGGCTTTTTCAGCAACATCGGTTAATTTATAGCGACCATCGGTACCACTGGTGGCTTGGCTAGTGCCAGCCTTGACCGTCACGCCAGCCACAGGCTGTTGTGAGTATTGATCAAGCACAACCCCGCTGATCGTGTTGGGCCGAATCGTCAGATTGACTTCTACCGGAGTTTGCTCATCGACTGGAGTTTTATCGGTCAAACTAAGCGTGGCTGAGCTATAGTCGCTGGCTTGAACTAAGAGTGAATTGATATTTTCCCATTCATTAATTGTCCATTTACCGTCAGCATCACTGGTAGCACTTGCTTCGCCAACTTGAATGGTTACTCCAGCAACGGGCTTTTGGGTATAGCTATCTGTTACAATCCCCGTCAGTGGCGGATTGCTACTGCCACAGGCGGCAAGCACCAACGCAACAGCGCCAAACAGACCAGCTGTTAGGCGGCGCTTGGTTTGACTCACAAAATACATCACTTCTGACCTTCCTAAGATTGTGGTGGGTGTCGGTTTAGACGGCGGTAATCATACGTTGCCCATCACTGCCTGTCAAGAAAAAACGCCCGACTGCGCAGGCAGTTCAGGCGTTTTTTGATTAAGAGTTGCTAAGTTTTAGCGTTCAAGATGATATGGCACGCTAATTACGATTTTATTGCGTCGGAATAACAACGCACCTTTCAAGAAGAAGGCAGTTTGGTTATGTAAGGCATATTCCCAAATTCGTGCCGGAATAAATTCAGGCAAGATAATGGTTAGAATATCATCATTGCGCTCAGCTTCAATTCGATCAACATAGCGTAAGACTGGGCGTAATAATGAACGATATTTAGATATTTCAATATCCAAGGGCACATCTGGCTCCCACTGTTGCCAACGTTCTTGGAGACGTTCAGTTTTTTCGTGTTCATGCTCAAATTCAATATACAAAGCGCGAACTTTACCTGGTGCAATCGATTTAGCATATTCAAGCGCTTTAACTGTGCCACGATGCAATGATGATACCAGCACAATCACATTATTTTCTAAGGGTACAGGTTTGCTAAACCCTTCCAAGGAAAGTTGTTTAGCTACGCCTTTGTAATGGCGATTGATCGCAGTAAAAATCAAAACGAGAATGGGAATACAAATAACAACCAGCCATGCACCTTCTTTGAATTTGGTTGTGCCATTGATGATCAAAACGATGCCTGTCGCAATTGCACCAACTGCATTCACCACTAAATTAAGTTGCCAACCCTTGGTTTTGAGCCGCAACCAGCGCAAGACCATCCCCGATTGTGAAAGCGTAAATGAAAGGAACACGCCAACCGCATACAATGGAATCAAGTTGGTAACCGAGCCATCAAAGCCAATCACCAACAGCGCTGCGGCCACCGACAGAAAGAGAATCCCATTCGAGAAGACCAAACGATCGCCCAATGATGAGAATTGGCGGGGCAAGAAGCCATCGCGGGCCAGCAACGACATCAAACGGGGAAAATCGGCGTAGCTCGTATTGGCGGCAACCAACAAAATTGCAGCGGTCGAGATTTGCAACATACCATGCATCACTTTGGGGAAACCTGTTTCGCTGCCCGTCGTGCGACCCCAAATCCCCCGCCCAATTTGCGAAATCACGGTTTCGTTGAATTGTGGGCGTGCCCCATATTTGTGGGCAAACCAGGTAATCCCAGCGAACATGACTAACAGCAAACCGGCCATCCACACCATGGTGACGCGGGCGTTATGTGGCTCGGGCTTGCGAAACGCTGGCACACCATTCGAAATTGCTTCAACCCCAGTCAATGCCGAACAGCCCGAAGCAAACGCACCCATCAGCAAAAATGCGGTCATAGCTTCGGTGCCAAATGGCGAGAAACTTTGTTCGTGCGGCCCCATCAGGTTATCCGAAAGCACCAATGGCTGAATATTGCCTGTAAATTGTTTGTAAAAGCCGTAGCCGAGGGTCAGCAAAATGATCGTCACAAAAAAGTAGGTGGGCAGCGAGAAAATCGCCCCCGATTCGCGAATCCCCCGCAAATTGGCCAGAGTCAGAATCACAATCCCAATAACACAAATTTCAATCCGATAATCACGCAATGGCTCGACCAGCGAGATCAACTGCGATACGCCCGACGAGATTGACACGGCGACGGTCAGAATATAGTCGATTAACAATGCGCCGCCAGCGATCAAACCCGCCAACGTTCCCAAATTATCCGAGGCTACAATGTACGAGCCACCACCACTGGGGTAGGCTGTGATCGTTTGGCGATAGGAGATCGTCACAATCATGAGCAAAACAGCGATGCCAATACCCAGCCACAGCGATGAGCTAAATGCAATGATGCCTGCTGGCACAAGGTGGACTAACATTTCTTCGGTGGCATAGGCGACTGACGACAAAGCATCGGACGAGAAGACTGCCAGCGCGGTTTTTTTATCCAAGCGCTCATGCGATTGGGCGGCAGTCTCCAACGGATTCCCCACTAAAACCCGCTTCAATTGGGTCAACATGGACAAACTCCTTGGCGTTTCCTCAAAACGAGGGTTAATAGCACATATTAAATTGAACAAATGTTCTGTATTTAAGGTCGCAATAAAATACCCTTAAGCTGCGACACCTCGACTAAGCAGCTTAAACAAGCATTTATTGGAGCATTATTGTTGAAGTGAAATTAGGTTTGGGGTGGAGAATGCGGTGAGTGCCGTGCTTGTTGGGAACAATACGGTAAAACGACATTGGTTAAGTTGGATTGGTGTAGCTGAAAGCGCATACCCGTTTCCATTTGCATAAAAAAACCGCCACTATTCAGATATGTCGGCGGTGAACACAGGCTTTGATTATAGTCCACTCAAAGCTTTTGTCAATGAGATTGTTAACGAATGTGGAAATTAATGCCCTCACCCCCTAGCCCCCCTCCCACTGCGGCGGGAGAGGGGCGTTATGATCGGATGGGGATGGTCCCCCCTCGCCTCGCAGGGCGGGAGAGGGGGTCAGGGGGTGAGGGCATGAAAATCGACTCCAGATCCCACCCAATCATTATTAAAACCTACCCTTGAAAGGAGGGGGTCGGGGGTGAGGGCATGGAATTAGGCGGCTGGTTTTTGGGCCACAATATCTTCCGAGCCAGTTGGAATATAGTGCAAGTGATAAGGGACGCTGATCACCACCACATCTTCATATTTGCGCAATGCCAGCAACAGCATCACGGCAGTTTGGTTGTGCAGCACTTTGGCCATGGTCGAATCGGGCACAAACTCGGGAATAACCACGGTAATCAAATCGCCTGGAAATTCTTTATTGTTGACTTGATCGACGTAATCGACCAGTGGCGTGAGATAATCGCGGTAGTCGGTGTGCAAGAAGACCAATTTGGCCTTGCCCAGCACTTCATCCCACTGTTCCCAGCGTTTGCGGGTTTTTATTTCTTCCTCTTCGCTACCTACGACTTGCACCACGCGCACATCGTCGGTTAGTTTCAAGGCATATTTGATCGCCCGCAATGAGCCACGGTGAATGCTGCCAACTGGCACAATTGCCACATCAGCTGGCGAACGCAAATCACTTGGTTTCAAACCCGTCAGGCTTAAATTGGTTGCCACATGATCATAGTGCGCTTTGATCTTGCGGAACAACAGCATGATCAGCGGCAAGGCCACAATAATTAACCAAGCACCTTCGGTAAATTTGGTAACCGTCAGCACCACCAAAACCACAGCCGTCAAGCCAACCCCAATAATACTGGGAATCCGTTTGAGCTTGTAGTTTGGTTCATAGTGCAGGGTCGTGATCCCTGTGTCGAGGCTTTCGCCTGGCTTGAGTTTAGCAACTTTGCGCCACATTACGATCATGCCAGCTTGTGAAAGCGTAAACGAGAGGAACACGCCAATCGCATACAATGGCAATAGGTGATGTTCTTCGCCGCCGAAAGCTGCCAGCAAGGCCGATGCCAAAAAGGCTAACGCGATCACGCCTGAGCTATAAACTAAACGACTGCCCAAGCGCGAAAGCCAACGCGGCAAGAAACCATCATTCGATAAGAAGGCCGCGATCCGTGGGAAGTCGGCATAGGCGGTATTAGCAGCAAGGATCAAAATCAACATGGTTGTAAATTGAACCCAGTAGTACATAAAACCGCTGCCCACAACCGTCCGGGTCATTTGCGAAAGCACGCTCTCGCCACCTTCATGCAAAATCGTAATTGGAATATGGGTAGCGATAAAGCTAATCCCAATAAACAAGGTCATGGCCATCACCGCCATGGCTCGCATCGTGATAATCGCATTTTTTGGTGCTGGATTTTTGAAGGCTTGTACGCCGTCGCTAATTGCTTCAATCCCAGTCAAGGCGGTACAACCACCAGCAAAGGCCCGCAAGACTAGCCAGATCAAGCCAAAGTTATCGAGGCCTGAACGAGCGGTTTCATCGGTTGCGACGCTGCGGGGTGGCAATGGCTCGCCGAAAATTCCAAAATAGCGGGCTAGGCCAATCGCGATCACCACGAACACCCCAAACACAAAGGCATAGGTGGGGATGGCAAAGATCGTGCCGCTTTCGCGCACACCACGTAAGTTGAGCCACGTAATTAACAGGATAATCCCAATCCCAATTAATACCCGATGCTCATGAAAAAACGCCACGTCGGGGAAGGCCGAGGAAATTGCTTTGACCCCCGCCGAAACCGAAACCGCCACTGTCAGCACATAATCACTAAGAATCGAAGCACCTGCCAACCATGAAGCTGTGCGACCGAGGTTATCCTTACTGACCATATACGCACCGCCACCCATGGGGTAGTGGTGGATGGTTTGGTTGTAGCTCAAGACGACCAACAGCACCAACGCCGCAATCCCAATCGCAATCGGCAAGGTATAACTTAACGCTGCGGCGCTGATCAAAATCAGCACCCGCATAATTGCTTCGGTGGCATAGGCGTTGGAGCTAATTGGGTCGGATGCAAAGACTGCCAATCCGCGAACTTTGTCGAGCCGTTCGTGATGGGCACTACTGCTGGGGAACGGCTTCCCGATGAGTAGCTGTTTGATATTCATGGTTGATGTCCTTTCAAAGTGGATTGACAGCCTTCGCCACTTGGTTAATTCGCTCTAAAATGCGCCACTGGTTTTGCCAAGTGCGACAAACCGTGTGGCGCATATCTTCTGTCAGCGTTAGGCTATACGTTGTTGCAATCGCGGGGGTTACTTAACCAGTAATCACGCGCACCAAAAAGATCGTAACCATTACAAGCCCCAGTGAAACCTGAATTGCAATACTTACGAGCCAATTTTTGATGGTGCGCCATGAAACATCGAGCACGAATTTGCCATCGCGCCAGCGTTGCCATTCTGGCAATAATGCCCCAATGATCGAGCCAATCAGCATGCCTGGAATGTTCAGGATGAATAGGCCAATAATACCACCAATCATGCTAAAGATTGTTGCCCAAATTGAGGCTCCACCACGGCGCTGGCCCAATGCACCAACCCAAATATCGCTGGTCATCGCAATCAGGGCAATCGCTCCCAAAACGGCCAGCGTGCCCCAACCAATCACCACAAAATCGGTCATTGAGGCATACAATAATGCCCCAAGCCAAATCAAGGCTGCGCCTGGCAAGATTGGCAAAATTACCACGCTCACCAAGCCAAGAAACATAATCAATAATGCAAGTGTTAGTGCCAAATGTTAGCCCTCAAAACGTAAATGGGTCTGCCCAACTTCGATCACATCGCCTGGTCGAACCAGTTGGCGGCCTTGAACCGGAATGCCGTTGATTTTGGTGCCATGACTGCTGCCCGCATCTTCAATTTCAATGCCACGAGGATCACGATAGATGATCGTATGGCGGCGTGAAACGGTACTATCACCGCTAATTGCCACGGCCAGCGAGGCTTCACGGCCAATAAAAATTTGATTTTCGCGCAGCAAATAGAACTTGTTCAATTCGGCTCCCCGCACAACCGTCAATTTGCCCCAAGCTGGCCCGCCTGCCGAAGCCGCGCTGGGTGGGGCATAACTCTGATTCAATGGCGGCGTTGATCCGACGATTGGTTGCGAGGCAAGGTTGCGTTGTTGTTGGGCCATTGCTTGATCGTAGTGAATTGGTGGAGGTGGGGCGAACCCACCAGCCGGAATCGCCGCAGGTCGGGCGTTGCGCTTGCGGCGGCGAATCAAGAACACACTTAATCCGCCCAAAATCACCAACATGACTGCGCTAAACCCAAGCAACATAATTAAACTGGATTTTGCTTCAGGGCCGCCAACTGCCGCAGCGCTGCCTTTAATCGGGCCACCTAAGGCATTACAGGCATTAACGCGGCCTTTACCAAGGTTGCTTGGCTCGAAATAGGTGATTGGGCCGTAGCGCTTAATTGGATTTTGATCTGAAATATCATCAGCAGTTTTTTCGATTTCGGCCCGTACTTGGTCGGCATTCCAATCGGGGTGTTGGGCAAATAGCAAGGCTGCCAAGCCAGCAACCACGGGAGTTGCCTGCGATGTGCCGCTCATTTGATCGTAGTTTTTGTTGAAGCGTTCTTCGGCAGGCAACTGACTGGTCATATACACATCGTAGGTGGGCATGGTTGAGTAAATGCCTGCCCCTGGAGCCGAAACCGAAATCCACTTGCCATAGTTCGAGAAATCGGTCTTGCGATCATCGGGATCGGTTGCAGCCACGACCATGGCAAATTCTTCAACCCCAAAGGCAAAGTTTGGCAAGGGCACAAACGAATTACCAGCGGCGATAATCACCAGCACACCAGCCGCATCGGCCTCTTTGATCGCTGCGACAATATCTTCGCTATCAAGCGGCAACATCGAGCCAAGGCTCATATTGATGATCTGCACATTTTTGCTAACGGCATAGCGGATGCCTGCAATAATATCTTGATTCGTACCCGAACCATCGGCTTCCATTACCCGAATTGGCAAAATGCGTGTGCCCCCACCGGCAACCCCAGCAATTCCTTTGCTATTGTTGATGGTGGCGGCGATAATGCCCGCAACGTGGGTTCCATGGCCATTCTCATCCGATGGATCATCATCGCCATCAACAGCATCAAAGCCATCGGTACGCAAGACATCGACCAAATCAGGGTGGTTCATATCAACGCCTGAGTCGATTACGGCCACGGTAACATCGGAATTTCCCGTCAGATGCTCCCACGCACAAGCTAAACCAAGTTGACGAATAACCCATTGTTTATTCGCGTCGGGATCGTTGGGTGGGCCAGTTAAGGCATTTTGGGCATAGACTGGCGTGCCGACCAGCAAGATCAAACAAAAAACAAGTGCAATGCGACGGCTCATGATATAATCGCCTCCTGACAAACACTCAGCACGCTGGAGGATTCCCCATGCGTTTCAAACAGTTGCTTATTGGCTGCCTTTTGCTTACACTCACAGCCTGTGGTGGCGATGATACCGCACCCGTCAACCAAGTCAAGGCATTTGTTGCAGCAACTGAAGAACGGAATGTTGATCGGATGATTGCCTTGATGGTTCCCGATATGCGGCGTGATGCTGGTTGGCAGCTGCGGCAGGTGATGCCACGAATTCAATCAATCGATTATCAAGATGATCAATATACACTCGAAAAAATTGATGATGGTCGGGCGTATGTGCAAGTTAATGGTATTTTGGTGGCGCAAATGACCGATGGCCAAACGGTTGAATATCCTGCCAATCAGTTAGTCGAGTTGATCGAGCAAGATGATGGCACATGGTTGGTGGCAAATAGTGGCTTTGAAATTCCAAACCAACCGTAGATTTAATCTAGAACGAGCGCTGAACAGTCAACGCTCGTTGGTTTTACTCACTTGGCTCCACAATTTCGAGCACTGCCTCATTTAATGGTAAGGCATAGGCTCCTGCTGAACGCCGTGGGAATTGATGTTGGCTAACTGGCAAGAAGCGCCCTGCATCTTCCAAATAGAGATATTGAGTGATAACACTGCGCATATGCTCAATTTCCAAGACATTGAAAGCATTCTTGCCACGATACCAACGTCGCCCGCGCCGTGAGGTTGCTGTGCCAGCTTGCACAATCACGGTGCCTTGGCGCAAATCAGGGTCAAACTCCAAGGTATTGCCAATGTACGAAGCATGGGTATGGCCACATAGCACCAACTCCACATTGCTGCGATCGAAGGTTCTGAGTGCCGCCGCCGCATTCTGAATCACATCGCGGGTTTCGCCTGGCGGCATGACTGGATGATGGTGCATAACCACAATTTTACATAAGCTATCGGGATAGCGGACTAAAGTTCGTTCAAGCTCCAACAATTGTTGATCGGTCAGTTTGCCGCCATCGACCGTAAACGAGCGCGTGGTATTGACCCCAACCGCCACAAAATCATCGTTGCCCCAAACTGGCTCCAAAATCGGCGAGATATATTTTTTGTAGTAATAATTGGGCCGCAGCATTCGATAGAGTGCGTTGTAAAGCGGCACATCGTGATTGCCCATCACCGCAATCGTTGGCTGAGGCAATTGGGCCACAAAATCGCGAATCGTCAGCCATTGGCTGCGAATATCAGCCCGCTGCACAAAATCGCCAGACAACACGGTTAAGGTTGGCTTGATCTGCCAAGCTGCCTCAAGAATTTGTTGGGCTTTTTCGGGGTTGAAGGGTGGGCCAGCGTGCAAATCGGAAAGGTGCAGGATGGTCGATGCCATTAAGCCGCTTCCTCGCCTTCACTGGCTGCTGCCGTAGGTTTGGCTTGAACCAAGGTTTTGCCCCGCGCAGCTTGGCTTAATTGACGGGTTACTGCAACAACACCTGCGATCATCACTGCAAGCATAGTTAATTTAATCAGCAAAAGCAGCATATCCACCTCAAGTTGTAGAGAAAGAATCCGCGCTTATTGTACCATGGTGCGGTTTCCTTGCTTGTGTGGAGCAATCATAATGCAACTATCAACTGAACATGGCGATCTTACTCTGCGAGCAGCCCAAACTAATGAATGGCCAGAATTTCGGCGCTTGCGCTTGATGGCACTCCAGCAAAACCCTAGCTTCTTCGGTTCGGATTACGACCAAAACGCGGCTGAGCCTGATCGCTATTGGCAAGAACGCATGGCCAATTTAGACCCAACCAAACAGCAAATCTTTGTGGCAACCTATGAGTCGCAGTTTGTGGCAATGGTTGGTATTCGGCGCTTTACCGACCCAAAATCAAGCCATCAAGCTGATATTTGGGGCGTATACACCGACCCTGCTTGGCGTGGTTATGGCCTCAGTCGCCAGCTTTTGGGCCTGGCCGAAGCCTGGGCTTGGCAACAATCAGCGCTGATCATACGCTTGATGGTCAATGTTGCCAACACCAGCGCCATTCAGCTGTATACCCGTTGTGGCTATACAGTCTATGGGGTTGAGCCAATGGCAATTTATTACGAAGGTGTCTATCACGATGAGTTGCTGATGGCGAAGCAGCGCATAGAACATAGAACATAGAAAATCCGCGAGAACGGGGCTAGGATTAAGGTCTAGGTGCTTGTGACCTTGGTGAACCAGCTTTATGTTCTTATGCGTTGACCACTGATTCCCGACTGTGCCTTCTGCTTATTCTTGCAGTGAAATCGATGCTGTGGTATAATCCCGCCTGTTGGCGACATAGCCAAGTGGTAAGGCAGTGGTCTGCAAAACCGCGATCCATGGGTTCGAATCCCATTGTCGCCTCCAAACATACAAACGCTGGTTGAATATTCAACCAGCGTTTGTTATTTTAACCAGCTTTGTAATTATTTACGCCAGAAGGTTGCCCCGTTGCGGTTGTAGCTCCGAGTGTTAACATTATTGCAATTGCCTTCAGTTTCGCTACCACCTTGGTTCGCTCCACGCACGCTGATTGGCCCATAGTTTGGCGCGACCGCTGTGATAATCGCAACATGACCATACTGATTGCCCATGGCTGCCTGTGAGAAAACCACTACATCACCAACTTGCGGGATTGAATATTGCCGATAACCGTTGCGTGGGAGCACGCCATTGCTATCATCCCACGTATGCGCATGACCATAGCTACCACTCAAGCCTTTTTTGGCATAGACATATTGGGTACACTCACAAAATGCGGGAGCAGCCTGTGGTTTGGCGGCGGCCAACGGTACAACCATTGAGCTAAACAAACTCATCAACACCAACAAGCCAACAACTAGAATTCGTGACATCATTGCATCCTTTTGCTACTCACACAGCACCTTCGCCGTGCTTCTACTGTAGCTAGAGCATAATGCAAGCCGACTCCGAAGAGTTGGTTTTGTGCTCCGAATTTGCTCCAAAAATGATCCGAGCAGTGTGCAAAAAGTCATACTAGCCAGCTAGCCAGCTATGCTATAGTTGCTGCTACTACCAGTTGTCAATCTTGCTTGTTGGGAGTTTGCTATGCCTGCTTCAGGGGAAAAATTTGCCCAATTATTAACCGAGGCGCTCTATCAGATTCGCCTGCGTGAGTCCAAGCCGCTCCAAGTGATCCAAGATGAATTGGGCTATGCCATGGGGCGCAACGGCGGTAGCGTGATCGATTATTGGCGGCGTGGTAATCTCCCGACTAAATTAGCCGATTTGGAGCAACTAACCCGCACGCTCCAACAACGTGGCGTGCATGATCAACGCTGGATTGAGGCTTTTTTGACGGCTGGCGGTTATCCACCAGCTCAAACACTAATCCAGCCAGTGGTGGCTAGCAAAGTGCTTGATCCAAATTTGCCCAAACGCTATCGCCAATTGGTTGGCCGTGATAGCCTTGTGCGCCAAGTGTTGCAACACCTCGGTGACCGTGAAGGCTATTGGGTGATTGCGATTGACGGCATGGGCGGCATTGGCAAAACGGCGCTAGCAATGGATTTAATGCAGCGTTTTGTGGCCCAACAGCCTGAATATCGCCCAATTTGGATTAGCGCTGAACCGCAACAGGGTGGTGGCATTTTACCCAATCAACCCCTCACCTTTGATAGCCTGATTACCAATTTGGCGCGGCAATTGGCCTTGGCCGATGTGGCTCAGTTGAGCGTTGAAGAAAAATTTCAACGACTGCAACAGGTGCTCAAACATCAGCCCATCCTTTTAGTGCTCGATAATTTGGAAACCTCGGGCGAGCCACAGCAAGTGCTATTAGAAAAATTGCGCCCGCTGTTGCAACCAAGCAAAGTTATCTTGACTAGCCGCCAACGCTTCAAGGGCGAAGTATTTAGCGTGCACTTGATTGGCTTGGAAGCTGAACAAGCAGCGCTGTTTATTCGCCAAGATGCCAGCGAAAAAGGCGTGCAATGGCTGCAACAGGCCAGCCTTGACGATCTTCAGCCAATTATCAAGGCGACTGGTGGCTCACCCTTGGCCATGAAATTGGTTGTTAGTCAATTGGCTTCGTTGCCATTGGATTTGGTGTTGCAGCATGTTCAAAGTGTGACTCAACTCAACCCTGGCGATGAAGATGCCTATGTGCGCTTTTATATGTTTCTGTTTCAACGTTCATGGACACTGCTGGAGCTAAGCGCCAAGCAATTATTAGTTTCGCTAGCGCGGTTTGTGCCATCGAATGGCTGCGATTGGCGAGCAATGCAGCAAATTAGTGCCTTACCTGCGGCTGAATTAGCCCATAGTATTGATATGTTGTGGAAATTATCGCTACTGGAATTAAATGAAGGTGAGCATTTTGGCCAATTACGCTACTATCTGCACCCATTAACTCAGCATTTTGTACTTTCTGAAATTGCTCAGGTGTTGTGATATGAGCATTCTTGCAACAACTATCCAACAGCCAAACCTTGATTGGCAATTATATTATCAACAATGTCATCAGCGATTTTTGAATTATTGGTTGAATTTTGTGATTGAAAATCCGCGTGATCTTGCTGCTTTTGAGCTGGATGCTGATAATATTTATAATGCTTTGGCAACTGCCTATAACGAAAAACATTCGCAATTTTTAGCCAGCGCTGTGGCATTTAGCTATTTCATCGAATATAGCAGCGATATTGAGCGTCGCCATAATTTATGCAATTGGGCAGTTGAGGCCGCTCAAACCAGTAATGATCATCAAAGTGCCGCCTCGGCCTTGTTGTACGCTGGCCGTTTAGCGACATTTTCTAAATCATATTCGGTGGCACTGAATTATTTCGAGCAAGGCTTACAACGGGCACGTCAAGCCCATGCAAGCTTAATCGAAGCCAGTATTTTAAATGATTTAGGGGCAAGTTCCATTAACCAAGGCTTTTATGATCAAGCCTATGTCTATTTAGAACAGGCCTTAGAGATTGCCCAACGTCATCAGGATAATGAACTGATTGCCGATATTTTGGTCAAACGTGGGGCGGCTTATTCCAATCGTGGTGCTTACGATGCAGCAATTGCCGATTTACAAACGGCATTAACCGCAGCTCGTTTAACCAACCATATTGATGTAATCGGCAAGGCTTTGGCATTATTAGGTACAGTTGAAACCAATCGCGGCGATTATGCAGCAGCCAAAGCCTATTTTTCCGAAGGCTTGACTATCTGTCGCCAGTTGAATATTCCTGAACGAATTAGCGAGTTGTTAAATAATCTGGGCGTGATTTGTATGCGCCAAGGGCTTGATGATCAAGCCGAGGCCTATCTTAACGAAGCTTTTGAAATTGCCCGTAGCCAAGGCCAACAGGAGCGGATGGGCTTTTTATTGGTTTATTTAGGCAGTATCAGCAACTATAAAGGCGCATATGTGCGAGCGGCTCAACAGCTTAATCAGGGCTTGGATTTAGCTCGCCAAGTGGGTAATCAATTAATTATCAGCTTTTTGCAAGGCCATTTGAGCGAAACCCTACGCCATCAAGCCAAATATAGTGAGGCCTTGGCTGTGGCCAACGCTGGCTATCCAATTGCAACCACCCTCAATATTCCCTTAATTATCTGTGTTTATCTGAATAATTTTGCTGAACTTGGGCTGGTGCAGGGTGATTATGGCTTGGCCTTAGCGAAATTTCAGCAAGGCTACGAGCAAGCCAGCGCAATTGGCCTCAAAGAGTGGCAAGGCTTGATGGGCTATGGGTTGGCTCGCACCTATTTAGCTCAAGCCCAACCAGAACAAGCCTTGGAATTTGGTGAGGCTAGTTTGGCTATGTTGCAGGCAATCGGCCATCGTCGCACCAACGAAGTTCAAGCATGGGTCGCCCAGCTAACCCCGCTATAATACAAACATCAACAGCTTTGTAGGATAGGAGCTTTGCTATGCCGACAACGATTCAGTCAATCAGTGCCGAAGCGATTAATTTGCCTTTGACCGAGCCTTTTGCAATTGCTAGCGGGGCGCAAGCGGTCGCCGCCAATGTTTTAGTCAAAGTTCAGTTGGCTGATGGCACGCTTGGCTTGGGCGAGGCAGCTCCTTTTCCAGCGGTCAGCGGCGAAACCCAGGCTGGCACAATTGCCGCGATCGAGCGCTTGCAAAGCCATTTGATTGGAGCCGATGTACGTTCATGGCGCAAACTAGCAGCGACGCTTGATCAGGCTGAGCATGAGGCTGCTGCCGCTCGTTGTGGCCTTGAAATGGCCATGCTCGATGCCTTAACCCGCCATTATCACATGCCGTTGCATACCTTTTTTGGTGGCGTAACTCAGCAACTTGAAACTGACATGACGATTACCGCAGGTGATGAGGTGCATGCGGCGGCTTCAGCCAAGGCCATTCTTGCCCGTGGCATCAAATCGATCAAAGTTAAAACGGCTGGGGTTGATGTGGCCTATGATTTGGCGCGGCTGCGGGCAATTCATCAAGCTGCACCCACAGCACCATTAATTGTTGATGGCAATTGTGGCTATGATGCTGAGCGAGCACTAGCTTTTTGCGCTGCTTGCAAGGCTGCAGCGATTCCGATGGTATTGTTCGAGCAACCGTTGCCGCGCGAAGATTGGGTGGGTATGGCCCAAGTGACGGCTCAATCAGGCTTTGCTGTGGCTGCCGATGAATCGGCGCGTTCGGCTCACGATGTGCTACGAATTGCTCGCGAAGGCACAGCCTCAGTGATTAACATTAAATTGATGAAGGCTGGCGTAGCTGAAGGCTTAAAGATGATTGCAATTGCGCAGGCAGCTGGCTTGGGCTTGATGATTGGCGGCATGGTTGAAAGTATTTTGGCTATGAGCTTTTCGGCCAATCTGGCGGCTGGCAATGGCGGCTTCGATTTTATCGATCTTGATACACCGTTATTTATTGCTGAGCACCCGTTTGTTGGTGGCTTTGCCCAAACTGGCGGAACCCTGCAATTAGCCGATGTCGCAGGCCATGGGGTAGATTTAGCCTAGATTTTTAACCCAGAGGCGCAGGGGTTCATGGCTATGGGGATTGGTTGGAAATAGCAATCAATATTCCGATAGCCCATAGCCTAATCGTTGGTAGTTAGGGCAATTGCAGTCCACCATTGTTGGCTTTATCTTTGGAAAGCTGGTCGGCCTGGCGGGTGGTTTCGGGCAATCGATATTTGGTTGTACAACGCAACACTAAATCGACAGCGGTAGCAAGACTCACTCTATGGCCAGGTGAGATGTACAGTGGCTTTGTGCCAACCCGCGTCCGCACAACTGCCCCAATTTGTTCACCAACATCAAACATTGGAACCCACGCGCCTTGCTGATCAGGCACTGGTTCGTGGGTTCCACATAAGTAGCTTTTGCCAACGCCAATCGTTGGTAAATCGGTCAAAACGCCCAAGTGGGCGGCAATGCCAAAACGACGCGGGTGCATAACGCCCATTCCATCGCACAACAACACATCAGGCAACTGCTGCAATTGCTCCAACGCCGCCAAAACTGCCGGAATTTCGCGAAACGACAGCAAACCAGGAATATAGGGAAATGTGGTTGGGCGACGAACTAAAGTTTTTTCGATTGGCTGAAGCGCTGGAAAGCTCAATGTGACGATTGCCGCACGCGTCGTCGCGCCATCATCCTCAAAGGCGGCATCAACGCCAGCTACCGTTTGGAGCGGCTGAGCAAAATCATCGACTAAACGCACTTGATCGCGTAGTTGCAGTTGCAGATCGATCGCTTGCTCAGGCGTTAGATCCCAGCGATGCACTTGGCTATTTGGAAAACGACTCATCTATTTCCTCATCCAATATTGCTAATAGGTCGGCGCTCAGCTGCCCGATCTGTTAGCACATCGATTAATAATTCGTCGTAATCAAGATGCTGCGCCAACATGATTGCGGTATGCGCATGACGCTCACGGCCTGCTTGAATAATTTCGGGCAAATCTTCGCGCACATGGCTGCCAAATTGAATAAAATAGGGCACGGCCACAAGCTGCGCCAAGCCTTGATCCACTAGCCTATCAAGTGCATCCGCGATGCTTGGTTCATTCAAATCCATAAAACAGACCTGAACTGCCGCCCAAGGCGTTGCTTGGCGCACCCGTTCAGCAACTGCTTCAATTGGGGCATTCGAGGTTGGGCGTGGGCTACCATGCACCATCACCAGCAATCCAGCTTGTGCATAATCCAATTTAGGCCATGCTTGATCAGCCCGTTTTTGCACAAGTTGGGCCAAGGCTGGGTGTTCGCCAAACGCTGGAGCCATAGAAAAAGCCACATCAGGATAATTGGCGGCAATTTGCTCAACTTGTTGACGTAAACTCACTTGGACAAAATAGCCATCGATCAAAAAATAAGGCAAGACGCTAATTTCAGTTGCGCCTTGCTCTACCAAACGGGCAGTTGCTTGGGCCAAATCTGGCTGGCTATAATTGAGAAAGCCTGCTCCAGCCAATTGGGTAACGCCACGTTCACGCAGTCGCGCGGCCAAACGTAGCATGGTTGCGCCTGAACCAGCGAACAAACTCCCATGGCCAATAATCAATACTGCTTGCATCAGCTAATTCCATTATTTATTTTGCAAAAAATCGATCATGTTGCGGGCGGTTGCCTGCCAAATTGGGCTAGGATCATGGGCTAAACAGGCTTGATAATCGGCCAACGCTGGATTTGGTTGATCCAACTCCAGATAGGCTTCAGCGCGATAGCAATAAGCCATATAACGCCCAGGATGCGCCGTAATCACCGTGCCAAAATCATCAACTGCTGCCTGAATCGCGTTAGCACGAAGGGCTAAACTCCAGCGCAGATCGAATGGTTCTTCGTAATCGACACTCCAATCCATCGCCTTGGTGTAGGCTTCACGAGCAGTATCCCATTTGCCATCGAGCATGGCCTGATCGCCTTGATCGATATAGATTAATGGAACTGCGGTGCGTCCAAAGTAGATGATTGGGTAACACAAACCCACAACTAAAAAACCGATCACAATTACCCAGCCTAAAGGCAGGCGTTGATACCAACGTTGGCGAGTTGTTGGTAATGGCGATAACGACTTCGAATGGACTGACATGCTATTTCTTCTCTGTCCCTGCCGATTATTCATTGAGATTGACTTGGCTGATGAAATGTTCTAAGTTACCCAGTTTCATATCATTCAGCAAGGCTGTTGGCAATTCAATCACGCCAATTGCATGCTCATAGGCCGCCACATGCTTGAGCAACATCAACGCCAACACTTTAGTATGTTGCGGGCTCATCATAATTCGGGCGATTGGTTGAACACTGGCAGTATTGTTACGAACATCTTCGACACAGGCAAAATCGATCGTAAAATCGTAGGGACTGCCGCTAATTTGCACTTGATTAGCATACGCGGCCCGTGATGATTGGTCACTCATAAATTGTACTCCTTGAGAATGATTTTTCTAAATTCATGGCGGCTAGGTTTTGGCAATGCTGAGGTCTGCTGGTTCAATGCTACAATAGCTCAACCCGTGTGTCCGCGAAAGAAGGAGCCGTTATGAGCGATTCAGAAGCGCAACAGCCCCACCGTCGCAACCAGTTAAACGATTTATCGGGGCGCGAATGGCTTTATGCAACGCGTTCGATTGCGCTAACTGGCACGCCACCAACGCCACTCAATGATTTAACTGCTGAGGAATGGGCGGCTTGGTCAGCCCCAATTTTAGCCAGTGCTTACCCAACTCGTGGCCCTGCCTCGGCAGCCCATCATATTCGCAAAGCCCATCCATCGCCCAAACCACCAGCCTTGCTTAGCGAAATTATTCGTTTTTTTACCAAGCCCAATGGTTGGGTGCTCGACCCATTTGCAGGGGTTGGTGGCACGCTGCTGGCTTGTGCCCAAACCCAACGCCAAGCAATTGGCATCGAATTGTCGCCGCAATATATCGATTTGTATGCACAGGCGGCTGATGCGCTGAATTTGGCTCGTTTACCAGTCTTGCAAGGCGATGCCCGCGAATTGCTCAACAGCCCAAGTATCCAACAACAACGCTTTGATTTGGTTTTGACCGACCCACCCTACAGTTCAATGCTCAGTCGGGCGCGGACTGGTCAACGCCGCAAACAGGGCAATGGGGCGGCCACGCCCTTCACCGATGATCCCGCCGATCTTGGCAATGTCGATTATCCGACCTTTCTGCGTGAGTTGACCACGATTGTGGCGCAAACCTTGCAACCGTTGCGGGTTGGCGGCCATTTGGTGTTGTTTGTCAAAGATCTGCAACCAACCCCAGAGCATCATAACATGCTCCATGCCGATATTGTGTCAGCGTTGTATCAATTATCACAGCTGCGCTATCGTGGCTATCGCATCTGGTACGATCAAAGTGCGATGCTCTATCCATTTGGCTATCCCTATAGCTTTGTCGCCAATCAGGTGCATCAGTTTTTATTAATTTTTCAGAAGCAAACAGAGGTCGAATTATGAGCAATGGCTGGGCCATCGTTACGGGCGGCGCACGGCGCTTGGGCAAATCAATTGCACTTGAATTAGCCCGCGCTGGCTACAATTTAATTATTCACTACAATGCAGCTCAGGCTGAGGCCGAACAAACCTGTAGCGAGGTTCAGTCACTTGGTCGTGAGGCTTGGGCTTATAGCGCCGATCTGCGTGATGTGGCTGCAATCGAGACAATGTTTCAAACAATTGGCGAACGTTGTGGTACGTTGGCAGTTTTGGTCAATAGTGCCGCCGATTTTCCACGCACGCCGATTGGCAGCATAAGCCAGCAAACTTGGGATGATTTAGTTGCACTCAATCAACGTGCCCCCTTTTTTTGTGCCCAAGCTGCCGCCAAATTGATGCCTGAACACGGCGTGATTGTAAATATTGCTGATGTTGGTGGCGAAGTGCCATGGCCTAGTTTTGTGCCCTATGGCATGACCAAAGCTGCATTAATTATGATGACCCGTGGTTTGGCTTTGGCTTTAGCGCCCAATGTTCGGGTTGGAGCGGTTGGGCCTGGGGTAGCACTTTTGCCCGATGGTTGGCAAGAAGACAGCAATTCATTAAACAAAATTCCTTTGAAACGGCTGGGCGTGCCCGAAGATATTGCCAAAGCTGTGCGTTTTATCGTTGAATCGCCCTATTTTACTGGCGAAACCATCTTTGTTGATGGCGGTCGTCGCTGGGCCTAAGGAGCAAAATAAATTCTATGAGTCAATTTTCATTAACCCACGAAGTCGTTAAACCGCGCCAAGCCAATGCCGAGGCTAAAGCTCCCTTGTTAGTCATGCTGCATGGCGTAGGAGCCAACGAGCATGATCTGTTGCCTTTGGCTCAATATCTCGACCCACGGTTATGCGTGGTTTCGGCCCGTGCACCACATCGCTATCAATTTGGCGGCTTTTCATGGTTCGATATTCATTGGCATGCCAAAGGTTTTAACATTGATACCGAACAAGCCCAAAAAAGCTGGGAGACAGTGCAACGCTTTTTGCTCGAAGCATGCAACGCCTACGATTGCGATCCTAAACAAATTTACTTGGGTGGTTTTTCGCAAGGCGCAATTATGAGTTTAGGCGCAACCCTGACCAAGCCCGAATTGATTGCTGGCACAATTTTGATGAGTGGCCGTTGGATGCCCGAAGTTGGCCCGCAAACCGACCGTGAGCACATCGCCAACAAGCCCATTGTGGCGGTGCATGGCGTATACGATGAGGTTATTCCAATTCAATATGGGCGGGCGATTCGCGATTTTCTGCAAACTCTGCCTGTGCAGTTGGAATACCATGAATTTGCCATGGGCCACGAAATTAATTTGGATAGTTTGCAAGTTGTGGTCAAGTGGCTCAAGCAGCAGTTTGGCTGATTAGCAGGATTATGGTGGCAAACCAAGATTAAAGACTTTACAAAATGATTACCTCGCATCGAGAAAGATCAAACGCTTGATTACTGTGACATTCTTTGACACGTCGAAGCCCTATACTAGCTTAAGCAAGGTCGCTGGAACGGCAGCATTCGCAGCGGCATTAGTGCTCAACAGAGCAGAAAGGGTGCTTCAATGTGGCGACATGGTGATGTCCTCATCGCAGCAATTGATCAAATTCCTAGTGATGCAACGCCGCGCAATGGCTCGACTTTGGCCTATGGCGAAGTCACTGGTCATAGCCATCGTTTTAAGCTGGCCGACACTGTGGCATTGTGGCAACGCGGCGATTCATTGTTCGTCGAAGTAACCGCCGATAACGCCCAACTTATTCATGAAGAACATGCCATGATCGAATTGCCACGCGGTACGTATCGGGTTTGGATGCAACGCGAATATTCACCCCAAGAAATTCGCCGAGTCGTTGATTAATGCTGCGGCTGGTGGTAATCCTCTCCCATTACCACCAGCCCTTGAGGATAGTTCGATGAATGATGCAATGCTGACTGTCGCCACTGCCTTAGCCCAAATTCGCGCTGGGGTCGAAGATCTCGGTGGCCGCCCAATTAATGGCACGTTGGTTTTGGATAACAATATTGAATTTTTGCCACGCGGGCTGGTGGCAACCGCGATTGAAGCCAAAAATTGCACCAAATTGCGCTATTTGCCCAAAGATTTACACGCTGGCCGCTTGGATCTGAGTGGTTGCACGGGCTTGACCAGCATTCCCGAAGGTTTGCACTGCTTTGAACTTGATCTCCGTGGCACGAGCATTGAGCATTTGCCCTTGGTGCATGTGCAAAATCGGCTGAATCTGAGCAACAATATTCATCTCAAGAGTTTGCCGCGCAATCTCAAGGTTGGCTCGTTGGTGCTACGTGGTTGTAGTGCGCTCGAAAGCCTGCCCGAAGGAATTGATGTTAATTTCCTCGATTTGACCGATTGTGTGAATTTTCGGCGTTGGCCAAGCACAGGCCGGATCAGCGTTGGGCGGATTGTGGCCCGCAACTGTATCAACATGCCCAATTTGCCCAATTGGCTCGGCGAATTAGCTCAGCTCAGTGTGCGCGGATGCAGTAGTTTGACCGAATTGCCAGCAGGTTTAGTAGTGCATTCATGGCTCGATTTGGGCAATACCGAAATTACCAGCCTGCCCGAAGCTAGCCAAGTGAGTCAATTGCGCTGGAATGGCGTGCCAATTGATGAGCGCATCGCCTTCCAACCAGAAACGATCAGCGTTAGCGAAATTATCGACGAGGTTAATGTTGAGCGGCGGCGGGTATTGCTCGAACGCAAAGGCTACGAAGAGTTTTTTGCTCAAGCCGAAGCCAAAGAGCTTGATCGCGACCGTGATACTGGCGGCGTGCGGCGCTTGTTGCAAATGCCCATGCCCAATGACGAAGATTTGGTTTGTTTGGCGGTGCAATGCCCTTCAACTGATCGGCGCTATGTTTTGCGTGTGCCCCCAACCATGCGCAGTTGCCATCAAGCCGCCGCTTGGATCGCGGGCTTCGATAATCCCGATGATTACAAACTGCTGAAAGAAACTTAATCCAGCAATTTACCCCGTGATCAAAGCGTTGATCGCGGGGCTTTGGCATTTAACGGCGTTTCAAGAACATCGGCATTCCGTCCTTGGCTCGCATGGTAATTGCCATTTCAGGCTTAACTTGGTGGCCTGGCTGTAATTGTGGGTTGTAATGTTGGGCCACGCATGCCAGCAATAATGCGCCTTCCATCTCGGCCAAATTATTGCCGATACACTTGCGCGGCCCCGCCCCAAACGGCATAAACGCCAAATGGTGGCGTGGCTGATTGGCATTTGGCGCGAAACGGCTCGGATCAAATTGCAAAGGATTTTCCCAAAAAGCCGGATGCCGATGCAAATTGGTGATGCTGACGATCACTTGCGAATTGAGCGGCAAATCGTAGCCACCAAGCTGGGTTGGCTTGGTTACGCGGCGTGGCCCGGTAATTGGCGCAGCTGGATATAAGCGCATGGCCTCTTTGAATACTTGCAATGTATAGGGCAAATTTGGCAAATCGTTGACGCTAGGCGCTCGTCCTTGCAACACTTGATCTAATTCAGCTTGCAATTGACTGCGAATTTCGGGATGCTCACTGAGCAAATACCAGGCAAAAGTCAAGGTATTGGCCGTGGTTTCGTGGCCAGCTGCAAAAATTGTGAGCACCTCATCACGGATTTGCTCATCGCTCATGCGCTCACCAGTTTCGGCATCTTGGGCCTCGAGCAACATATCCAGCAAATCGCCAACTGGCTCGGTAGCAGCTCTCCGCTGTTTGATCAAGCCAAAAATCATGCTATCCAGCACTTTGCGAGCTTGCATATAGGCCCGATTGCGGCGGGTTGGCATTGGCAAGGGCAAGCTGAATGGGTTGAAAATGCGATAATTGGCATAATCGACCGCCGCCGTAACTGCTGGAGCCAATTTGCCCACCTCGCCCAGCATATCGGCACTAAACATGGTTTGCATAATAATATCAAGGGTCACTTGCAGCATCTCATGATCCATATCGATGGTCGCTGCATCGGGCAAAGCTTGCCAACGCTGGATCATACGTGCTCCGGCGGCATCGATTTTTTCACCCATGGCCGCGAGGCGTTTGCGATGGAACATTGGCTGCATCATGCGCCGCTGAATCAGCCACGATTCAGGGCTGGGATTCGAAATCAAGCCATTGCCAGCGATAATTTGTAAACCACCATTGCCACCAACCTTGGGAAAATCCCGCTGATGCTCAACCAATACATGCTGGGCATAATCGGGGTGCGAAACCACATGCACAATGCGCGAGCCAATTTGGTAGCGCACAATATCGCCGTGGTTGATAAAATCGCGCTCCATCGTTACCAGAAAATCATCGATAAAATCGTGTAAATTGCCAATCAACAGGCGGCCACGTGGGCTGGGCGCAATTAAGGCGGGGCTTGCATAGGCGGTTTCGGTCATTATCAATTCCTCACATATTTTTTTTGCTATCCGTTCGTGTAGTATTTGACAATGACTATACAGTCGGATAGCATAATTTGTCAAGAGGATAATTATTAGTTTAATTCCCTCACCCCCTAGTCCGCTGAGCGAGGGGGAACTACCAAACCAAAAGCCCCTCGCCCGTTGCAGTGGGAGAGGGGTTGGGGTGAGGGAGCACTATTAATTCTAGAAATGAATTACCAATGAACCAACCTAACGAAAAACTCAGCGGTCGCCAGCCCGATAGCACCGCCCAACAAACTCGCCAACGGATTTTGGTCAGCGCTCGCACGCTTTTCGCAATGCAGGGTTTTGAAGGCATTAGTTTGCGCGATATTGCCAGCCATGCTGAGGTAACGCATGGCCTGTTGCGACATCATTTTGGCTCGAAAGAGGCGATTTGGCAGGCAGTAGTCGATGCAGCATTGGCCGAATATCTCAGTGCCTTAGTGCCATTGGTTAATAGCGCGATTGCCGAGCAGCACGAACCAAGCGCCGTGATCAAACGCTCACTTGCTACGATTATTCGGCTTTCGGCGAGCTTTTGCGAAGTGCCATGCTTGATGGTGCACGAAAGCATTACTGGCGGCGAACGGCTTAATTATTTTATGCAGCAATTACGCCCGCTCAGCGCCATGATGCAGCCATTTTTCGAGGCGCTGCGGGCTGAAGGCAAATTTCAACAATTTAGTCATCCTACATTTTTACTCGCCGTAATTTCATTGGGAATTTTGCCCTTGGCCTTAGCTTCTTTTAGCAATGCTTTAGCTCAAATCAATATTCTGGCTGAGGCTGAGCTTGAGCAGCATATCGAACGGGTAATCGCAACATTAATGCCGTGGACAACCAGTTAATTAAAATGAGCACGAAACAAACTTCGTGCTCAGAAGTTTATCTGTAAGTGTGGAGAGTTACTCGGCGCTAATTCCAGCTCGATCGGCCCAGCCAGCAGGATCGCTGGCCCAATCGCTGATTAAGCTGCGATGTTCAGGGCGAATGTAGTTTTGTTGAGCCGCCACATCCAACAAGGTCGAAAGATTGGTCAAGGTCATCAAGCGCACGCCAGCAGCATTAAAGCGCTGTTTGGATTCTTCCATCTCATAGGTAAAGATCGCACAACAATCGGCCACAAGTGCGTTAATCTGACGCAACCCCGCGACGGCATCCAATGAACTACCGCCTGTGCTGATTAGATCTTCGATGACGACGACCCGCTGATTGGCTTGAACCCCGCCTTCAACTTGCTGGCCACGGCCATATTTTTTGGCTCCCGAACGTACATAGGCCATTGGTAAGCTTAATTCATGGGCCACCCACGCCGCCCATGGCACTCCAGCAGTAGCCGTTCCAGCGATCACTTCGCTGTTCAATAATTCATCGCTAATTTGCTGGCACATTGCTTCGGTGATGGTGCGGCGGGCGCTTACTTGGGCCAACAGTAAGCGATTATCGCAATAAATGGGCGAAAGAATGCCCGATGCAAAGCGAAAGGGCCTATCGGGCGAAAGCACCACCGCTCCAGCCTCGAGCAACAGTTGGGCGATCGCGGTTGAAGAATGTTTCATACTAGCTCCTATCTGGTACAATAGCGCGAATAGCTTAATTGACGGCGCTCATTACCGCCTAGTTTGGGGAGGTCCCCCACGATGAGAGGCCTAATGCGATTCAACGAGGCAGAACGTATGACCATCAAACATGTCCTTTCATGGGATGAAATTCAATCATTAGTTGAAATTATTAACGAACAATTGCATAATGATTATGATGCCTTGCTCGTTGTGACCCGTGGCGGGATGATTCCAGCCTGCTTGATTAGCCAACGTCGCAACTGGCGCAATATTCTGGTTGCAGCGGTGCAATTTTACACTGGAATTGGCACAACCCGTGAAGTCCCTACTTTCTTGCAATTCCCCAGCGATCCGCTGATTGTGGGCAAGAAATTATTAGTGATTGATGATATTTGGGATAGTGGCCGCACGATCGCTGCTGTGAAACAACGGCTCGATACTGCCGGAGCCAATTACGAAGTTGCGGTGCTGCACTTCAAACCAGGTTCATCGAAAGTTGAAGGCAAGCCCGATTTCTTTGCCGCTGAAACCGATCAGTGGATTGTGTATCCGTGGGAACCCCCCACAGATCCAGATGCAGAATAATGCGAATTGCCATCCTCAGCGATATTCATAGCAATTTAGCCGCTTTCGAGGCTGTGCTGGCCGATCTTCAAAGCCAAGCGGTTGATCACGTCGTCATTAATGGCGATGTGATCAACGGCGGGCCTGATCCGCGTGAATGCCTCGATTTGGCCCGCGCCACTGGCTACACCTTGCTGGCAGGCAATCATGAACGCTATATTCGTGATTATGATTTGCCCGTGCGCCCACCAGAATGGGCCAGCGATTTGTGGAAACCCTCGCTGTGGACGGTCAATCAATTTAGTCAAGCTGAACGGGCTGCATTACATAATCTGGCAACAACCTATCACACCGATGATTTATTGGTGGTCCATGCCTCGCCGCGCCACGATCAAGATTCAGTGTTTGCAATCACTCCCCAACGTGAATTAGCCGCGATGTTTGTCGATACTCCGCAGACGATCATTCGTTCGCACAACCATATTCCGCAATTTCGGCCTTGGGATGGGCGGATGATCGTCACGACTGGAGCGGTGGGCCAGCCGCTTGATGGTAATCCGTGGGCTAAATATGCGATTGCCGAGCGCAAACCACAGGGTTGGCGGGTCAAACATCGGGTGGTGATCTACGACATCGAAACCACGGTCAAGCGTTTTCATAGCTCAGGGTATTACGAAGCAGCCTACCCCATGAGCCGACTCTATTTGCGCGAAGTCCAACTTGGCACGCATCATGTTGTGCCATTTTTGCGGCTACATCAACAATGGCTCAAAGCCGACCCTCAACTTAGCTCCGAGCAAGCAGTCAAGCGCTTTTTGGAATTATGAGGGAGACTTTATCGATAAGGAGTTGTTATGAGTGCAGAGGCTATACCATCTAAAACATTCGATGAGTATATAGCCATCGAAAAAGAAACGGGCATCAAACACGAATATTATCAAGGCAAAGTTTATGCAATGACTGGAGCTAGCGCTCGGCATAATTTAATTGTGAGCAACATTATTGCAAGTCTACATCAACAATTACGCAAAAGCCCTTGTCGAGTTTTTCCTAGCGATCTCCGTTTACAAATTAGTCAAACAGGTTTATATACCTATCCTGATATTTCGGTTGCCTGTGGAACATTTGAATTTGGTAGCGAACACCCAGATACCCTGCTTAATCCAACATGTTTAATCGAAGTGTTATCGCCAAGCACCGAAAATTATGATCGCGGAATGAAATTTGAGCACTATCGAACCATCAGCAGCCTGCAAATTTACCTTGTAATTGCGCAAGATCGCTGTCATTGCGAGTTGTATCTACGCCAAACTGATCACCGTTGGTTATTGATCGAGTTTTGGTCGCTAGAGCAAACAATTCAGCTTGAGGCGATTAATGCGCAACTCAAGCTGAACGACGTGTATGAATATATTGAATTAGCCTAATTTTCGATCAGCGCTGCCAACCCTTGCATATCTAAGACCAATACATGGCCACGAGCTAACTCCACTAAGCCTTCATCGGACATTTGGCGCAGGGTTCGGCCAATAATTTCGCGCACCGTGCCTGCCCGGGCTGCCAATTCCTGATGAGTCAATGCAGCGGTTCCATCAGCCGCCTCGTGCAATAAAATTCGTGCCAAACGTGCTCGCACCGTGCGAAACGCCAAATCTTCCAGTAACACTGCTAAATCACGCGCTTGGGCCGCCAAATCGCGCAGCAAAATCAAGGTAAACTCAGGATGACTTCGTAACACATCGGGCAAGGCGGCAGTTGGCAAATGCACACAGCGGGTCGGAGCCATAGCACGGGCAGTTGCCGGAGCTGGCCCAGCATCAACAAATGGCTCAATATTAAACAACTCGCCAGTTTCAGCAATCGAGAGCACCTGTTCACGGCCATCACTGGCGGTACGCGAAAGCCGCACCCGCCCCTCTAAAATGCCAAACAAGCCAAAGCGCGGATCATCTTCCAGCACCAAATATTGGCCAGGCCGAAACGAACGAACTTCCATCGCTCGGGCAAGATCGCGCAAAGCTAATGGATCGAGTGCAGCAAAACGGGTAAATTGCCGCAGAACTTCAACGTCAACACTCATGTCAAACAGCGCCTCATGCGCGAAATTGTTACTTGAAGGGGCCAGGGGCTAGGGATGAGGGGCTAGGAATAGTTATACTTCCCTTCATCTGAACCCTGAAACCCGAAGCCTGATCCCTAACTCCTAGTGTAGCATAGCCCCAACAAATTGTGATATTATGTGCAAATAATCTAAAATTGAATTGTTTGAGGATTGATACAATCATGACTCGTCAAAAAGTGCTCGTAACAGGCGGCGCAGGCTTCCTTGGAATTAACCTTTTGCGCTACCTTGATGCCAAAGGCTACGACTTAGTTTCCTATGATTTTGCCGATTGGACCTATACTGATCTCAAAGATCATATCACGATTGTTAAAGACGATATTCGCAACGTTGCTGGGCTTGATCGGGCCATGCAAGGCGTTGATTTCGTTGTACATACTGCCGCAGCCTTGCCGCTTTATCCAGCTGAAGATATTTTTTCGACCGATATTGATGGCACGCGCAATGTGCTGGAAGTTGCCAAAAAACATGGCGTAAAACGGGTGGTTCACATCTCATCAACCGCAGTTTATGGCATTCCCGACCATCATCCATTGGTTGAAAACGACCGTTTGGATGGAGTTGGGCCATATGGCAAAGCCAAAGTGATGGCCGAATATGTGGCCTTGGAATATCGCGCCAAAGGCATGGAAGTGCCGATTATTCGTCCGAAATCGTTTATCGGGCCAGAACGGCTTGGTGTTTTCGCTTTGCTCTACGATTGGGCCATCGATGGTCACAACTTCCCGATGATTGGCAATGGCAAAAATCGCTATCAATTGCTCGATGTTGAAGATCTCTGCGATGCGATTTATTTGTCGATGACCTTGCCTGCTGAAGTTGCCAACGATACCTTCAATGTTGGCGCGAAAGAATTCGCCACCATGAAGGAAGATTATCAAGCGGTGCTTGATTATGCTGGCCATGGCAAAAAAATCATTGGCTCACCAGCAACTCCAGCCATTTGGACGCTACGCGCGTTGGAATTTTTGCGGGTTTCGCCGCTCTACAAGTGGGTTTACGAAACCGCCTCGAAAGACTCATTTGTCTCAATCGAAAAGGCCGAAACCCAACTTGGCTGGAAGCCTAAATTCTCCAACCAAGATGCCTTGATTCGTAACTTCAAGTGGTATATCGACAATCGCAACTCGTTTGCCAATGCTTCAGGGGTGACCCACCGCGTGCCGTGGAAACAAGGCGCGATTGGTTTGCTCAAAAAAGCCTTCTAAAAAATCACTACGTCTAGCGTATAATTGCTGGGCGTAGTTTTTTTATTTAATTCGATATGAGGTATTTATGCCCTTAGCAATTGCCGTTCACGGTGGCGCTGGCGATATTCCCGATTCATTACGCCCAGACCACGCCGCTGGAATTCAAGCTGCATTGCAAGCAGGCAAGGCGGTATTGCAGGCTGGTGGCACGGCGCTTGAAGCCGCTACCGCCGCTGTGATTATCTTGGAAGATTTGCCAGCCTTCAATGCTGGTTATGGCAGTGTGCTCAATCGCGAAGGCTTTGTGCAAATGGATGCTGGCTTGATGGATGGCACGAGCCTTGATGTAGGCGCAGTTGCCGCTGTCGAGGGCATCAAAAATCCCATTCTGGCCGCGCAAGCAGTGCTTAAAACCCCGCATATTTTGTTTGCTAAGACCGATGCCGAGGCAGTTGCGCGAGCAGCCGGCGTTGAATTTGTCGATAATGCCAGCCTGATCACGCCCCGACGGCAGGCCCAATGGGCCAGCGGTGATCGCGATTTTAAAGTTGATTCAGGCAGCACTGATAGCGAAACGATTGCCGATACGGTGGGGGCAGTGGCACTTGATGGCTTGGGTAATATTGCAGCGGCAACCTCAACTGGCGGGATGAGTGGCAAGCCGTTAGGCCGAATCGGCGATTCGCCAATTCCTGGCGGTGGTTTTTACGCCGATAGCCATGCTGGCGGTTGTTCGACCACAGGTTGGGGCGAAACTATCGCTCGGGTGTTGCTGGCACGGCGGGCAATCGAGAATCTTGAACGTGGCATGGATGTGCAAGCTGCTGCTGAAGCCGCTGTGGCAGTACTCGGCCAACGGATCGAAGGTGGCGAGGGCGGCTTGATTTTGGTTGCCAGCAATGGCCAAATCGGCGCAGCCTTCAATTCACAGCGCATGACCCACGCCTACTGGAACAACCTCGACGATCAAGAACAGATTATCGCCTAACAATCGTAAAGGTTTAATCGCATTCCGCTGTGAGCCAACAGTCCTAGGATTCATCGGTGAATATGTGCAAATCCCCCTAAATGTGCTTTTGGGGGTGCAGGGGGAGGAAAACCCCCTGCGTTTCCCGCCTTGAGGCGGGACGGAAGGGTGGTGATCATAACTAAACTATGGAATTTCCAGAAGTGGACAAGCTCGATGCTCATATTGGCTAAACCTCAGATTCCTCGCGATACATCCGCTCTAACGCCTCGACCGCGCGATTCATCAGCTCCAAAAATTGGGCTTGATCGCTGGGCGAAAGCCCACTCAGCAACTGAGTAAAACGATCAAGATGGGCATTGTGCATTTCGGCGAGCATCCGCGAACCATCGGCGCTCAGCTGTAACAATACCCGCCGACTATCAACCTGATCGGGTAAGCGTTCGAGTAAACCACTGGCCTCAAGCTTGCGCGTGAGCACCGTGACTGAAGGCGGAGTCATGGCGAGCGCTTCGGCCAAATCCTTCATCGGCAGGCCTGGCTGGTGCTCCAAAATAAACATCGCCCGTAGATGCGAATGCGATAAACCTAGCTCATGGATTTTGGCATAGGCTCCATCCAAGGGCATGCGCTTGGTTCGATCGATCAATTGAATGAATTGTTGGGCATATTCACGGCTTGTTGTCATAATAGGTCACTGTATCTAACGGCTACATCGCCGCTTACAATTTAGTTAAGTTAACTAACTATCTTGATCATACTGCAAAATAATCCAGCGTCAAGTAGCAGATTGTTAAAAATAAGGCGATCATTCTGGCCAAAACGCGGTATGATAGCAGCGCAACGTGCCTAGAGAAGGATCTGGATTTTATGAGCGAACAACCAGCGTTTGATCCGACGATTATTCGTAGCAAAGCCTTGATTATTAGCGATTATAGCGGCGATTTGGCCAAACTTGAGCTTGTCGAGCGCAGTTTACGCCCACTCAAGCCCCATGAAGTCTTGGTCAAAGTCGCTGCTACTCCGATTAATCCCTCGGATATGATGTTTATCAATGGTGTGTATGGTATCACAAAGCCGCTGCCTGCCGTACCTGGTTTCGAAGGTAGTGGCACAATTGTGAGCACTGGTGATCAATTATATAGCAAAGTGTTGCTGGGCAAGCGGGTTTCGTTCGCCACCCAATCGCCTGATGATGATGGTGCGTGGGCCGATTATGTGATTGTGGCGGCGCGTCAATGCCTACCTTTGGCCGATAGCCTAGGTTTTGAGCAAGCCGCATCAGCCATTGTCAATCCGGTGAGTGCTTGGGCTTTGATCGATATTGCGCGTCAGCGCAACGCTAAAGCCTTGGTGCAAACCGCCGCTGCTAGCCAATTGGGCCGTATGTTAATCCGCTTGGCCCAACGCGAAAAATTAACCTTGATCAATATTGTGCGACGGCCAGAACAGGTCGAATTATTGCGGGTTTTAGGGGCGGAGTATGTGCTTAATTCCAATAGCCCTGATTTTGCCGAGGAACTTGCCAGTCTATGCGCAGCCCAGCAAGCCAATTTGGCTTTTGATGCAGTTGGTGGGGAATTAGTTGGACAAGTGCTCAAAGCAATGCCCAAAGGTAGCACGATGATGGTTTATGGCGCATTAGCCGATGGCGCATGCCAAATTGATCCACGGAGCTTAATCTTTGAAAATAAACATGTGACGGGTTTTTGGCTGACTGATTGGATTAGCCAGATCAACCCTTTGAATTTTGCGCGGATCACCAAAAATATCCAAAAATTGTTGATTGATGAGCTGGCTTCAACGATTCAAGGGCGTTTTAAGCTTTCTGAAGCCCAAAACGCCCTTGAACTGTATCAAAACAATATGACTGGTGGCAAAGTCTTGTTCACGCCTTAGTAGGCCGTGTTCATATCCAACAAGCCTTTTTCTTTGGCCCGATGTTCGGCGCGGCGCTGCAATGGAATTGAAATTAAGGCCATTGCCATGGCTGCGCCAACCAAAATCCACAATAAATTGCTGGTGCTCAATTGCTCAAGCCCGGTTTTATAGACTGGATTGCGGGCATCGACCCATAAGGCGCGACGCATGCCTTCAAGCCAATAGGTTAACGGTACGGCACGGGCAATCGTTTGCATCCAAATTGGCAGCACGGTAATTGGAAACAAAGCCCCAGTGAAAAGATACAATGCGCCGGAAACTGCTTGACCCACAAAGCCAGCGTGGCGGGCAATCATCAAGGTCACGCCCGCTAAAATCTGGGCGGCAAAGGTCACGATCAATAAACCAAGCACAACGACTGCCAGCAACAACGGCCAATCGATCGTGCTCAGCCGAATTGGAATATCGAGCACCAATGCGCCAAAGGTCAAGGTGAGCGGCACTGCCAAGAAATTAACTGAAACTTTGGCAAAGCCACGGCCCCACAAATAGCCATACATCGACGATGGAGTAATCGCAATATATTTGAGCATGCCCATTCGTTCACGATCTTCGAGCACCGCCCATGCCATGCTATCGAGCAACAAGGCCACAATTGAATACACCACCGTGCCGATAAACACGTAGGGCAAGAGATCGGCCCCATTCACGTTGCCAGTGCGCTGCAACACCCGCAGCATCATGGTCATAATCAAGCCATTCGACATTGGCACTAACAATGACCACAAAATATAAAAAAGCGGATTCGTCCAGTTGCTTTCGGTTTTCCAGCCCAACCAAAAGCCTACGCGAAACGCCTGCAAAAATCGCTGCATAGAAACCCCTTTTGGAAGGATGAATTATGAGTTATGAAGGATGAAAGTAGAGTTTTGATAGTGGCTTCATCCCTCATCCTTCATAATTCATCCTTTTATTAATTGCCTCGCTCGGTTAGGCGGCCATCTTGGCGTGATTTATGTTCCATGCACAGCAAGGCCCAGCGGGCGACAAGCCCGAAGCCCAAGGCTAGGCCTGCCAAAATTGCTGCTTCTGTGCCAACGCTCAAAAATTGAAATTGCTGCATCATTTCAGGGAACAGCAATTGGCGCATTGCATCAAGGCCCAAGGTTAATGGCACAACCGAAGCTCCGGTGGCGACAACCGTACCCAGTGCTTTGACCGGAAAATGAAAGCCTGAAACAAAGAAAACAGGCTCTTGCAAGGCGGCAGTCATCTGCCAAGCGCCGCGTCCGTAGACCAAGAAAATAGAGCTGAGCAGCATGCCCAAGCCATACAAGGCAATCAGCGACAAGAAGAAAATGCCCACCAAGGCAAACCAATTAGTGGCTTGATAGCGAATTCCAAAGATCAAGGAGCCGCCAATTAAAATAATTGCGGCACGAATCGTTGTTGCGAACAAACCACCCAAGGCCATGCCCGTTAAAATCGCCATGCGCGAGGTTGGAGCAAGCATATACAGTTGTAAATTGCCTTGCTCTTTATCCCAATACAACTGCATCGCCATCGACCAAAGCACATTCAGCCAAAAAGCGGTCATGGCTCCGCCGACCAACACCAAGCCCTTGTAGGAAGCCGGCGCACCAATCGCCTCGTAGACCAACACATACGACATAGTAGCCATAAACGGCAAAAATATATCGAAGAACAACCAACTTAGTTCGCGTTGTGTGCCGATAATCCGCGGATAAGCCCGCCCAATGACTGAGCGCCAAAAGATTGTAAAAGCACTTGGCCCTTTGCCACGGCGTGGGTTTGGTTGGCGTTCAACTGCTGTATGTTTATCGAGAATCACGCTCATGCACTGGCCTCACTTTCTGATAATGAGTGGCCAACGAGGTTGACAAACACATCTTCAAGGGTTGGTTGACGTTTTTCGAGCGATAACAAACCTGCATTATGTGCGGCTAGTTGGCTCAATACTTGGGGCAAAATCGCATCATCACGTAGAATCAGGCTTAATTCATCACGTTGATCGCCGCTCCGTTGGCTGATGCTTTGCACGCCAGCAATTTGCTCAACCGCTTGCAAAAAGGCCGGATTTACAGGTGTAGTGAATAAGCGAAATACGACATCTTCTTGCAGCGAGTGCTTGAGGCTGGTTGGTGTATCGCAGGCCAAAATCGTGCCGCCGCTGATAATCGCCACCCGATCGCATAGTTCATCAGCTTCTTGCATATAGTGGGTGGTTAGCACAACAGTTTTGCCTGGATTGGTATCGAGCCAATGGCGGGTATAGTTGCGCAGCGTGCGAGCCGCCTCAACATCCAACCCAAGCGTTGGCTCATCAAGAAACAACACATCAGGATCGGTCAATAAACCACGAATATAGTTCATTTTTTGGCGCAAGCCCGTCGAAAGAAAGCTCACGCGAGTTTTAGCCCGATCAGCCAAGCCCATCACTTCGAGCAATTCGTCGATCCGTTTATTGGCAAGTTTACTATCCATGCCATGAAACTGGGTAAACATCCATAAGTTTTCGCGCACAGTCAACAAACCATAGCCTGATGATTCGCCGCCCGAAACCATGTTGATATGGCGGCGAACTGCATCGGCTTCATGCAGCACATCGAAGCCCCAAACCTCAGCCGTACCGCCGCTGGGCAATAACAGCGTGGTTAAAATTTTGATCGTGGTGGTTTTGCCAGCGCCGTTTGGCCCGAGAAAACCAAATAATTCGCCTGGCCGTACCGCTAAATCTACCCCATCAAGCGCCTTCAAGACCCGTTCTTTAGTTTTATAGGTTCGTTGCAAATTGACGGTTCGAATGGCATATTCAGGCTGCATAGTTCCTCGCACAGAAAGTAAACACCGCCTTGCGGCAGTGTAATTGGTATTCGCTATCAACAATTGATCATCTGGTGATTAGCATAGCTCAACTGTGTGCTAGCAACATGGGTCTAGAGAACGATTGATCGCTTGAAATCATTAATTGGCCGTGATTGTTCAGACCGAAGTCTCCCCAATTTTGCAATTTGGCATTATAATCAGGCTGTTGGCCAATACAGAAGTAGGGCTGAATTGGTCTTGTCGTTTTCACTTTTGCAGGAGGTCAAAGATGCCCTTCTATCACAAACTTGGCAACATTCCACACAAGCGCCATACCCAATTTCGCAAGCCCGACGGTTCGCTGTATTCGGAACAGTTGATGGGCACAAAGGGATTTAGTGGGGTCGAGGCCTTGCTTTATCACCATTATCCGCCAACTGCAATTCTCAAAGTCGAAGATCTCGGTTCAACCGCGATCGCGCTTGAGGAAGATGGAGCATTGCGCCATCGTCACCTCAAAACCTTTGCCCACAAGCCTGGTGGCGATCCCATCGGCGGGCGACGGATGTTGTTGGTCAACAATGATGTGCGCATGGGGATTGTGCACCCAACCGAGCCGCAAAACTATTTCTATCGCAATGGCGAAGGCGATGAAATGTTGTTCATCCACGAAGGCGAGGGCGTGCTCGAAACGATTTTTGGCAATATTCCCTATCGCCGTGGTGATTACTTGGTGATTCCTATTGGTACAACCTATCGGGTGAACACCAACGGCACGCCAACTAAGATGCTGGTGCTCGAAACCATGGGTGAAATCACCACGCCCAATCGCTATCGCAACGAACATGGCCAATTGCTGGAGCATGCGCCATTTTGCGAACGTGATATTCGCGTGCCGCTGGAACTTACGCCGCACGACGAAAAAGGCGAATTTGCCGTGCATGTGCGGGCGCATGGCCGCATGACCAAGCATGTGCTCGATCACCATCCCTTTGATGTAGTTGGCTGGGATGGCTATCTCTATCCATTTGCCTTTAATATTGAAGATTTCGAGCCAATTACTGGGCGGGTGCATCAACCACCGCCAGTTCACCAAACCTTCAGTGGGCCAAATTTTGTGGTTTGCTCGTTTGTGCCGCGCCTGTTCGATTATCATCCTGAGGCAATTCCAGCGCCGTACAATCACTCCAATGTTGAGAGCGATGAAGTGCTGTATTATGTCGAAGGCAATTTTATGTCGCGACGTGGGGTTGATCTCGGCTCGATCACCTTACACCCATCGGGCATGCCGCATGGGCCGCATCCAGGTACGGTTGAGGGATCAATTGGCAAAGCTGCGACCGAAGAATTGGCCGTGATGGTCGATACCTTCAAGCCGCTGTATCTGACCAAAGAAGCCTTGAGTCTCGAAGAACCGAGCTACACCTATTCATGGGTCAACCACTAAAATACCCAACGGCCAAGGATCTTGTTCCTTGGCCGTTTATTGATCATCCTCGCATGATGTAACCTTTGACAAGCAACCTGCATCTCTAAACTACGGAAGCGCAACCTTGCGATGAGAGTGTCCAACGACCTTAGTTTAGTGATTATGGAGTCTTGTTCATGGAATTACCCTTGATGGTCAATGTTCAACACGTTAAGCAACAACTGCAAGCGGGGAATGATTTGGTGTTGCTTGATGTACGAACTGCTGTTGAATTTGAAAGTGTGCATATCGATGGTAGCTTGAATGTTGCCCTTGATCAAATTGAACAGCAACGCCAGCAGCTGAGCGAAAGCCTCAAACATCCAGTAGTATTGGTCTGCCGCAGTGGCAATCGGGCACGCCAAGCCGCAGCCTTATTACAGCATGTCAATCTCCCAAACTTACATATTTTAGAGGGTGGGATTCAGGCGTGGCAGGCTGCCAACGAGCCAGTTAAGCAAGGCCGCCAACGCTGGGCCTTGGATCGCCAAGTGCGTGGCTTAGCAGGCAGTATTGTATTGTTTAGCATGATTGGGAGTTTGTTTTGGTCGCCACTGCGCTGGGTTGCCGCGTTTATGGGTGCTGGCTTGACCTATTCGGCGCTGACCGATAGTTGCGCCATGGGCATGCTACTTAGCAAGTTGCCCTACAATCGCCAAACAACCTGCCAACCTAGCTTTACCCCCATGCAAAACGAAGTTAAGGCTTAGTTTAGGGGTCAGGAGCTAGGGATTAGGATTCAGGCTTGAGGTTGGCTATCGGGCATTAGTTGATACTCCAACGAAATAAAGCCAATAGCCTGATCTTCGTGTTCCTTCGTGCTCTTCGTGGATCAACAACTGGCCCCCTAGCTCCTGATCCCTGGCCCCTTCGTGCTCTTCGTGGATCAAATAAGCCCTCAGCGACTGGCTCACCATCCAATCACTGAGGGCTTGTTGTAGGTTAATTAGCCTTGTTTGGCGGCAAAATGAGCCATAAAGCTGGCGAGGGCTTCAACCCCTTCAATGCTCATGGCGTTGTAGATCGAGGCCCGAACCCCGCCGACCGAGCGATGGCCTGGCAAGCCGATCATTCCTTGGGCTTTGGCTTCGGCCAAGAATTGCTTTTCAAGCTCTTGATTGGGAAGATTGAAGGTTACATTCATTTGTGAGCGGCTATCAGCGACTGCATGACCGCGATAGAAACCACCTGAGTTATCGATGGCATTGTAGATAATATTCGCTTTGCGAGTGTTGTATTCAGCCATGCCAGCCAAACCACCCTGCTCTTGAATCCAAGCTAAAACGAGGTTAAGCATATAGACCCCAAAGGTTGGTGGGGTGTTATAGAGCGAATTATTTTTGGCGTGGGTGCTATAGCGCAACATCGTAGGAACATTCTTTGCGCCTTTGTCGAGCCAATCTTCGCGAATCAGCACCACGGTTACCCCGGAAGGCCCAAGATTTTTTTGTGCTCCGGCATACACCAAGCCAAACTTACTAGCGTCAAAAGGCCGCGAGAAGATATCGCTGCTCATATCGGCTACGATTGGCACACCGTTGGTTTCAGGGATGTTCTGCCATTGCGTGCCATAAATCGTGTTGTTGGTGGTTAAGTGCACATAAACTGGATTTTCGCTGAATTGCAGTTCAGCTTGGCTGGGGATACGGTTGTGATTATCTGCTTCGGTGGTAGCTGCAATATGTACCTTGCCGATTTTTTGGGCTTCATCACGAGCTTTTTCGGCCCATGTGCCTGTTACGATATAATCAGCAACCTGATCGGCTCCCAAGAAATTCATGGGAATCATGGCAAATTGAGTGCTGGCTCCGCCTTGCAATAACAAGACCCGATAGCCGCTTTCAATGCCTAACAAAGCCTTAAAACGGGCTTCTACTTCATTATTAACCGCTTCGAATTCTTTGGCACGATGGCTGGTTTCCATCACCGAAATACCAGTGCCCGCAAAATCGCGAAGTTCTTCTTGGGCTTGGCTCAAAACACTGGGTGGCAAAATCGCCGGACCGGCATTGAAGTTGTAGACCGTCATTTGTACACTCCTCGGCGCAAACAAAAAAAGCCCCTATCCAAACGTATTCAACGTTGAACACGAGGTGGTCGTTTAGCTCAGGCAGCATTGCCAGCAGTTTGTGATACAAGGCACATTGTAGGGAATGCTGGCATAAAAGTCAAAGCTGGATTAATTGGCAAATTAGCCCACATAGCGAGCATAAAGTAGGATTACCACAAGCAAAGGGCTGCTATATAATGAATACAGAGAGAGGCTTGATTTATCGACCATAGGAAACGCAGCATGACAAGTTTACGCCAAACCTTGCACCAAACCGCGATCAATATCAAGGTAGAACACACAGTTTTTGCCCTTCCCTTCGCCTATTTGGGTCTGTTTTTAGCCAATAAACAATTCCCTGGTTGGCAACCACTCATTTTGGTAACTTTAGCGATGGTGGCAGCTCGCACCGCTGCAATGTCCTTTAATCGCTATCTTGATCGCCATTTTGATGCACGAAACCCGCGCACCAGCATTCGGCCAATTCCGGCTGGGACACTTTCGGCCAAATCGGTCTTGATCGTTGGCTTAGTTTCGTTAACCGTGCTGGTGATCTCGGCTGGCTTGTTAAACCCGTTGTGTTTGCTGCTCTCGCCGATTGCGTTAATTGCGCTGACCGGATATTCCTACATGAAGCGCTTTACTTGGTTGTGCCACTTTGGTTTAGGTTTTACTGATGCAATTGCCCCGGCTGGCGGCTGGCTGGCAGTTGATCCCAATTTTCGGCTTTCAATGCTGTTACTGGCGGCAGCAGTCGGCATTTGGATTGCTGGCTTTGATTTAATTTACGCCTGCCAAGATGTTGATTTTGATCGGCGCGAAGGTCTACACTCGTTGCCAGCTCGTTTTAGCATTGCAACATCGCTGCGTGTCGCCAAGATCTGCCATATTGCGATGATTGGTTTGCTCTTGGCGGTAGGAGTTTCATTAAGCCTAAGTTGGCCATTTTACGTTGGGGTTGCAGCGGCAGCAGGCTTGTTGGTCTATGAGCATAGCTTAATCAACCCCCGCGACCTTTCCAAAATTGATATTGCCTTCTTTAATGTTAATAGCTATATTGCTGGTGTGCTCTTTCTGTTTACGCTCACCAGTTTGTATGTTGGCAACTAGGGCTAGATATTGAAATTGTGTCTAGCCAATCACCCAACTCCAACTATATAATTGGGCTACTCTCGGTGTTTTGTGCGAAGGAGATCAATCAATGACTGATGCCAATCAACCGCTGCAAGACGAACCCTTACCCTCGTTTGATTTGCCTGACCCCAAAGATGCCATGCCGCATGAAGATACGCTCAGCGAGGAAGGCACGCGCGGGGTTGTGCCTGTTGACCAGTTTTTGTATATCGGTCAGGGTCTAAAAGCCGATGAATTTACCCATTATGTTGATACCTATAACTTTGGGGCTGTGCCACCCAATTTTGTAGTGTTACACCATACCGCCGTACCCAGCACCGCTGCCGCGCCCTATCCCTCGGGCTGGCGCTGGGATAACCAAGAAGCGGGCTTGAGCGAAGGCCAAATTTACCGTAAACGCCTTAAACAGCTAGAAACCCTACGCGAATACTATCGCACCAGCGCTGGCTGGGATCGTGGCCCACACTTATTTATCGATGAAACGTGGATCTGGTTGTTCACGCCGATGTATGACCAAGGGATTCATGCCGCCCAAGGCAATGGCTATCGCGATAGCAAAGGCACGTTGCAATATTCAATTGGGATCGAAGTTTGTGGTTACTTTGAAAAAATGCAGTGGTCGGCTCCCGTCGCAGCCTTGGTTGGTCATGCAGTGGCAGTGCTCAAACGCAAATTAAACAGCTTTGAGATTCGCTATCAAAAATTTGGTGGTGGCATTTCATCACACCGTGACTACAATAAACCTTCATGTCCAGGCGCAGCTATTACCGAATCGTATTACATCAGCACAATTCAAAATGCCTTCGATCGCTTAAGCAATGTTCAAAGCACCCCAATTGCCGATAGCCCAATTACCACAAATACACCATTATTGAGTGCAACGCCCTCGGGCAGCCGCGAAAAGGCGATTGCCTTTATTCGCAAGAGCTTACCTGACAACTCTGAATATAAGAACGATATTGAGACGATTATGGGCTATTACTGGGTCTATGCCCCGAGCGTTGGGCTAGATCCCTTCTTGGCCGCAGCCCAATGTATTTTTGAAACCGCTGGCTTGACCTCAGGCTGGGCCGCGCGACCAAAACGAAATCCGGCTGGCTTGGGCGTGCGTCAAGAGGGTGGTCTTTCGTTCAGCACCTGGGATGGAGCAGTTCAAGCGCATATTGGCCAATTATTGGCCTTAGCTTTGCGTGATGATGAAGCTAATCAAGCCCAAAAAACCATGATGGCCGCCAATCCACGCCATGGCAAGATTCCAGCTAACTTGCGTGGAGTTGCCAAAACCTTGGCTGGCTTGAGCAATAATTGGACTGATGATGCCGATTATGCTAACAAGTTTGCTACTCGTGCTGAGGCAATTCGCAAAGGGTAGCAGCAAACGCTCAAAAGTATAGTCACTTTAACGCAGAGGCGCAGAGCATAATGGATTAATAAATGCTCTGCGCCTCGCCCCTGACACCTCGCCCCTGACACCTCGCCCCTGACACCTACCCTAGATTTTTTGCTCAAGCTTCGCTGTTTGCGGCTATAATACGTGTTGAACGACAAACTGTAGGGATTACATGTGAAAGTCTTGTATATTGCCAGCGGCATTCGCGTGCCTGGTGCATTTGGTGGCGCAATTCATACAACCGAAGTTGCCCAAGGCTTGGCCCAACTTGGGGTTGAAATGCATGTAGTGACGCGGCCAGCTCAAGGCCAACGCCGCAAACCATGGCAACTGCCTAAACGGCAAATCGGGGCTATTACGTGGTATGAGGCAGATCTACCCAAGCCCTTGAGTTTGCTTGGCTACGCAGCGATTGCACGACTTGTTCGCGAGTTGCGGCCCGATGCAGTGATGGAGCGCTACTACAATTTTGCGGGGGCTGGCATTTTGGCAGCGGCTCGCCAAGGGATTCCAACGCTTTTGGAAGTTAATGCCTTAATTGTTGACCCGCCCCAAGTGCGCAAACGCCAACTTGATGATGCTTTGGCTTGGCTTTTGCCTGGCAAGCATGGCCCGTTGCGGCGCTGGGCTGCTTGGCAATGTCGCCATAGCACCAAGATTGTGACTCCATTGCATACAACCGTGCCGCCAGAAATTGAGCGCAGCCGGATTGTCGAGTTGCCTTGGGGTGCGAATGTTCAAGCATTTAGCCCGCAAACCCAAGCGCCAGCCCAGCCAGTGTTTGTCTTTCTTGGCTCGTTTCGCCATTGGCATGGGGTGACTGATTTTATTCGCGCAGCAATTCGTTTGATTCAACAAGGCAGCCCAGCGCGATTTTTATTAATTGGCAGTGGCCCAGAACAAGCCGAAGCCCAACGTTTAGCAGCGCCTTATGCTGAGCGTTTTGAATGGGCCGGAGCGGTAGCTCACGAACAAGTACCAGCGTTATTAGCCCGTGCTAGTGTTGGAGTTGCGCCGTTCAATCCGGCTCGCCACCCAGCTTTGCAAGCGGCAGGCTTCTTTTGGTCGCCGCTGAAAATTTACGAATATATGGCGGCTGGCTTGCCCGTGGTGACTGCCAATATTCCGCCACTGGATACAATTATTCGGCCTCGGCAAGAAGGTGAATTGTTTGAAGCTGGCAATATCAACGACCTTGCTCGCGTCATGCAACTGGTTGCCAATGATCCGCAACGCCAACAATGGGGCTTGAATGCCCGTCAACGGGTGGTCGAACATTATTCGTGGGAGCAACATTGCCAAACTTTGCATCAATTATTGCAAACGATGATTAAGGAACAGCCATGAAACCGTTGCATGTGCTATTGCCAACCGATGTTTTTCCACCGCGTACTGGTGGCGCAGGTTGGAGTAGCCATGCCTTGGCGCTGGCATTACTCGAACGCGGTCATCAGGTGACGGCATTGGTTCCCAAGGCTGGCATGCGCGGGTTGCATCGGCGGGTTGAGGCGAGTGTTTCGGTAGTTGAGGTTGGCTATCAACCTGCTCGCTTGCCATTTGTCGCCAATTGGTCGCGTTTTGAGCTATTCTGGCCCCAATTTGCCCAAGCAATTGTCCAGACGATCGGTAACCAGCGCGATAATGTAATCATCCATGGACAGCACGTCCAAGGAATTGGTGCGGCAGTTTTGGCTGGGCGACAGCTTAACATTCCAGTTGTAGCAACTGTGCGTGATCACTGGCCAAATCATTATTTTGGCACAAATTTACATGGCGATCAGCTACCGCTTGAGGATTTTGGTTGGTCTGCCGCCGCTACCGATTTAATCGCACGGCGCAAACCTTTGCTGGGCGTACTTTCGTTATTGGCTTTGCCCTATGTCCAAGCCCATATGCAACGGCGACGGCAATGGTTGCAAGCCTGTGATGCTGTCGTTTCTTTGAGCAATTACATCACACAGCGGCTTAGCACAGTGGTTGCGCCAGAAAAATTATGGCCAATTCCGAATATGGTTAATTTGGCGGCGATTAGCAAAGTGCTAGCAACGCCCACCAAAACGACCATTAATCAACCATATATCTTGTTTACTGGCAAATTGGCTCGCAATAAAGGAGCCTATTTACTACCCGAAATTATGGCTAGTTTTCGGGCTGCTGGTGGGGTTGCAACCCTTGTCATTGCTGGTGGCAAGAATCCAGAGCTTGTTGCAGAAATTCAAGCCCAAGGGATTGAGGTTTTAGCCCTAGATTGGGTTGAGCATGACGAGGTTTTGCGCTTGATGGCGGGGGCCAAACTCTTGCTCTTTCCATCAACATGGGGCGAACCGCTGAGTCGGGTTTTACTTGAGGCTTGTGCTGTGCGTATGCCGATTGTGGCAATGGCCACGGGCGGCACCCCAGATCTGATTCAGCATGGCCAGAATGGTTATCTGGCCCGCTCAGCCAAGCAACTGGGAGTTTTAGCGGCAGAATTGCTGGATAATCCGCAACAAGCTGCACGATTGGGCCAGGCCGCCTATCAAACAGCCCAAACCCGTTTGGCAACCACGATTGTTGCCGAGCAAGTTGAACAACTGTATTGGGCACTACTTACCCAACAACCACAGCGTGCGCTGCCTGGGTATGATTAAGTTACTGTGTAGGAGAAAAGGCGTATGCGTCGATTGGTTTCTTGGTTGCTGCTGTCTGCCATCCTCGTAGGATGCAGCACAGCCCCAGCAACAGTTAATATCACCGTTACACCAAATTTACGTCAACAAACTGCAACGGCTTTTGCTTTAGTAAACCAAGGGCTGCAACGCCGAACTGCCACACCAACCGCAACCGCAGAACCAGGTGCGCCAACGCCAACAACTTCAAGCAATCCGCAGGCAACGCCAACAGTTAATCTTGGTCCGATTACAGTTACCCCGTTGCCAAGCCCAACGCCCTTGGAAAGCCCAACGCCAACCGAGACTCCGTTGCCAACTGAAACGCCAACTCCCGAGCCAACCGCCACTCCTGCTCCACCAAGCGCGAGTAGTGGCTTGATTTTCTTTGAGCGAGCAGGCGCATTGTGGAGCTATGACGTTAAAGCGAAAACTGAGCAACTGATTGCTGAGCAGGGCGAGTTGGCCCGCGTTTCGCCAAATGGCGCTAAAATCGCCTATTTGGATAACCGTACCCTGTTCGTTGCTGATCGCGATGGTGAAAATCGCCAAGCCTTGACCCAAAATGTCAATGAAGCGCCACGTTGGGCACCTGATAGCACGGCTTTGGCTGTGGTCAGCGGTAGTCCTGATAATCGCTATCCTTTGGCTTGTGCCAACGATAGCCAATTGATCGTGGTCGATTTGAATAGCAACACCAGCACGACGATTGCCCAAGGTTGCCAGCCAGCTTGGTCACCTGATGGCAAACGCTTGGCTTATGTTTCACCAACAATTGGCGATATCAACGAAGGTTTTAATACCGTTGGTTTGGTTGGTCGTCAAGGCCAAAATGGCTGGACTCCAGTGAGTGCTCCAGTGCAAAACGCGGCATTCCCTGATCCCCGACGAATTTTCTATGCACCGTTCTGGAACCGTGATGGCAGCGCTTTGTATAGCTTTGGTTTTATTGGCTATCGAATCCTGATTGATTTCAGCACGATTGAACAGATCGATCCAATCAATGGTGGAACCAAGCCAATTGGTTTGGCTTTGGATGTACAAAGTGCCAGCGTGCGGCCAACCTTGCGAGGCGATGGGGCCGCGTTTATTTCGCTGGGAGCCAAAGGTAGCCCAATGTTGAATCTGGTGCACACGGGCAACCAACCCCAAATTATTAATTATATTGATATTCCCATTGAAGTTTCGGCGCTAGTTGATCTTGGTACTGAGTTTGTTTCGCAGGCTACTTGGGCTCCTGCAGGCGAGATTCTTGCGCTTGTGGTTTGTGCTAACGATGGGTTCGCTTGTACCCCTGGCGGGAGTGGTACGATTCAACTCTATGACCCTAGAACTAAACTCAGTACCCCACTGATTCAAAATGTCGATGCTGAGGGTAGCATTGATTGGGGGCGCTAGCGATCAGGAGTTTTTAACCACGAAGGGCACGAAGATCACGAATGTAAGTTGAATAGTGCAAAGGCATTGATTGGGAAATCAAACGCCAATAGACATAAGCCAATAGTCATAGCATTTCCGTGCCCTTCGTGGATCAACAACTGGCCCCTCAATCCTCTGCGCATTTGGGTTAGAGCCAATGCTTTCGCTACTCCAAAATTTCTTGTTGTTCATAGATATTGGGTGGAATATAGACCCGAAAATCTTGAAAGGTGCAAACAACCGGAACCATTGACTGGCTAATAATCCCAACATCAAGCCGACTATAGGGAATCCGTTCAATTTCGGCAGAACCGATCCAAACATTATTCACAAAAAAACAATGCTGATTATGCATAACCAACATGCCTAGTTGATTGACCTCGCCTGGACGAATTGTTGGAACAGACATTCGATCAAGATGAATTTGAAAGCTATCGCCACCATTGCGAGTGCTGATCACTGAGGCTAATTGAGGTTGGTCGCGGATTCGGAAAATTGCATGGCTAGCATCGCTCATTTCTTCAAAAATCAGTGCAAAGCCATCATTTTCGCTTCCACCTGCGCAACGCTTGGCATAAACACTCAGGTAGTAAATGGGTGGCGCAAAACAATGGGAATCGCCACCGATAAAAACATCATTATGAAAACGATTGTGCAAGGTAAGCTGATAAGCGCCATCAGCGATCGTTCGCTCAACCCGACATACCCCATCATCTTTATAGCCCAAGCCCCAATGTTGATTATTGCCGACAAACAGATCATGAAAATAGAGCTGCCAAGTGGCTTGTACCGTTGCCAGCGAAATATCCTCGGCACTGTTACTATGCCGACTTGAAAGCAATTCTTCGCGATAGCGCACAATTGTGTATTTCTGGAGCACATCATGCGGCGTGCCATAGGTATTCCATGCTTGCTTGACCGAACAAAGCATTAAATCTGCTTCTAAAGCGGTCAAACCAAGTGCTTGAGCCAGCCGCAACACCTGATCTTTAAAGCGCGGCGTATATTTGCCATTAAACCAATTACTTAAGGTTGGCACTGCTACGCCAACTTTTTGGGCTAGCAGATTCTGGTTCACATGTTCATCACGACTCCGCTCAAAGAACAGCCGTAGCAATTCAGCAAAAGTATATGGTTGATAGCGATGATCCATGGTTCCCCCAATAAATCCACAGGCATGCACCCAAGAACCCATCCATATTTTAGGTAAATCGCAGATTCATAGCTGAGTGCTAAAAAAATATAACTCGTCCAACCCCGCCCCTGTTACAGTCATTCCAATAAGTTCTTGTGCTGCGCAGCATATGGCTTCAGACCATTCAGAAGGCTCAATTGATATAAGGAGACCTAACGTATGCATAGCCTGAGTGCCCGTGAATGCGATGTTTTGGCATTAGTTGATCAGGGCTGGAGTGATGCTGAGATTGCCAAGCGTTTATCGATTTCGATCTGGACAGTCCGAACGCATCTGCGCAGTAGTGCTAGCAAGCTAGGTGTGAAATCGCGCCAACAAGCAGCCCATGCAGCTCGCGCCATAGCTGTATTACAACAAGCAACAACAGCCAAAAATCGCTAATTTTGGTGATGTGGATACATGGATAATTTCCTATCATAGCAATATCCCAAGGCCGAGCAATTGACCAAGCTCATCGAAATGGTTGCGCTAAAACATGGAGTAGTTATGCCAATACCAACAACTCAGCTCACCGCCAGCGAACAGCGGATTATGCAAATCCTAATTCAAGGCAAAACCAACAAAGCGATTGCCCACATGCTGCAAACAACCGAAGGCACGATCGAAACCAGCTTGCATCGAATTTATAGCAAACTCAACGTTGATAATCGAGTGAGTGCTACACTGGCCTATCTAGCAATTGAACCCACTCAGCATGCTAGGGATTCCTAGCATACACCATTAAAAGCTAGGAGATCCTAGCAGCGCAATTATAGCGCAATCACTATACTCTGCTCAATCAGATTAAGCTTTAAATTAAGGTAAAGGAGGGAAAGATAGCAACCATAGCTACGTATGGATTAATTTAGCATTTAGGAGTCAATTTATGCAATTCAAACGGTTATCTTTGTTGATCTTTCTTTGGTTTGGTCTGAGTTTGATGAGTATTGGAGAACCAAATACGAGCCAAGCAGCCCCACCACAACAGTTTCTGCGTAACCCATCATGGAGTGTATACAATCGTAGTCAAGGCTATCACAACGGCTATGCAGTAGACTTCCCAACTGGAACAAGCCCGGTTGTGGCAGCCGGTGATGGGGTGGTTAATCGTGTAGGCACAAATCCTCGGCGGAATTGTGGTAGTGGGGTTCCGTTTAATGGTACTTTTGAACGCGAATTTCGAATTGATCATCAAAATAGCTATGGTACTGGCTATCTTCATCTTGGTTCATTTGGAATCAATCCACGTACAGGCCAAGAATGGAAAGCTGGCGACCAGATTTTTGCTGGTGAAGTAATCGGTAAGAGTGGCAATAGTGGTTGTGCCACAGGCAATCATCTCCATTTTTGGGTTTATCAGGAAAACAATGGAATCAATCCTGATACAACCAATTTGTGGATGCCAACCTATCCTGATACTGGCAGGATCGAAAATCCAGCCTCAAATAGCACAGTAGCAGGTCTTGTCTCCATTCGTGGCTGGGCTAAGGTTACTAGAACTTTCCAGACGAACAGCTATAAACCTGCCAGTGGTGGCGCAATTGAACGAGTTGAAATTTGGATGTATCTCCCAAATTATCAAAATTTCATCAAACTTGGTAATGCTAAGTATGGTGAATATCGTAATGATTTAGGTGGTAATTTTGGCTGGAGTTTTACTTGGGACACATCACGAATTACTGCTAGTCGCTATCAAATCCAAGCGCGTGCTGTTTCAACAACAGGAGGAATCAGTGTCTTAGAAGGCTATGAATCAGGATCAGTTTGGGTCAATACGAGTGGCCCTCAACATCAAACAAAGTGGCATATGCGTTACAACTTATCAAACGGAAATGCCGATTTCTCATTCAATTATGGCCAAGCCAATGATATTCCTATTGTTGGTGATTGGGATGGTGATGGCAAAGATACCCCTGGCGTTGTACGTGGCAATATGTGGTATCTCTCAAACAGCTACGGTGAGCCATATACTATTAGTTTTAACTTTGGTGAGGCTGGCGACATTCCAGTGGTTGGCGATTGGGATGGCGACGGCAAAGATACCCCTGGGCTTGTTCGTGGAACAATCTGGTATATCTCGAATAGCCTTAATGGCGGCTGGGCCGATCGTTCCTTTGGGTTTGGTGAGGCTGGTGATATTCCAGTCGTTGGCGATTGGAACGGCGATGGCAAAGATACGCCGGGCGTAGTGCGCGGCATAACATGGTATCTTTCCAATAACCTCAATGGTGGCTGGGCTGATATTTCGCTTGGGTTTGGTGAGCTAGGCGATAAATTCATCGTTGGCGATTGGGATGGCGATGGCGATGATACCCCTGGAGTTGTGCGTGGCAATATGTGGTATCTATCCAATAATCTCAATGGTGGCTGGGCCGATCTATCCTTTATGTATGGCGATCCCGCTAACTATCCCATTGTTGGTAATTGGGATGGCGATCGGAATAGCGATATTGGCGTAATTCCCTAGCATAATCTAACCAATAAAGCCAAACAGCCCGAGAATCAATCGAATCTCGGGCTGTTTTTGATGCTTATCCAGTTATGATTGAAAGCTTCAATCATAACTCCATCACCAACTGCCAACAACCGAACCGATCCCTGATCCCCGATCCCCAATCTCCATTCTTATGTTCTATGCTCTATGTTCTATGTTCTTCCAATGCCACTTGCATGCGCCGCAACCCTTCAGCCAACAATGAGCGCGGCGTGGCAAAATTGACTCGCCAAAAGCCCAAGCCAGCTTCGCCATACAAGCCGCCCTTTTCTGGACCAACTTTGGCATGGGTGCGAAAACGCTCGGTCAATTCCTCTTCGCTCCAGCCAGTTGCCCGAAAATCGAGCCACGCCAAGTAGGTGCCTTCGAGTGGTGTTAGCCGTACCAATGGATTGTCGGCAAAGGTTTGTTCGATCAGGCGATAGTTTTCGCGCAGATAGTCATGCAGCGCATCGAGCCATTCAGCTCCCGATTCGTAGGCTACCGCTAGGCCAATATCGCCAAAAACCGTGCCAACATGATAGCCGCTGCGGCCTTTTTCGGCTTCGTAACGCTGGCGATGCTCCTCGTTGGCAATTACGCCATACGAAGTCGTTAGGCCAGGTAAATTAAAGGTTTTGCTGGGAGCAGCCAAGGTAATCAGCTGGTCGGCCAAATCGGGGCGTAAACGGCCAAGCGGGGTAAATTCAGTAAATAAGGCCAAATCGCAGTGAATTTCGTCGCTCACTACAATCACGTTATATTGCAGACACAAATCGGCAATTCGATTTAGCTCATCGGTGTTCCAAACCCGGCCAACCGGATTGTGTGGGCTGCACAAAACCAGCATTTTGGCTTGAGCAAGTTTGGCCTCAAGATCAGCAAAATCAATCTGGTAGTGACCATCGACTTCGAGCAAACGATTTTCGATAATTGTGCGGCCATTCTCGGTGATTGCGCCATAAAACGGTGCATAGACTGGTGGCTGAACGACAATCCCATCGCCAGCTTGGGTAAAAGCTCGCACAGCGACATTTAATGCAAACACTACCCCTGGATTAATCACAATTTGCTCTTGGGGGATTTCCCAATTGTGGCGAGTTTGATTCCAATGTTGAATGGCTTTGAACATGCGCTCAGGTCTCGCCGCATAGCCATAAATTGGGTGTTGTGCCCGCTCGATCAGCGCCGCAGTCACGGCTGGCGGCGAGCGAAAATCCATATCTGCAACCCATAACGGCAGCACATCAGCACCACCTAAGAATTGCTCACGCATATCCCACTTTACCGAATTGGTGTTAACTCGATCAATCACTTGATCAAAGAAATCCCCAGTGATCATGAATGCTCCCTCACGGCCACAAACTGGCTGCTACAGCGAGAAAACCTAGCAACAACTCGGCGCTGAGCCGCACACAGGTTCTGTTGGCACTCATTGTACTACCAATTTAGGTCAGATTTGGGCTTGAGTTAGCGCCGCATCGGTTTGCTGCTTTGGCGTTTCTGGCGTTCAAAGGCATATTCAACCCCGGCCTGTAAGGTGCCTTGAGTGCGCACGCCCTGCAAATTTACCCCGAGTTGCACCAAGGTTTGGGCCATTTCAGGCCGAATGCCCACCAATAAAACCTCGGCTCCGACCAATTTGGCCGCCTGCGCCGATTGAATTAAGTTGTGGGCAACTTGGGTATCAACTACCGGAACCCCAGTTACATCAATTAATACTGTTGAGGCTTGCTCCTCGCTGATGCGTTGCAATAAGGCTTCGGTAATGCGGCTGGCCCGTTGTTCGCCCAAAACGCCAATCAATGGGACAACTAACACACCTTGCGAAAGTGGAATAATTGGGGTTGAAAATTCGGCGATTTGGCTGGCCTGCTCACGAATATGCTGTTCCCGCGCTTTGAGAATCGTATCCGAGAGTTTCATCGCCCCAGTATAGACAATCGCATGCATTTGTTGCATCCACCACAAAAGCGCAGCAGGATTATCGGCAAATGTCGCATTCAGATCTTCGGTAATTACCTCAACGCCCATGTTGATGCCGAACAAAATATCTTCAACAGTTGCACCTTGTTCAGCGCGTTGTGGACCAATTCGCATCAGAAAATTGGGCATCGCCTCAACTTTACCAGTGCTGAGATCGCTCACAAAGGCCATGTAGGCATAGCGAATTGAGGTTTGCAATTGATCATAGCCAAAACTACGATACAAATTAATTTTGGCTGCGAAGACGCGATCGGTGGCGGTAGTAACGTAGCGATCAAGGTGCGCTTGAATATGCTCAAGAATAGATTGCATCGATAGGCTCCGTTGTTGCGGCATCATTGATCGAACATAGCGATTGATCAGAGTGGCGCTAATGTATTTAGTTGATTACCAAGGGCTAAAAACATCATAGCCTAGAATAATCGTGCTCGCAATCCTGTTTATGCGCCCGTACTAAATCCCCTTTTAGTGTGAATTACGCTTGCCAATGTTAATAGCTTGCAAGCGGCACGGTCAGCTTTTCGGCTCTATAATACTGACAGGTTTCTTTTGCAGGAGACAGCTGAATGACACTTGCAACCAATCTTCATCGGCTACCCAATGGCTTGACTGTGCTCACCCGCGAGGTGCATACCGCACCAATCGCGACCAACTGGATTTGGTATAAAGTTGGCGGGCGCAACGAACGGGTGGGCATTTCGGGCATTTCGCACTGGTGTGAGCATATGTTGTTTAAGGGCACGCCATCGATGCCCAAAGGCGCGTTTGATGCCACGATTGCCCGTAATGGCGGTACATTCAATGGCTTTACTTGGATTGACTACACCGCCTATTATGAAACCTTGCCAGCCGATCGTCTCAGTTTGGGGTTGCAAATCGAAGCCGATCGCATGGTCAATTCATCATTTGATCCTGATGAAGTGGCTTCTGAACGCACAGTAATCATCTCGGAACGCGAGGGCAACGAAAACAGCCCGAGTTTTTGGCTTGATGAAGAATTGCGTTCAACCGCCTTCAAAGTGCATCCCTATCGCAATGGGGTTATCGGCTGGAAGAGCGACCTGCGAGCCATGACCCGCGAAGATTTATATACCCACTACAAGACCTTTTACGCTCCCAACAACGCAGTTTTGGTGGTCGTCGGCGCGTTCAACACCGACGAAGTGCTCAAACAAATCGAAGAATTGTATGGCTCGATTCCCCAAGGCTTGCCCTTGCCCGAAGTGCGTGGCGAGGAGCCAGAACAACAGGGTGAACGCCGTGTGCATGTTTCGCGGCCTGGCCCCAACTCAATGATTCAAATGGCTTTCCATGCACCACCAGCCACCTCGCCCGATTGGGCCGCCTTGACTGTGCTTGATGCCGTCTTGACAGGTGGTAAATCGCCTTCGTTCACGGGCGGCGGCGCTCAAACCAATCGCTCAGCCCGTTTGTATCGGGCCTTGGTTGAGGGCGAATTGGCAACTGGCGCTTATTCATCGTTTATGGCAACGCTTGATCCATTTTTATTTGAAATTGGGGCAACCGTGCGGCCTGATCGTACAGTCGAGCAAGTTGAGCAAGCGCTCTACACTGAAATCGAGAAGCTGCAACAAACGCCAATTAGCGAGGCTGAATTGCACAAAATTCAGCGCCAAGTGCGGGCCCAACAAGCCTACAGCCTCGAACGGATTAGCAATCAAGCCATGATGTTGGGGATGTGGCAAACCCTTGACTCATATGAACGTGCTGATAGTTCGTTGGATGAGATTGCGGCGGTAACTGCTGCCGATGTTCAACGAGTTGCTCAGCAGTATCTCGCACCAAAACAGCGCAATGTTGGGGTCTTTACGCCAAGCAATAGCAGTGGCGGAGGCCAAATTACCCCAACTGCTCGCACATTTCACCCAGCCTTAAGTTTTTATAATGCCAAGGCGGCTGAAGCTGAAGCCACCGCTGCCGCCAACAATGCACCGCCAGCAACCCGCCATGTGTTGAGCAACGGCATTGTGGTGTTATTGCAGCGTAACCCCAATAGCCCAACCGTCAGCATTCAGGGCGAAATTGCGCTGGGTCAAGTGCACGAGCCAAGTGCATTAAATGGTGTGGCGGTGTTTACTGCTGCCGCACTCACTCGTGGCACGACCACCCGCAGTTTCCACGATATTACCAATCTTACCGAAGATCGCGGCTGCTCGATTGCCGCTAGTGCAGGCCGTCACACCACCTCGTTTGGGGGCAAAGCCTTAAGCGATGATGCCCCATTAATTTTAGAATTATTGGCTGATGTGCTGCGCAACCCGACTTTCCCTGAGCGTGAAATCGAGCGTTTGCGTACCCAATTTACCACCATGCTGCGCCAAAGTGAGCAAGATACCCGTTCGCAGGCATCGAAAGCTGCGCGGGAACAACTGTATCCCAGCAATCATCCTTATTATTTTTCACCCAACGGCTCGTTAGACACCGTGCCTGGGATTACTACTGCTGATCTTGCCGCCTTTGCCAAACGTTATCACCCTGCCGCCACCACCATCGCAATTGTTGGCGCTATTGACGAAACGGCGATTTTGGCCGAAGTTGAGCGTTGGTTTGGCGATTGGCAAGGTCAAGGCGAGCCACCAACGACCGCCGTACCAACTGTCGATCTGCCGCCAACTGTGCTGCGCCGCGAAATCGAGGTCGCAGGCAAAACCCAATCCGACTTGGTTTGGGCCGTGCCAGGTTTGGCTCGCACCGACCCCGATTTCTATGCAGCGATGATGGCCAATTTAGTGCTTGGTCAATTGGGGTTGATGGGGCGTTTAGGCGAAAATGTGCGCGATAAACAAGGCCTTGCCTATTATGCCACCAGCCGGATCGATGCTGATGTTGGGGCTGGCGCGTGGATCATCTATGCTGGGATCAATGCCAAGAATGTTGATCGGGCACTGAGTGCCATCCAAGAGGAAGTTGATCACTTGCTGGCCGAAGGTATTAGCGAACTCGAACGTAGCGATTCAGTGGCCTATCTCACAGGCATGCTGGGGATTAGCCTTGAGGCCAACAGTGGCATCGCTAATATGTTGCTGAATATCGAGCGCTACAACTTAGGCCTCGATTATGTGCAGCGCTATCCCGAGATTATCGGATCGATCACGCTTGAACAAATTCATGCTGCTGCTAAACGCTTGCTTTCCAGCGAACGCTATGTGATTGGTGTGGCTGGCCCAGCCGCCTAAACTAAGCATTTACGTTTAAATAATAGCTGGATGAGCTATCAATTAAGTGATTGGCTCGTCCAGCTATTATTTATGCGGTTGCTCCAAACCATAAACGTCGTGTGCTTGCTGATTAGACTACTAACCGCAAAAAACAAATAATTCTTTGCTGGTTTTAATCCCTCGGCTCACTCTTGCCCCAACAAGCCCTTTAAGTGTATGATGCTGCTAGTTTCGCACTGTAGCGCTATGGAGTTGTTGCGTATGAGTAGCTATGCCGACTTTGAATTAACGATCAACCCAAAAGATGCTGAAAATAGTTTTGTAGTGCATGGGCGCACAGCCAAAGGCATGCAAGATAGCGATAGCCTAATTTTGCCCGTTGATGATCCGCGCTATCAGGCCTTTCAAACCGCCTTGGATTATAACACCCCTCTTACTGAAGATCAGGTGGTTGATTTTGGAATTGTGCTCTACGAAACATTGTTGAAAGGCAAAATTTGGGCGTTATTTACAACAGCCCGTGAGACGGCTCGCTCCCAAGGTCAATCATTGCGGATTAAACTCAATATTGATGCCAACAACCCTGCTTTAGCTACAGTTGCCACGATTCCATGGGAGTTTGCCTGCGATAGCGCGGGAATTCCCCTGACAACCGATCATTCAATCTGTCGATTTTTGACTTTTCCTGAATCGGTGCCAGTTTTGAGTTTGGGCCAAGAAAAATTACGGATCGCCTTAGTGGGAGCCTTGCCAGCCGAAATGGCTACTACCCATCCTGTCGATATTCAAGGTGAACTAGCGGCGATTCATCGTTCGTTAGAGCCGTTGGTTACCCAAAATCAAGTTGAAATTATTGAAGAAACTCAATTAACTGCGCCGAAACTTCAGCGGCTTGTGCGTGAATGGCGACCACATATTGTGCATTATGTAGGTCATGGCGATTTCCAAGGCACAACTGGAGCATTAATTCTCGATGATGGCAATGGTAAAAAACATCTTTCAACTGCTCGTACATTAGCAACGCTCTTGCGCAATTCCTCGGTGCGTTTGGTGGTGCTGAATGCTTGTAAAACCAGTACGGTTTCCTCAACTGCCTTGCTGCGCGGAATTGCCCCAGCCCTGATGGCAGCCAATATTCCGGCGGTTGTGGCCATGCAATCATCAATTTTAGATACAGCAGGCAAGGCCTTTGCTGAGGAATTTTATCGGGTACTCGCAACCGGTACGCCAATTGATGCTTGTGTTGCTGAAGGACGTAAAGCAATTATTGCCTATAATTTTGGCCAGCTTGATTGGGGCTTGGCGACGCTGTATATGCGGGCTGATGATGGAGTGTTGTTCAATCTTCCTAATCCTCCAGCGCCAAGTAATCAGGTGGTAACCCCAACCACAGCGCCAACGAACGAAACCGCTCCTCCCGCAACGCCAACTTCTGGCAATAGCATCAATAATTTCATGGGCAGCGGCAATACCTTTAGTGGCGGTAATTTCTCTTTTGGCAACGTGGTGGCTGGTAATCATAATCAAACGACTATCAATCATGGTTCTAGCCAGCCAAATACTCCAAGTTCAGCGAATGATAAGCAACAAGCCCTAGCAGCAGAGCGTGAATTGCTGGCGCTCAAAGAGAAGAATTTACATAACACCAAGATGCAAATTGCTAAATATGGGATTGGCGTGCCTGTTCATTTATTGAACCAACAAGATGACTTGCGCCAAGATATTGCGGAAATTCAAAAGCGGATTACGGAATTGAGCCAATGATGGCTGAGCTTGGTTGTGTAATTATTGCTGGCGGCAAGGCGCGACGTTTTGGTAGTGATAAACGCCGCCTGCGGTTGTGGGGCGAGCATGGCCTAACCTTGCTCGAACATACGCTGGCAGTTGCTCAAACGATGTCCAATCAAGTTGTCATAAGCTTAAACGATCCGACTGAGTGGCCTGAATTAAGTGTGCCATTGCTTCAAGATGCTGTGCCTGATGCTGGCCCGCTGGCCGGAATTGTAGCGGGCATGCGCCAACTTGCGACTGAATGGACGTTGGTGTTAGCCGCCGATTTGCCCTTACTCTCAACCGGATTGTTACAAGAATTGCTGAATCTGCCACGCCATAGCTTGGCAGTCGTACCGCAACGCCAAGCCGATTCGCAACAGCGTGGTGGGTGGGAACCATTGTGTGCACTCTATCAACGCGCTTGCTTGCCCCACTTTGAGCAGGCGTTGACCACTGGTCAATATCGATTAACCCAACTGATTGAACAACTCCAGCCCCAAGTTTGGCCAATCACCAGCACTAGTCCGTGGTATCAGCATTTACATAATCTCAATCGCTTGGACGATTTGCACCAACTGGCAGCAGTTAAGGTACTATAGCCAAAATGCTAGTTGAGGCCTGTCATGCAGCGTGTGGCTTTTTGCACCCCAGTCAATCCAGTTGAATCGGGTATTTCGGATTATAGCGAGGAATTATTGCCCTACTTGGGGCAGTATGTTGATCTGACCTTGGTGGTTGATCCTGAGGTTCAGCCGACCAATCAACAACTACTCGCGAAACTGCCGATTATCCGCATTAGCGATTTAGCCAAGCAGCATACGCGGCAACCCTTCGATGCAATTATCTATCATATGGGCAATAGCCCTGCCCACAGTCGTTTTTGGCAAAGTTTGCAAAGCTTGCCTGGAATTGTGGTGCTACACGATTATGTCTTACACCATTTAATGCTTTGGCATGCTGCCAATCGCTTGAAAAATGTCACAAGCTACCGCCAATTAATCCAGCACTATTATGCTGAGAACGGCACAAGCATTGCCCAACGTATGGAGCGTGGTCAACTTGGCGATGCAGTATTCGATTTTCCGCTTTCTGAGCCAGTTATCGCCCAAGCCAGCAGCCTGATTGCCCATAGCCAATATGTGCTTGATCGAGTGCAGCAACAGCGTCTCAATTTGGCGACTTCGCTGGTTCCAATGGGTGTGCCCTTGCTGCCACCGCCTGATCGATTGGCTGCGCGTCAAGCGCTCCAATTGCCCGCCGACATTCCAATTTGGGCCAGTTTCGGCCATATCAACCCTTATAAACGGATTGAACAGGCACTTCAGGCTTTTGCCCAATTTCGCCGTAACTATCCCGATGCACGGTATATTTTAGTTGGTAGCGTCTCGCCGAGCTACGATCTCAAGGCCTTGCTCCAACGTTTGCAGCTTGGCGAAAGCGTCCAAGTCACGGGCTATGTTGATCATGCTGATTTTAACCGCTATGTTGCGGCGGCTGATCTTTGTTTCAATGGGCGCTACCCTTCGGCTGGCGAGACTTCGGCCAGTTTGTTGCGCTTGTTGGGTGCTGGCCGCGCAGTGTTAGTTAGCGATATTGCTACATTTAGCGAATTGCCCGCCGATGTGGTGGCGCATGTTCCCGTCGATCGCGATGAAGTTGCCTTGATCGCGGCCTATGCCCAGCGTTTATGGGCCGATGTTGCCCTACGCGAGGCCATGGAAACCAATGCCCGCCGTTATGTCGCCGAAAAGCATAGTTTGCCCTTGGCCGCGCGAGGCTATGCCGATCACCTGAGCCGCGTGCAGGGCTGGCCGCGCTTGGAACCGCAACGTGAGCCATTGTGGGATATTAATACCGTCACCATCCACCATTCAATCGCCCAAACGATTGGTCATAAAGCTGCCCAACTTGGCTTAGTTGATGACGATGCGCCGTTGCTTGATCGTTTGGCGGCGCGGCTACGAAATTTATTGGCATAATTGTTATTGAATTAATTGATCGTAACGCCAATGCCAAGCAATCTGGCGTTGTTGCAAGCGCCAGCCAAAGCCTGCCAACAACAATAAACCCAAGGCTCCCGCAGCTAATTGCTGATGGGTCAGATTGACCAGCGTGAACAGTGCTAAATTGAGCAAATAGATTGCAATTGGCAAGTTGAGTTTGGGGCTTTGGGCTGCTTTGGTTGTGCTTTGCCCAAGCATTTCAGTTGCCAAGGCTAAAATGAAGGCTAAGCCCCACCACGCTACAAAATTGGCGGTTGGAATTCCAAACAGCGGGCCGGTTTCGAGCCAAGTCCAATAGCGATTGACATACACCGCCACTGGCTCGATCACCAAATCAAACAGCATGGCAAGGCTGGCAGCACCCAAGACCGTTGGCCAAAAACCAACTTTTGGCATGAGCATTCGACTTAATTCGAGTGCGCCTGGCACAACCAACAGCCATGCAAACGGAATCGCCAAGGGCACAACGCCAACAATTTCGGGCAAAAGCACAGCATTATATTGATATGCACCAAACGGCCAACCTGTGGTAACCCCGAGATGCTCGGTAAGCCACGAACCAACCGCAATAATCAGGCTGCTGAGCCAACCTAGCTTACCATAACGTTGAATTAGCCACCAAGCTGCCAGCCCGCCCGGCACGACCAGCATCACGGTTGCCATAAATTCGCCGCCAGCTGGCACTAGATCAAAGGCCAATAATGGCACGCTCCAAGCCCAAACGAACAAGTAGCCCACCCAAACCCAATGCCCCACACGTAGACTAGCCACAAAGTTCACCCCTGAAATAGTAAAATCGTCTCTTGCGATCCTACTCTACTGCCGCTAGGATGGATGTATTCATGTTCAGAATTTCTGCGTATGCTTGATCGTTTGATAAAGGACGCACCTGCATGGCCGCCAACCCTCAGATCAGCAGCTTTCTGCCACGCTATGTCCTACAACGGCTTATCGAAGAGCATCAACCGCGCCAGCCGCTAGCCGAAGATCAATTGGCAACGGTTTTGTTTGCCGATTTTTCTGGTTTTAGTCGTCTCAGCGAGCAATTTGCCTACGATCAAACCACAATCCTCGAATATATTTCCGATGTGCTCAACGACTCATTTAGTCAACTAATCGACACGGTGATTGCCCACGGCGGCGATGTGGTGAAGTTTGCTGGCGATGCATTAATTGCAATTTGGATGGCTGACGATCTTGATCAATTAACCCAAAATACCCAGCTTGCAGCTCAATGTGGCCTAGCGATTCAAGCAAGCTTTAACAATCCTAGTGAATCTGAGCGTTTGGCGATTCGGGTGCAAATTGGGGCTGGCTCGATTTCAAGTTTTATCGTGGGCGGTGTGAACAATCATTGGGAGCAATTGATTACAGGCGAGGCGCTGTTACAAGTGCATTTGCTTGGCTCGCAAAGCTTTGCTGGCCAAGTGATCATTTCGCCCGAAGCGCGTTCGTTGATTCGCAAATATGGACTGGGCGAAGATTTACGTGCTCAGGCTTTTCGCCTAACTGCGATGGCCGAAAATTTGCCCTTGCCAACAATTAATCAAACTATACCTGATTATCCCACGGAACAACTGACCCCGTTTATGCCCACGGCGGTGATTGCCCGCATTAATGCCGGTTTGCACGAATGGCTGGCCGAATTACGCCATTTGAGCGTGATGTTTATTAACGTGCCAGCTTTGAGCTTTTTTACCACGTTAGAGCAAGTGCAAGCCGCAGTCAGTGCCTTGCAAACCGTGATTTTTCGCTACGAAGGTAGCATCGACAAACTGTCGGTTGATGATAAAGGTGTAAGTTTGCTGGCGGCCTTTGGTTTACCGCCGCTCTCGCATCGCGATGATGCTGAACGGGCGGTGCGCTCGGCTTTAGAAGCCTCAGCCGCATTGAGCAAACTCAGCTTAACTCACACGATTGGCATTGCCACTGGTCCAGCCTTTTGCGGCGAGATTGGCAATAGCCAGCGCCGCGAATTTACCATGATTGGTGATGTCGTCAATCGCGCTGCGCGTTTGATGGAAGCCAATCTTGCGCCAATTCTCTGCGATCAAACCACCGCCCAAGCTAGCCAACAGCATGTGCGCTTTCAAGTACTTCCGCCAATTACGATTAAAGGCAAAAGCCAGCCAATTACAATCTATCGCCCACAACAAACCAACCACAGCCCCGACCAAATTCGGCCTCGACGCTTGATCGGGCGGCGGCGCGAGCGTGGGCAAATTGAGGCTTTATTTAGCCAAACTCAGTCAACCATTCAACATGTGGCGATAACTGGCGATAGCGGCATGGGCAAATCGGCTTTGTTGTATGAGGCTGTTGAAATTGCCCAGCATTACGAACGCCAAGCTATGTTGATTACCAGCAGCAGCCTGCGTCAATCGGCGCAGTATCCAGGCTGGCGTTTGTTGCTTGAGGCTTGTTTGGCGGTTGAGCAATGGCCCAATCAAGCGGCTCAATGCTATCAATTAATTATTCAGCGTTTGCAATTGCCTGAACATCTAGCTAAATCGGTGCAACTGTTGCACGATGTTTTAGAATTACCAGGTCGCGCTGAAGCCAATGCGACTGATCACGCTCAGCAGGTTCAAATCATCCATGAATTAATTGGCCATGCCTTGTATCAACTGCATGCCCAACGCCCGTTGGTCTTATGCATTGATAATTTGCAGTGGTTCGATTCGTTGGCCTTGGCGACGCTTGAATTGTTATTGCAACAGCATGGCGACATTATTCTGATCACGACTGCGCCAGCCACTGTAGCATGTCTTGAGCCCCAGCAAACCATCCATCTGCAAGCACTTGATCCGGTGGCGTGTATCGCGGTGGTTGCTCAATCGTTGGGCGTACAGGCGATTCCGCCAAGCGTGGCCTTGTTTATCAATCAGCGTTCAGCAGGCCACCCGTTGTGGAGCATCGAGCTAGCCCAAGCCTTGCGCAATGCTGGTATGATTCGAGTCAACAATGGGGTTTGCAAGCTCGATCAATTTAGCCAACTGGAAAAACTCAATCTCCCAAGTACAATTCAGGGCGTGCTGGTCAGCCGTATCGATCAACTGCCGCCGCAACCTCAATTAACCCTCAAAATCGCCAGCGTCATCGGCCATGATTTTAGTTTGGCGGTGCTTGATGCGATTTATCCAGTAGCCCATGAGCGTGAGCAGATTCCAGCGCACCTTGAGTTGTTGCTGCAACAGGGTTTTATTCACGAGGCTGCCGAGGGCTATCAATTTAGTCAGGCAATTATTCATGATGTGGCTTATTCGTTGTTGTTGTTTGGCCAACGGCGGGCCTTACATCGGGCAATTGCCGAATGGTATACTCGCGAACATCCGCATTTGGTTGAGGCAGGCAGCAGCCTTTTGGCCCATCACTGGAGCCATGCAATCGATCCTGATGAGCCGGAAAGCCGTCAGCCTGCGATCGATGCCTTGCGGCGGGCGGGTGAGCAAACCCTTGTGCGCTGTAGCTATCGCGAGGCGATTCCGTTTTTCGAGCGAGCCTTGCATTTGCTGGCAATTGATGATGATTTTGCCGCGCAGCAACAAATTGTGCGCATGCAATTTAATCTGAGCCAAGCCCGCTGGCGGTTGGGCGACCATAGTATGGCCTTGACCAATTTGGATGCGGCATTGGTAACCGCGCAACAAATTGGTGATGGGGTTGGTGAAGCCGATGTGCTGCGCCAATTTGGCAACATTGCCTATGTCCAAGGTGACCTCTACACTGCCCAACAACATTTTCTAGCCAGCGTAGCCCGAGCACGCAAGGCCAATTATCCCAGCGGAATTATTAGCGGGGTTAGTAATGTTGGCGTGGTGGCGTTTGCGCGGGGCGATTATCAAGTTGCCCGTGAAGCTTATCGCGATGGTTTAGCAATTTCAATCGAGCAAGGCCACGATTTTGGCATCGCCGTCAATCAACTCAATTTGGGTGGTTTAGCGATTGTAGAACAAGCTTGGGATGAAGCCCGCCATTATTTGCATCAAGCGTTGAGCTTGGGTTATGCCAAACACATGACTTTAGTCTGTTTGCATAGTTTGGTGGCTTTGGCTGAATGGCGTTTGGCGACCAATCAAGCTGATGCCAGCGCTCACTTGATTCAGATTGTGCTGCATCATGAAGCAATTGATAGTGAAATTCATGCTGCAATTGATAAACTCAAACCCAAGCTAATTCAAATTTTGGGCGAGACCCAATGGCTGATTATGAGCCAGCGCCCGACAACGCCATTTGAGCAAGTACTGCCTGCGATTATGCAAGAATTGGCTACTGAAAAAGCCTAAGTGCTATGCTACAATAACGGTATCGCACCAACCAAGATCGAACTATAACGCCAATTTGGGACAAATTGTTAAGATCTCGTCAGCAAAAGGTCTAGGCACGATCTACCAAAGCCGTTACAATAGACGACGGTATGATCAAGAATAGAGGTATATATGCCGACGATTTTAGTGATTGAAGATATTCCCGATAATGCAGCTTTGGCCCGTCGGGTGCTGAATGCCTATGGCTATTCGGTGCTTGAGGCGGCTGATGCTGCCAGTGGGCTGGATATGGCCCTCGAACAACATCCCGACCTGATTTTGCTTGATTTGGGGCTGCCTGATGCCGATGGCCAAACCGTGGCCGGAGTGTTACGTGGTACACCCGAGACTCAAAACATCCCGATTGTGGTTTTTACCGCTTGGCCCGAAGAAACCGCCCGCCAAATGGTTCGTGCCTATGGGTGCAATGGCTTTATTCGCAAACCTTTATCAGTGATCGATTTTGCTCAAGCGATTGCCAGTTACCTTTCCTAAAAGGCTTAGCACCATATATCAAGGATGTATATGACTACAGATGGTTTTCACGATGGTTCGGCCATAGAGCTTACGCCAGCAGCCAGCTTTACCATTGATGAATTGGTCGCAATTTATAACCAAACTCGGATCGATTATATTGTGCCAATGCCAATGAATAGCCAACGGCTCGCTGAATATATTCGGTTATATGATGTTAATTTGGATGCTTCGTTTGTCGCCAAGGCCGATGGCGACATTTTAGGCCTCGCGATGTTGGGCGTGCGCCGCGATCATGCGTGGGTCACTCGTTTGGGGGTGTTGCCCAATCGACGTAAAGGTGGAATTGGCCGCGCGTTAATGGTCGCCATGGTTGAAGCCGCCCGCCAACATTGGCTCAAATATGTCCAGCTTGAAGTTATTTTGAATAATACTCCCGCGCATAAGCTGTTTTTGGCGCTGGGCTTTGAGGAAACCAACCAGCTTTTGGTGATGCGGCGACCGCCAGGCCCAGTTAAACAGCCTGCTGTTGGCTCAATCGAATGGCTCGATTGGTCGCAATTACAACGACTTGTGCGCCAACAACCTCGGGGCGTACCATGGACAAACCAAGCTGATTCATATGATCACATGGCCATGGTCGAAGGATGTCGGGTCAATTTGCCTGATGGTGGCCGTGGTTGGTGCATTTTTCGTCGCCAACCCTTGGTGCTCTCGCATATTCGCTTGCATACCGAGGTTGGCGATCCCAATGCGGTTGGCTCAGCGCTACTGGCCCATGTTCATCAACGCCATAGCCGATTGGATACCCAAGCCGAGAATATTCGCTGCGATGACCCACACTTGGCAGCCTATGAACAGCATGGCTATATTGAAGCCTTCCAGCGCATCGAAATGCTTTTAAACCTTGTAGCCAACGAACGGGTCAATAAAAATCCCCCCCAATCCGCATCATAAACGGGACTAAGGACAAATCACAATAGCAGTCAGTTTGGGGAGGAAATAGGTATAATCACAAAGCGCAGTTGTTCTAATGTTGGTTAACCTTGAACAACGCTGGTACGTTGGCCTGAATCAACACAGCACAAAAGTAACTTTTGGCACAGTATACGAGGTAGGGTTATGGCTAGTGGACTGACTGATACCGCATTGAATAGCATTCGGCTCAAGCGTATTTTGCGCTTTGGGATTTTTACCATGATTATTGGTGTAATCATGGCCGTGCCCTATGGCCTAGAAGCTTTGCGCTTGCCATCGTGGCAAAACTACATGAGCGTCATCAGCATTGTTGTGGCAGCGATTGGTGGCTTATGCGCTACTATTTCGGCCAAAAAAGGCTGGTTGATTGCAGGTGCTTACAGTTTAATCGTCTCAATTGCTGTTGCTACCTTTCCGAGCCAACTCTTTATTGCTGAGTTTGGCTTTATGCTCTCGATTCTGAATGTGTTCTTTGTGCTGGTTATTTCGATCCAAACCCTGCCTGAACGCCATATTTTCCCAGTTATCTTAGGCACGATTAGCCTTGGCGTGATTGCCACCTTGCTCAAAACCTTCTTGAATATTCAAGAAGTGCGAGTTTCTGGCAGCCAAGAAATTTACATGCCTTTGATGAGCATTGCTGCAATTGCCATTTTGCTTTTCTTTGTGTTTCGTGAATTTGGTACACTCTCGATTCGCAACAAAATTCTGATCTCGTTTGTGTTGGTAACAACCCTACCAATTGCGATTATCTCGTTTATTACGTTGCGCTCAACCCGTGATTCGCTGACAAATCAGGCCAATAGCTTGATTTTGGTTAATGCTACGAATATTGCCAATGAAATTGATGATTTTGTTAATCGGAATATTAACCGGGTTAGCGCACTCTCGCGCATTCCTGAATTAAGCGAATATTTGTTGGCTGCCGAACAAAATACCTTGGTTCCCGACCAAGATCGCGATACCCGTAATTTGTTCCGTGCAGTTACCACCGAAAATAACGATACACTCTCGGTCGCTTTGCTGAATAATCGTGGTGTGGTCTTGGTCGATACTGTGCCAACCAACGTTGGAGTTAATGATTCAGGGCTTTCATATTATCAAGATGCAATTCGTACTGGTCAGAGCATTATCTCACCAGTAACCTTCGGTAACGATAACCTGCCTTCAATTTATTTCAGTACGCCCGTTCGTAATCCCCAAAGCCAAGAAATTATCGGTGTGTTACGGATTCGTTATAGCGCTAGTATTATTCAATCATTGGTCGCCCGGAGTAATGATCGTGCTGGTCAAAACTCGTTTGGGATTGTACTTGATGAATATGGTATGCGGATTGCTCAGGGCAGCGAATTAACCCTCTTGTATAAAATTGCCGATAATTTGCAGCCTGATGAAATTAAACGGCTCCAAGATGAACGGCGTTTGCAGAATATTAATCCAGAAAATCTGCTTGTGCCATATCCTGAATTAATCAATGCAATCAAAGCGATTGTGCTTGATCCGCAAACTAATGGCGAAGTGATTTCGATTTCGAGTACGATTGCGGAACAGGATAAACCCGGCGATCCCGACCCTGAAGGTAACGATATTTATGCCTACACCGCGACCAAAACCGTGCCATGGCGGATTCTCTATCACCAAAGCGAAGCAACCTTCTTAGCGCCAATTCGCCAATCGGAGCGCTATACAACCTTGATTGTGTTGGCGTTATTGGTTGGAATTAGTATGATCGCTGTGTTTGCAGCGCGAATTTTGACGAATCCAATTGAGCGTTTGACGGAATTTGTTGAACGTTTCCGCCAAGGCGATTTATCAACGCGTGCTCCAGTTAGCTCCCAAGACGAAATTGGCCAACTGACGACCACCTTTAATAGTATGTCTGATCAGTTGCAAGAAACTCTGCAAGGTTTGCAACAACGCACAATTGCCTTGGAAACATCGAACGAGGTCAGCCGCCGACTTTCAACGATTTTGAACCCCAATCAATTGGTGTTGGAAGTGGTTGAGCAGCTCAAAAATACCTTTAACTATTATCACGCCCACATTTATTTGGTTGACCAACAGACTAATGAGTTTGTGATGATGGGTGGTACAGGCCAAGCTGGGCGGACCTTGTTGGCGCGTAATCACCGCATTCCGCAAGGCCGTGGTTTGGTTGGCCGTGCCGCCAACACCAAAGCTGTGGTGTTGGTGCCTGATGTGAGCCGTGAAGCTGGCTGGTTGGCCAACCCCTTGCTCCCTGAAACCAAGGCTGAAATTGCTGTGCCAATTATGCTTGGCGATGAAGTGCTCGGTGTGTTGGACGTGCAAAATGCTGAAGTTAATTCGCTAACCAACGATGATGCGACCTTGCTCCAATCGATTGCAGCCCAAGTGGCAGTTGCCTTGGAAAACGCTCAATCGTTTGAAGAAATTACTCGCACTCAAGAACTCTTGCGAATTCGCGAACGGGCGATCACCGCTAGTAACGACGGGATTGTGATTGTCGATCCACATCAGTTTGATATGCCAGTGGTGTATGTCAACCCAGCCTTCGAACGGATTACGGGTTATACACCTGAAGAAGTGCTTGGCAAAAATTGTCGTTTCCTGCAAGGCGATGATACTGACCAACAAGGCTTGCGCGAATTGCGTTATGCAGTGCGGGAAAAACGCGCTACACGGGTGCTTTTGCGCAATTATCGCAAAGATGGCAGCCTATTCTGGAACGAACTCGATATCAACCCTGTTTTTGATGAAAACGGCGAGTTGATCAACTTTATCGGGGTGCAACAAGACGTAAGCGAACGGGTTGAGGCTCAGCAAGCCTTGCAGGAATCCTTAGGTTTCCAAAAGACCATGGTTGATAGTGCTAGCTATATGATTATCTCAACGACGGTTGATGGACAGATTACCTCTTTCAACCGTAGTGCTGAGGTTGCACTTGGCTATAGTGCGCACGATATGGTTGGCAAAAGTCCCGCAGGCGCATTTCATGATCAAGCTGAAGTTATGCAGCATACTGAAGCGTTGCGGTCAAAACTAGGCTACGCAATCGAACCATTTGATGCAATTGTGTATGAGGCCAAACAAGGTCAACCTTCGGTTAAAGAATGGACGTATATTGCTCAAGATGGCCGCCGATTCCCAGTCCAGCTTTCAATTACTGCTTTGCGTGATCAACAAGGGAATGTCACTGGCTATTTGGGAATTGCCAACGATATTAGTAACCAAAAACAACAAGAACAAGCCTTGCGAGATAGTGAAACTCGTTATCGATCATTGGCTGAATCCTCGCGCGACGTGGTGTTTATCTTCGACCGCGAACACCGTTTGCAATATATCAACGAATTTGCGGCGAGCATCTTTAATCGCACGCCCGCTGAGCTAATTGGCTTGCTTGATGAGCAAATGCTTACCCCTGCTACGGTCGAATCGCGACGGGCTGATGCCGAGATTATTTTCAGCACCGCCCAAAACCTCAATCGTGAATCGATGTTTATGGTCAATGGCGAAGAAACCTGGTTCGACTTCCAATTACTACCAATTATGGATGATCAAACGAGCAGTCCCGAATTGATTATGAGCGTTGGCCGTAACATTACCGACCGCAAGCGTGACGAACAAGAACGCGAGCGCAACTTGGTTGAAACTGACCGCCAACGTCGAACATTGCAAGGGATTCTCGAAGCCCTGCCAGTGGGTGTTATTGTCTACAACACCCAGTTTGAAATGCAGCTTCAAAATCAGAGTGCTGAATTGATTGTTGGTCGTCCTATTGGAGATACCAACCCCGATGAACTTGATGTAAATAGCGAAACATATACGTTGTTTGTACCAGGAACGGATACGCCATTTGATCCAAAGTCGATTCCAGTATTTCATGCGATGAATACTGGTGAACGTACCCAAGTTGAGTTTGATATTGTCCATGATGATGGTCGTCGCTTTACCGTGCTAAGTAGCGGTGCACCAATCTTCAATAGCGAAGGCCACGTTATCAGCGGGATTGCACTCTTGCAAGATATTACTGACCGCAAAATCAACGAGCAAGAACGTGAACGCTTGCTGCAAGCCACAATCGAACAAGAACGCTTGCTCAAGGCGATTCTCGATAACATGCCGATTGGGGTCTATGTGGTCAATAACAAGGGTGTCAGCCAGATGATCAATCGCTCGACGATTGAGATTCTGGGGGTATCCGGCCAAATGGGCGCGGCAGTCTTAGACCAAGCGGATTTGCCACGACCTAAGTTCTTGTATGAAGGCACTGAGAAAGAATTGGATGTCCATGACACTGGTTTGTTCAAAGCCTTAGCGACTAAAAAACCATCGCGTGAATTGGTCGATGTGATGCGCTTTGATGGTACACGGGTTTCAGTCGATTCAACGTCGGTTCCCATGTTTGATGAACAAGAACAACTGACTGGTGTACTTTCACTGATTCAGGATGTAACTGAGCAGCGTAATGCTCAACGCGAACGTGAACAACTTTTGAGCCAAGTGGAATATCGGGCACTCGAATTGGAAACAGTGGCTCAAGTTAGTACCTCGGCGGCAGGTTTGTTGAATGTGGAAGAATTGCTGCAAACCGTGGTTGATCTCACCAAACACCGTTTCGGCCTCTACCATGCCCACATCTACTTGTACAACCCTGAGAGCCAACTCTTAGAATTGGCCTTCGGTGCTGGCGAAATTGGCCGCACAATGGTCAAGGAAGGCCGCACGATTCCATTAGATCGTGAACAATCATTGGTGGCTCAAGCTGGACGGGCACGGCGCTCGATTATTGAAAATGATGTGCGTTCTAACCCGAACTTCTTGCCACACCCACTGTTGCCCGAAACTCGCGCTGAAATGGCAACACCGCTGATTGCTGGCTCGATGCTGCTCGGCGTGCTTGACGTTCAATCCGACCAAAGCAACATTTTTACTGACGATGATCGTAAGATTCAAACCACTTTGGCGAGCCAAATTGCGATTGCCTTACAAAATGCTCGCTTGTTTGCTGAACAAACGGCTACCATGCAGCGCTTGCAAGAGCTAGACCAACTTAAATCGGCTTTCTTGGCCAATATGTCGCATGAGTTACGCACACCGCTCAATTCGATCCTTGGCTTTACCGAGGTAATTCTCGAAGGTATTAACGGGCCAATCAACGACCTGATTCATAATGACTTGAGCATTATTCATCGTAACGGTCGCCACTTGCTCAACTTAATCAACGACATTTTGGATATGGCTAAGATCGAATCGGGCAAGCTCACGCTCTTCCGTGAAACCTTCGATGTGGTTGAAGTATTGCATGAAGTGGCAAGCACTGTTGGGCCGTTGGCTACTCAGAAACATCTGGAGCTACTGGTCGATATTGAGCCAAATCTCAAATTGCCAGTCTACGCCGACCGTTTCCGTATCCGCCAAGTATTATTGAATATCGTAGGCAATGCCTTGAAATTTACCGAGCAAGGTTCGGTGACAATAGGCATTGACACAACGCCAACGACCCGTATGATTAAAATCCAAGATACAGGCATTGGAATTCCGCTGGATAATCAAGACACGATTTTTATGGAATTCCATCAGGTCGATAATTCGACAACCCGTAAGGCGGGTGGTACGGGCTTAGGCTTGCCAATTAGTCGCCACCTTGTCGAAATGCATGGCGGCAAACTTTCGATGGTTAGTAGCGGCAACCCTGGTGAAGGCTCACTCTTCACGATCGAATTGCCAATCAACGCCAGCGAAGATGAAGTTAATCCTAATGCAGCGCCAGCCAATCAACCTATGTCTGTAGAATAATGGTTATGCGCATTGTGCTGCGGCATAAGCGCGTGGTAAGGGCGTTATGACAGATTTAGTTTGCCAAAACTGTGGCCATATTCAGCCATACACCTTTCGTAGCTCGAATAGCTGTGCCCAATGTGCTAATGATTGGCTTGAGACGCATTACGATTATGCCGGCTTTTGCGATTTGGTGCGCAATCAACAATTGAGCGGCCAGACCTTATGGCGCTATAGTAGCGTTTTGCCTGTGCCACCGCCCGTCGCACCAACCCATGTTGGTGGAACGCCCTTGTTGCATGCCCAACGCTTTGGTGGTTTGTTGGGCTTGCCCCGCTTGTATATTAAAGATGAGCGCTATAGCCCAACCAATTCGTTTAAAGATCGCCAAGCCGCCTTGGCCGTGGCAGCCTTGGTTTCGAATGATATTCGCGAGTGCGTGATTGCCTCGACTGGTAATGCGGCGGTAGCGTATGCCTCGGCTTGTGCCGCAGTTGGGATCAAACTGTGGGTCTTTATGACCAGCGTGGTACCAGAAGCAAAATTGCGTGAAGCGGCCTTGTTTGGGGCTGAGGTGATCAAAGTTAGTGGCAATTATGATCAAACCAAGCAGATTGCCGCTGATTTTGCCCAAAACCGCAACATTATCTACGATCGTGGAGCTAACAGCATTCCGGCGCGGGAAGCTATGAAAACGATTAGCTACGAAATTTGCGAGCAGCTCGGCTGGCAAGCGCCCGATTGGTATATTCAGGCAGTTAGCGGTGGCTTGGGGCCATTAGGCGTGTATCATGGCTTTGCCGAATTGCATGCCATGGGTTTGACCCAGCGCGTACCCCAAACTGCAATTATCCAAGCTGAAGGCTGCTCTCCGATGGTCCAGGCATTTCAGGCTGGCAAATCGGTGGCCGAAAAAGTTGTGCCAAATACCCGAATTGCGATTCTCTCAACGGGCGATCCTGGTAAGATCTATACCCGGCTTTGGCAACGCATCCAAACATCGGGCGGCACAATGGAAGCCGTCACTGATGAAGAGGCCTTCAGTGCAATGCGCTTATTGGCGCGAACTGAAGGCATTTCAGTTGAGCCAGCGACGGCTGTGGCCTTTGCGGGTCTGCAAAAAATGGTTGCTCAAGGCCAAGTTAACCCTGAAGAATTAATTGTGGTAAATTGTACTGGGCACACCTTCCCTGTCGATAAACATGTGCTAAACGATCAATGGCATATTGATGTACATGTCAGTGATACCCAGCAATCAGCGCCCCAAGAAGGGCTTCAGGCGGCGCTGGAACAATTGAATGAAAAAGCGACAACGGTGCTGTTGATCGATGATAATCCTGATGATGCTCAATTGGTGCAGCGCATTTTAGAGCGGCGTAAAGCCTACCGCGTCTATCGGGCAACCGATGGAGCCGATGGGGTGCAACAAGCAATTCAACGCTTGCCCGATGCGATTGTGATGGATTTAATGATGCCAAATATGGATGGGTTTCAGGTGATGAGCACCTTACGCCAACACCCCAAAACCCGCGATATTCCGATTATTGTGGTGAGCGCCAAGGATATTACGCCCGCCGAGCGCCATCATTTAGCAACCCATACCCGTGCTGTGTATCAAAAAGGCTCACTTTCACCAGTTGCCTTTGTCGAACAGGTTGTGAGTGTCATTGAACACAAAGAGCGTGATAGTGAGGACCAATGAGTACAACCGTTGTCTTATATATCGAAGATAACCCTGATAATATGCTGTTGGTGGAGCGCCTGTTGATTGCCCGTGGTTGTCAAATGCTCAAGGCAATCAATGGCTCAACTGGGATCGAACTAGCTTTGGCGCATAATCCGCAAATTATTTTGTTGGATATTAACTTGCCTGATATTGATGGTTACGAGGTAGCCCGTCGCTTGCGTGATACTCCGCAAACAGCCACAATTCCAATTGTAGCGGTGACGGCCAACGCGCTTAAGGGCGATGCTGAAAAGGCGATTGCCGCTGGCTGTGATGGCTATGTTTCCAAGCCGATTAATTTGCGCGATCTTTGGAATGCCATGTTGCAGTTTATCGAAGCACCCTCGACCTAAATTGATAATCAACCAAAGACACGAAATAGCGCTAGTTGAAGCAATTCAACTAGCGCTATTTATTTAAGCTTGATTACTGCTTGAAAGCTTAACCATACCATGGCTTGGATTGATTGGACCCAGCCAGCCAAAGCTTAACCTTCTCCATTAATGACATAACGTCGAAAGGCTTGCTGACATAATCAGTCCAATCGGGGGTCATCAATTGCTTGACTTCGCCAGGGCTGCAACTAGCGGTTAATGCCACAATTGGAATATGTGCCAAGCGAGGGTCGGATTTAACGGTGCGACAGACTGCCCAGCCATCCATACGTGGCAAGTTCAAATCAAGCAATATAAGGTCTGGTCGGCTTTTTTGAATCGCTTCCAGCGCCTCAACCCCATCACGAGCCATCTCGGTTGTATAACCAGACCGTTGGAGCATTATTCCTAAAAGCTGACGGTTGTCAGGCATATCATCAACAACTAAGATGGTTGGCATATGGGTATCTCCTAAATTTGGGCCTTCTCGTTACTCGTATCCAAACGTACTATAGCGATACAACCTTACTAGCCAATTTACAGGCAGGACTCTTGGTCGATTGTAAGTTTAGTTAGGCTGGTGGTCGTGATTAATAAGTGATCGGCTTTAATTAGTTAAAGTATATGCAAGTTCGGGCATAAGCGCCATGGTTCCTTAGTCCGTAGCCGTCGTTTAAGCAATGGGCTAGTTGGGGCAGATACGATCTCACTCCATAGGGTGAAATTGGCCTTAGGCTCGGCTTAACATGCAGCTTGTATGCTAGACTAGAGTCGATTGGGATATTTGCCAATCATCAGGCTGCCTGATATACTCAATGCGTCCTCAGTGTACCGTGGGTTTGCAATCCACGCTGAAAAAACTGCGTGCATGCATTCCAAAATAAGAGCTAAATTCTGCAAATCAATGAAAGGGAGTACGGTTTGGTGGCGCGTTTAACGTGATCACACCACCGTAAAATGCAGTATGAATGTAATTATTCCTACCGCCGGTCTTGGAACCCGCCTGCGTCCACATACCCATACCCGTCCAAAGCCGTTGGTTCCGGTTGCAGGCAAAGCCGTGATTGGCCACCTGCTTGATAAGCTCAAGGTGCTACCACTCGACGACGTGGTGTTTATTACCGGGTATTTGGGTACACAAATTGAGGAATATGTTCGCAAGAACTATAACTTCAAGAGCCATTTTGTTGAACAAACCGAGCTGAAAGGCCAAGCTCATGCCATTGCTTTGGCCCGCGAGATGGTTTCTGGCCCAACCTTGATTTTATTTGTCGATACGATTTTTGAAGCTAACCTGAATGTTTTGAACCAAACTGATGCCGATGGTGTGATCTATGTAAGCGAAGTTGAAGATCCCTCGCGCTTCGGGGTGGCATTGCTCGAAGATGGGATTATTACCAAGCTGGTGGAAAAACCAAGTACGCCAGTTTCCAACTTGGCCTTAATCGGCGCATACTATGTGCGTGAAGTCAAAGAATTGTTCGCAGCGATCGATGTGCTGATCGAGCAGAACATTCAAACCAAAGGCGAGTTTTATTTGGCCGATGCCCTCCAACTCATGATTAGCAATGGCACGCGATTTAGTGCCGAAACTGCAACCATGTGGGAAGATTGTGGCACCGCCCCCGCCTTGTTACGTACCAATCGTTATTTATTGCAACACGAAACAGGCAACGTCGAACAACGTGATGGTGCGATCATCGTTCCGCCAGTCTTTATCGGCGAGAATGTTGAGATTCGCAACTCAATTATTGGGCCATACGTCTCAGTTGCTGACCATAGCGTGATTGTCGATTCGATTGTGCGTGATTCGATTATCAATCAAGGAGCCAGCATTCAATCATCAACCTTGGAAGGCTCACTTATCGGTGAAGGAGCGCATATCAAAGGCGAATTCCAACACCTTAACGTCGGTGATTCATCAGTTATTACATTTGGTAGCACGATTCAGTAATGCATGATCAAGCAGGGAACAGGATGTCCCCACCAACCAGTTTGCAGCGTGGCACTGGCTTTCACCATCTGATCGCCGATGAATATCGGTTGATTGCTCAGGTGTTGACCTACTGCCACGCCGCTGGTTATGCCATCCCGCCCTTGCTAGTGATTGATTATGTAATTGCGCTCAAAACCAGCCCATTTGTTTTGTTGTTTGGGCCAACTGGGCAGGGTAAAACTGAATTGGCACGGCTGTTTGCCCAGGCGTTAATCCATCCCTTTGATGATCAATATACCTATGTGAACTTAGGGAGTAGCCTGCAAGCACCCGAAATCCAAGATCGTTTTGGTTGGATGAAATTTGTCGAGACCTTGGAGAACGCCGCTGCTCCGGCCAATGCTGGTCGTTTGTTCTTCTTATGTCTCGATAATTTGCGACCCCATGATGTATATACCTACTTTGCCAATGTGAGCCGTGATGCTGATGGAATTACGCGCTTGGTGATGCGGGGTTATCCACCTGATAAATGGCCCGCCTTGCCCAGTAATGTCATTATCACGGGAACGCTTGATGCTGAACATCCGGTTGATAGTGATCAAAGCGCCCTTTTAGCCCAAATTAACTGTGTTTATATGCAGCCCCAATGGTTGCAAAGCAATATTCGCACAGTTAAACGTCAACAACGCATGGCTCCGGTTGGCATGCAACGCTTGTTGCTTGAGCAACAGTATCGCAGTGATGAGGCTGCCACTGAGCGTTTACACGCCTTGCTTGGCCCACATCTTGACGATATTTTGCAACCGCCCAGTGAGTTGATGGCAATTTTGTGGCAAAGTAACTTAACCTACACCCAGACTTGGCGTAGTACCATGTTGCGGGCTGTGGCAAATAGCTTTACCATAGAAGGGCACGGACTTTTTATTCCATATGATGTGCTTAACAACGCCCAGTTTGCCTATTCATTTGTCATGGCACGCCAATTGTTGTTAAGGCTTTGGGGGCAACCGCAGCATAGCGCCGCAATTGAGGCCTTGTTGCATCGCCAACTTGCCCAACTACCAAGCACGACCTTGGTAGGTTTAACCGACTCTTTGCTCTATTAGGGTAGGAAGCTGCTTATGCCAGTTCACAACGATCTTGAAGATACTACCGTGGACATGCTGTTTCGTGATGCATTGAAGCAAGAACTAACACATTCAGCACCAAAAGTGAGCTTACCCCAACGGATTAAATCTGCGCCAAGTTATGAGCCGCGCCTGCGTGGTGGCGGCCCTGGTGGCCAGCCCTGCTCAAGTTTTTATTTGCTATTTTATGTGATGAATTCATCACGCGCATCATGGAGCATTATGCCAGCCTAGGCTTTGCTCGATCAACCAGGCGTTTGAAAGGGGGTGATGGGTGACACTGCAAGTTCTCAGATCGTGTTAGTTTTCGGACTCTTTGAATTAAGGAGATAGCCTTCATGCTCAAACGTCGTTTGACCCGCTTATTGGCCTTAATGGTATTGACAGTACCAACCTTGGCCGCTTGTGGCGCTGGGGATGCAACTCCAACGACTGCACCTGCCGCTGCTACCGCAACGACTGCACCTGCTACTGGTGCTGAAGCAACTGCCACGACCGCTCCTGTGGCTGAAGCAACTGCCACGACCGAAGCGACCGCTGAGCCAGCCGCTACCGATGGAAATGTCTTACGGGTTCACCAAGTTGCCTATCCAGATGTCTTTGACCCACAGAAAAGTTCGTACAGCGCCGAAATTGTGTTGCTGTCGCAAAACTACGAAGGCCTAACTCGCCTCAATGACAAACTGGAAACCGTACCTGGTGCTGCTGAAAAATGGGAATCAAACGCTGAAGGTACCGTGTTTACCTTCACCTTGCGCCCTGACCTCAAATACAGCGACGGTTCAGCTCTGACCTCAAAGAACTTTGCCTATGCGATCGAACGCACCTGTGACCCAGTAACCGCTGGCGAATATCAATCAATTTTGTTTGATATCACTGGCTGTGCCGATTTCGCTAGCGCAGTTGTAACCGATACTGCTCAATACGATGCAGCTAAGGCTGCTTTGGGCGTGAGCACTCCCGACGATAAAACCATCGTCATCTCAACCGTCCAAGCTGCTCCTTACTTGCCAACCATCGCTGGCTTGTGGGTGATGTATCCAGCTAAAGCCGAGTTGATCGAAAAAGGTGGCGAAAACTGGTGGAAAGATGCCAGCTTGCAAGTTGGTAACGGCCCATTCCAATTCAGCCGGATTGCTGAAGACCAACAAATTGACTTTGTGCGTAACGAAAACTACTGGAACAAAGCCAAACTTGATGGCATCAGCATGATCTACATCGACGATTCATCGGTTGCTTTGGAAGCTTATCGCCAAGGTCAACTTGATATCTTCGCTCCAGATCCAAGCCAAATTCCAGCCGTCCAAAGCGATGCTGATCTTGGTCCATTGTACATTTCATATCCAGGTGCAAACACCACTGGTTTGCAGTTCAACACGACCAAGGAACCATTCAATGATCCTAAGGTACGTGAAGCATTTGCCTATGCGATCGATCGCGCAACCTTCTGCGAAGTTATCCGCAACGGCGACTGTTTGCCAACCTTGACCTGGATTCCTCAAGGGATTCCTGGTTATGATGCAACCGAAGATCGCTTTGCCTTCGACCCTGAAAAGGCGAAAGCGGCTTTGGCTGAATCAACCTATGGCTCAGCCGATAAGTTGCCTGAAATCACCATGGCCTACAGCAGCAACGACACTGCCAACCAAGCTCGCCACGAGTTCTTGGCCAACACCTTCCGCGAAGTCTTGGGTGTTGAAGTTAAGTTGCAACCATTGCCAAGCAAAGATTTGAGCGCTGCCAAGAAAGATAACGCAACCTATCCTCAAATTTCATTGGGTGGCTGGATTCAAGACTATCCAGATGCTCAAAACTGGTTGAGTGTGTTCTGGAATAGCAAAGCAACCTTTGCTCAACGCCAAGGTTACGGCAACCCTGCGGTTGACGAGTTCTTGACCAAGGCCGACACCAGCACCGACGACGCAACTCGCTTGGAAGCCTATGGCGCTGCCCAAAAGTTGATTGTTGGTGATTTGCCAACCGCTATGATGTACAACCGGGTCAACAAATATGTGATCAACCCACGGGTGAGCGGCTTCTCACAAACCGCCGCTGACGATCAATTCCCTGGCCAATGGACATCATACAGCATCGAAATCAAGTAATTGATTTAACTTCTGGGGAGTAGCGCGGACCTGCGCTGCTCCCCGCCAACCTAGCTCCCACTCATTAATTCTTTGCAAGCACCCTGTTAAATTGCAATCAAGGCTCGCGAGGCAACACCCCGGCACGCTCTCGCGCCAATGGAGGCATGGCATGATTGGCTTTATAATTCGTCGCGTCTTGGCGATGATTCCGGTGTTGTTTCTTGTGGCACTCATTACTTTTTTTATGATGAAACAGGCCAAAGGCGGGCCATTTGATCAAGAAAAGGAAGTTGCCCCGTCAACGATTGCCCTGCTGAATCGTAAATTTGGCTTAGATAAACCCGCTTGGCTCAACTCGGCAGAATTTAATAATCGCTTGAGTGCCGAGGGTAACCCCTTTTCGGCGCTGCGGGGCTTGCTCGACAGCCAATTTGGCAACTATATGATCAATGCAGTCCAAGGCGATCTAGGCCCAACCTATGCTTCGAAAGGCACCGAGACAGTTCAAGATAAAATTAAAGAAACGTTTCCGATTTCGCTGCGCCTTGGCATGATTTCGCTGGCTTTTGCCCTACTGGTGGGCTTTCCCCTCGGTATTTTGGGAGCTTTGCGGCAAAATACGATTTTTGATTACTTTAGCCTAATCATCTCAACAATTGGCTTTTCGGTGCCGACCTTTGTAACTGGTTTGCTGTTGCTGCTGGTTATGAGCAAGGTATTTGGGGTGGCTCCGATTAAAGATCCTTCAGTTTGGGAAGGCTTCAGTAGCTCGTATATTCCACCAGCAATCATTTTGGGCTTGGGCACGATGGCCTATATTACGCGTTTGACCCGCAGTAGTGTGCTCGAAGTCAAGCGCCAAGATTATATTCGCACGGCCCGTGCCAAAGGTCTCGGTGATCGGGTGGTGATTTTGCGCCATATCTTGCGCAATAGCTTGATTCCAGTGATTACGATTCTTGGGCCAGCAGTGGCAGGCTTGGTAACTGGCTCGTTTATTATTGAATCAGTGTTCCGAGTGCCCGGGATTGGCAGTGAATTTATTGGAGCAATTGGCAGCCGCGATTACTCGATGATTATGGGTTCAACCCTGTTTTTCTCATTGCTGGTAGCCTTGGGCAATATTATGGTTGATCTTTCGTATGGCTTGATTGATCCACGGATTCGTAACAGCTAGGAGACCCGAACGTATGGCAACCGCATCGAATGTGGCAGGCAAAAACCCTGCCCAAGCCCAAGAATTTACGCGGCCTGTTCGGAGTCTGTGGAGCGATGCTTGGCTGCGTTTGCGGCGCAATCGTTTAGCAATGGCAAGTATCGTTTATTTGTTTTTGCTGGCATTGGTAGCAATTTTCGCACCAGTCATTGCCCCGCATGCGCCTAGCCGCCCAACTTCAACCGAATTACGCGAACGTGGCACCTATCGTCAAGCTGCTTGGATTGTTGATGAGAAAAATCCTAAACGCAGCGGGGTTTGGAAATTTCCGCTCGGCACTGATTCTGCTGGCGGCGATGTGCTTAGTCGCTTGATCTATGGTACGCGGGTTTCGATGGTTGTGGGCTTTATTCCCATGATCTTTACCCTGACAATTGGGATCACGATTGGCTTGATTTCAGGTTTTGCTGGCGGCAAACTCGATAGTTTGCTGATGCGCTTTACTGATATCATTTTTTCGCTGCCTGATATCTTGTTCTTTATTATTGTGCAAACTGCTTTCAATCAAACTGCCTTTGGTAAAACCTTCAATGGTTTATTATTGATTTTCTTATCATTCTCGGCGGTGAACTGGGCCAGTGTTTCGCGCTTGGTGCGTGGTCAAGTGCTCTCGTTGAAAGAAAAAGAGTTTGTTGAAGCGGCAGAAGCGGTTGGGGTTCGACGTGGCTCAATTTTATTCCGCCATATTTTGCCCAACACGCTTGCGCCAATTATTGTGGCAGGGGCGTTTATTGTGCCAAGCGCGATTGTCACCGAAGCAACCTTGAGCTTTTTGGGCATTGGTATCCAGCCTGATACCAACCCCAATAATCCATTCCCAACCAGCTGGGGCCAGATGATTTTGGAAGGTAAGTCAGCGATTGATTCGCAACCATGGATTCTGATCGCGTCGGCGATTGCAATTGCTTCAATTACGATTGCCTTTGTGGCTTTGGGCGATGGTTTACGTGATGCGCTTGATCCCCGTCAATAGATCAAGGCAAATTGCTCGACATCATGAGGAGCATATATGGCTGAAGCACCTTTGCTTGAGGTCAAAAACCTACAAGTTCAATTTAAAACCGCCGATGGCGTGGTCAATGCTGTCAATAATGTCTCGTTCTCGGTCAATCGCGGCGAAACCTTAGGCATCGTCGGCGAATCTGGCTCAGGCAAAAGCGTTACATCACTTTCGATTATGCGCTTGATTCCCTCGCCCCCAGGCAAAATTGCTGGTGGCCAGATTTTATTCGATGGCGATAATCTGATCGATTTTAGCGAGTCGGAGATGCGTAAAATCCGTGGTAATCGGATTTCGATGATCTTCCAAGACCCCATGACTTCGCTCAATCCGGTACTACGGATTGGTCGGCAGATGACTGAATCGCTGCAATTGCACATGGGTATGACTGCTAAACAGGCCCGAAACCGCGCCATTGACTTGCTCTCAATGGTTGGGATTCCGGCTCCTGACAAACGCCTTGATGATTTTCCGCATCAATTTTCTGGTGGGATGCGCCAACGGGTGATGATCGCTATGGGTCTAGCTTGTAACCCTGAGCTATTGATTGCCGACGAGCCAACGACAGCACTCGATGTAACTATTCAAGCCCAAATTTTAGAATTGCTTAACCGTCTCAAGAACGAGACAGGCACAGCGATTATTTTTATTACCCACGACCTTGGGGTGGTGGCGGGCATGACCGACCGGGTGATTGTGATGTATGCTGGGCGGGTGGTCGAACAGGCTTCAACCAACGAGCTGTTCCACAATCCGCGTATGCCCTACACCATCGGCTTGCTCGATTCGATTCCACGGCTTGATGGAATCCAAACCCGCCTCACGCCAATTCCAGGGTTGCCACCGGATTTGCTGGAGAAAACCGAGCGCTGCCCATTTGCGCCACGCTGTGATTTTGTGCAAGAGCAATGTTGGAGTGAAACGCCAAGTTTGCGCCAAGTTGCGCCTGAACATACCGCAGCCTGTTTATTTGAGATTGATCGTGAACAGCGCCAAGCGATGGCCGCAAAGAAAATTGCCGAAGAACAAGCCGCCTTGGATGCTGCGCTTGAAGATGTTTTAGCCCACGAACAAGCATCGTAGAACCAGAGGAAGGCCAAATGGCAGTACAAAATGATACTCTGCTCGATATCAACGGCTTAAAAATGCACTTCCCGGTCAAATCCAACGGTTTATTACGCCGCACGATCGGGGCAGTTAAAGCAGTTGATGGCTTGAGCTTTTCAGTCAAACGTGGTGAAACCCTCGGCTTGGTCGGTGAATCAGGCTGTGGTAAATCAACAACTGGGCGGGCAATTTTGCAGTTGCATCGCCCCACCGCTGGTACGGTAAGTTTTGATGGCACGGACTTGACCAAACTCAAAGGCGAGGCCATGCGCCAAATGCGCCGTAAAGTCCAGATTATTTTCCAAGACCCCTATGCCTCGCTCAACCCACGCATGACCGTTGGCGATATTGTTGGTGAGCCGATTCGAGTACACGGCCTACGCACCGGTAAAGATGTCCGCACGCGGGTCGAGGAATTGCTGCGGGTGGTCGGTCTCAATCCTTACTTTATCAACCGTTACCCGCATGAATTTTCAGGTGGCCAACGCCAACGGATTGGGATTGCCCGCGCTTTGGCGGTCGAACCAGATTTTATCGTCTGCGATGAGCCAGTTTCGGCGCTTGACGTGTCAATTCAAGCCCAAATTATCAATCTGCTGCAAGATTTGCAGGGTCAGTTTGGTTTGACCTATCTGTTTATCGCCCATAACCTGAGCGTGGTCAAGCACATCAGCGATCGGGTAGCGGTGATGTATTTGGGCAAAATGGTTGAGTTGGCTCCCTCGAAAGATTTATATGCCAACCCGATGCACCCATACACCCAAGCCTTGCTCTCGGCTGTACCAATTCCCGATCCTGAGGTCGAGAAGCAACGCCAGCGGATTATTTTGCAGGGCGATGTGCCCAGCCCGCTTAATCCACCCACAGGTTGTCACTTCCATACCCGCTGCCCAATTGTGATCGACAAGTGCAAAGCCGAAGATCCACCCTTCCACGATTATGGTGGCGGCCATTTTGTGGCTTGCTGGCGGGCAACTGAATCTCAAGAGCAAATGAATTTGAAGTTGCAATAACGGGGGCAGGGGTCAGGAGCCTATATTCCCTCATTCCCAAATCTGCTCCCGCCACAGCGGGAGCAGATCGTTTGTTTGGATGATCCCCCTCTCCGGCAGCGTGAGAGAGAGGTGAGGACACATTTACTATTCTAAATTGCCGAGGCGGGCATCAAGGTCGTCGAGGGTGTGGGCTAGGTTGACAGTACGCCAGCTTTTCTGCGGGTGAGTCAGACGCTTGCCATTGGGATCGTTCTCTAATAACGAGTGTAAAGTATCGGCATCGTCACTCGCAAAGAGATGATGTAATTCTTTTGCGACCCGTTGGCGGCTGATGTGTACGCCATGTTTAGCCAAAATTGCCTTGTAATCTTGATATTTATCGGCTAAACGAATTGTGGCTGATTCGTAGCCATGGCGAGCGAGCAACATACGCTCATCGTAATGCAGCACATGTTCGGCAAATACAATCGCATCATCGGCGCGTGGCTCGATCAAAATAATATCAACATCAGGGTGCTGCTGGCGCAATTTTTTGATGTGATAGTGCAAGCCAGCCTGAATAAAGGTGCGAAATACCTGGTTACCAATCGCCTGAATGCCAGCATCGGCGATCCGGCTACCAAGCTGATGCTTGCGGTTATCGAAGGCTACCAATGGATTGACACAGACAATCAGTTTTGCTCCGCGATCAATTGCTACATCGAGGCTGGCAGTACCGCGCACGCCACCATCAATATAATCAACCCCATTGATCCGAACAGGCTCATAGACAATTGGCATAGCGCTAGAAGCTGCAACCGCCGCCGAAATTGGAACATTGCGCAGGCTGCCTTCGCCAAACACCGCCCGTTCGCCACTATCAAGCTCAGTTGCCACAATATAAAGCTCACGTTGTAACTCGGCAAAGTGGTTGCTACCCCGCTCAGTCAAGAAATGGCGCAGATAGCGCTCTAAGCTGTTGGTTGAATAAATGCCGTTGGGCAAGCCTTCGAGCAACTTCCAAGCCCAGTCGAGGGGGGCAAAATCTTGTGGCCGACGCAAGGTTTCGATCGCCCGTTGCGCTAGCAGGCGCGGCAAACGGCGACCACGCTTGATCAAGCCGCGCAAATTGAGCGCTAGAATTTGGTCGCGTTGCAGCCGCTTGGCATCGGGCAAGGCTCCTTCGAGAATGCGTAGCAACTCGCGGGTAGTAATGCCATTCGCCAAGCACGAGCTAATCAGGCTGCCAGCACTTGTGCCAACATACATATCAAAATCGTTGATGCTTAGGGTTGTGAGGAGATCATCAATGGCACGGAGAGCGCCAATTTCGTAAACGGCACCAGAGATGCCACCACCAGCGAGGACAAGAGCGCGTTTGGATGGGGTTGATTTCTTCATTGATCGTGGCCTCATTGCCATGGGCGATAAATCAGCAAACGAAATGGTGAAACGAAGATTGATTATTTATCGTGCAACAGTTGCTCAACTAAATTGGCTAGTTGCTCAACTTGGCTTTTCAAGCGTTCAACATCGGAGCGATCAGGTAGGTTTTCGGCGTGGGCATGGCCCGAATCTTTCAGCAATAATTGGCCCATATGTTGACAGACATCTTCGCTAATTTTGCCTTCATCGAGCAAATGTTCGAGGCGTAAGCGAATTTCGGCATCAACAATTTGGCTCCCGCCCAGCGACTGAAACAGATTCCGGCGCATCTGCGAGAGCGTCTCGCCGCTGGTTTGAATCAGATCAGACAAAATCGGAATTGGCAGCGAGCCTGAGCGGCGACCTTTGCTATTGAGCAAAATTTGCGATAAGGTTTGCACGGTCAGATCTTCGCCAGTCACATTATCGACGACCCGAACATCACTGCCTGCCCGAATCAACTTGGCAATGCCATGCAACGTAATATATTGTTTGGCATTGGTATGATAAAGCTTCCGATTGCCGTATTTCTTAATTAATTCCACAACGCCTCCTACGATCTGAATTGTGCTGCGGGAAACTCATTATAGCACGGTCGTTGCGGGTTGCTGTGCAGTGCGTCATATATTAATAGTGTACCCCTAAATTGGCTTAAAAAGCCGCTAAAACCACTTGGATCGTGGCCTTTCTCATACTACAATACAGCATAGACCTTAGGCTTGAAACTTGTGTTGTGAGGATCGTTATGCCTCGGAAATTGAAATGGCCACTCGCTGGCGCATGGCAACGCCGCTTGATTAAAGCAACTCGCCGTAAAGATGTAACGCTTGAGCAATTTCCGGTTGGCTTGGTTTGGTTTCAAGGCTCACAGGTTTTTTTTAATCAAGCGGTCACGGCGATGATTGGCTATAGCAATGCTGAAATTACGACGACTGAGCAATGGTTTAGCACCTTGTATGGCTCTGAAGCTGCTAGCATGCGCCAATTGTATGCTGCAACCTCGGCAGCAGCCTTAGGCCAAACTATCCATGGATTTATTGTGAATCGTCAGAACCAAAGTTGTCTTTTAGAATGCACCTTGGCTTCGCATGGCCATCGTCAGGTCTGGTTGGTGCGCGATATTACCGAGAGCAATCGGCTTGAGCGCTTGATGCTACAAACTGAACAAACTGCCCGCGTCGGTGGCTGGGAGATCGACTTAAGGACCAATCAAGTTTTTTGGACGCGCGAAATGTACCATATTTTGGATACCACCCCACATGAATATACGCCCACAATTGAGAATCAGAATTTTTTCCATACCAATGCCACGTTAATTCAACTTGAAGCAATTTTTCGCCAAATGATCGAGCAGCGTGGCTCGTTTGATCTGAGCGTCGAAATGCGGACGTTTCGTGGGCGCTCGTTTTGGGGGCGTTTTACCGGGCGAGTTGAGCTAGAGTTTGGTCAGCCGATTAAAATTTATGGCTCGCTGCAAGATGTAACTGAGCATCATCAATTAACTGAGGCCTTGCGCGTGGCCGAGCGTGACTATCGCACAATTTTTGAAACCACCAAAATTGGCATCTTTCGGATTACGCCCGATGGACGGGTGTTGCGGGCTAACCCAGCTTTGGTGCGCTTGGCAGGCTTTGCCCATGAACATGAATTGGTCGATTATGTGGCCGATTTAACCACCATGTATGTTGATCCACAGCGCTTTGACGATTTGCGTGAGCTGCTGCAAACCAATGGCTCGTATGATGAAATTGAATCGGAAGTCTATCGGCCTGCAACTGGCGAACGGATTTGGATCAGCGAAACCTCACGTTTGGTCTATGCTGATGATGGTTCGGTGCTCTACACCGAAGGCACAATTCAAGAAATTACGGCACGCAAACAGGCCGAGGAGGCTTTACGCCATGCCCGTGATGCTGCCGAAGCCGCCAATCATGCCAAAAGCACCTTTTTGGCCAATATGAGCCACGAGCTACGTACACCACTGAATGCAATTATTGGCTACAGCGAATTGCTGATGGACGAGACAGATTTTGCTGACCCGACCATGGTTGAACAGTTTCATCACGATATTGCTCAAATTAATGATGCAGGTCATCAATTGCTCAATTTGGTCAACGATGTGCTTGATTTGGCCAAAGTTGAGGCTGGCAAGTACCAAATTGCTGCCGAAACTTTTGATCTCAACAGCCTTGTACGCGATTTGATTGCCACAATTAACCCGATGGCCCAGAAAAATGCCAACAGCCTCTATTTCGAGCCAAACAAACATCTGCCGTTAATTCATACTGATCGTTCAATGTTACGCCAGATTTTGCTGAATTTATTGAGCAATGCTGCCAAATTTACTAAAGAAGGCACAATTAACATCAGCGTGAGCTTTGATCCAGCCAGTCAACATGTGCAATGTCGGGTGCGCGATACGGGCATTGGCATGAGTGATGCCCAAATGCAGCGCTTGTTTGAGCCATTTACCCAAGGCGATGCCTCGACCACACGGCGCTATGGTGGCACAGGCTTGGGTTTGGCGCTTTGTCGCCATTTTATCGAACTCTTGAACGGCTCAATTCAAGTTGAAAGCGTTTTTGGCCAAGGCTCGATCTTTACCATTGTCTTTCCATGCTTGGTTGAGGCGCTTGATTAGGCAAATTGCTACATGGTTTGGAAATTTAAGCATGGTGGCTAAGGCCTCTAGTGGCAAGCAATTTAACAACCTTTTGTGCACTTTGTACAAATAGCGTGATTTAAAGTTTGGATAGAATACACAAGTTCTGGTGTGGTGGGATTGCGTATAATGCGACCTGTTGAATGGATCGCGCGTTCCTTGGCAATATCCCAAAACTTCCCAAGCACAATACTAAACCACCATGCTCGCGGGACACCGAGTATGGCTTTGTTAGTACAAAGGATGACACACCATGACACTTCGCGATTTTCTCGAAATTCCCTACGAAGAGTTGGAAGAACTGAACCTAGCTGCTAAAGCTCAACGGGTTGGTCGTACCCCATTGGACAAGTTGCAAGAAGAGCGCATGCGCTATTTAAACGATGAAAAGCGTATCAAGGCTGTGACCGTTTGTTTCACCGACCTTGAAGGCCGCTTGCACATGCTTGATTACGACAAAAAATTCTTGTTGAAATCAGCTGATAACTTGACCTTTGACGGCTCCTCGATCCGTGGCTTCTCACAACAATCAGAATCCGACTTGCGCTTGGGCATCGATTGGGGTGCATTCTATTGGTTGCCAGCCGATATCTTTGGGCCTGGTAAAGTCTTGGTGTTTGGGCAAGTGTTGGAACGCGATGGTTCGGCGTATCCTGCCGACTTCCGCTCACGCTTGCAAGCCTACACCGCTGAATTGTTTGCCAAACAAGGCATTGTTTGTAATGTTGCCAACGAAATTGAAGGCTTCTTATTCAAGGGCCGCAACGCCGAGCAACACTACCGCGATACTGGTCACTTTGAATTTGTGAGCACTGGCGGGTATTACAACTCATTGCCAGGCGATCCGCTGCGCTTGTTTATCGATGCTGCGGCTGAAGCACAACGCGCAATGGGCTTTGCCAATGAAAAAGATCACCCAGAAGTTGCGCCTTCACAGTTTGAAATGAACTACTCCTACACCGAAGCTTCAGTCGCAGCCGACCAAGTGTTGCTGTATAAATTGATTTGTCGCCAATTGGCCTACAAACTCGATTTGACCGCCAGCTTCTTGCCCAAGCCAGTGACGGGTGTCAATGGTAGCGGGATGCACACTAACATGTCGTTGGCCAAGGGCGATACCAACTTATTCTATGATGCTAACGGCGAAGAAGGCCTTTCAGAATATGGCTGGAGCTATGTTGATCGCATCTTGACCAGCGGCTTGGATCTGTGTTTGTTACTGAACTCCAGCGTCAATTCATATCGCCGCCTCGACCCACACTACGAAGCGCCAAACCAAATCAAGGCTTCGGCGATCGACCGTGGTTCGATGGTGCGGATTCCATTGGGCAATGCTCGTTCAGCTCGTATTGAAGTGCGCTCGATTGCCCCAGATGCCAACCCACACATGGCGATTTACTCGATCTTGAAGGTTGGATTAGAAGGGCCAAAGGCCGATACCTCAGTTCGCAAGGGCGCAAAAGTATTGCCCGACAACATCTACGATGCAATCGAAGCCTTCCAGGCAAGCGAAATTATCGCTTCAGTCTTGGGCGAAGAAATTCAAGCCAAGTATGCTGAATTGAAGATTGCCTCGGCTGATCGCTGTCCACATCGCTTGGGCACGTTGATCAAACGCTCGGAAGTTCAATTCCACCACGAAGTAACCAACCAATTCCTCTGGAGCAAGTTCTAATTCTTACTTCCGAGGTTCAGTCAACGCCCAGGGCAATTGCTCTGGGCGTTGCTGTTTTTACGATTTTCATGCCCTCACCCCCTAGCCCGCACGCGAGGCGAGGGGGAACCATACAATCATGACGATTGGAACTCCCCTCGCCTGCCACAGTGTTTAAGGCGGACAGGGTGGGGAAGAACGGGACAAACAACGGCCTCGTGCTAGTATACTGGATGGCGCAACACCATATCCGTTCCCACCCGAGGCCGTATGTCGAGTATACCAGCCCTTACCCACTGGATCAACACGATCCTGATCACCGCCGTCCCCACCCTGTCGTCTTGGACTGCCCGTCGCCTCACCGATTGGCTCGTCAGTATCCTGCTTATGCAGTCCATCACCACCCGCCTCGTGGCTTGGGGCTGTGCCTTGGGACTGTCCACCGCTGCCCACGCCGCCAGTCACGAACGCCGACTGCGCCGCACCTATCGGGATGCCCAGCTTCAGTGGTCGCTCTATCGCGTTGTCCTTGCCACCACCCTGCACCTCGCCCCCAACGACCCCGTCACCGTCATCATCGATGAAACCACCCACACCGACCGTTGGACGCTGCTCACTGCCGCCCTCTGGTATCACGGTCGCGCCATCCCGCTTGCGTGGATGCTCCATCTGGGCAACACCCGCCGTGCCACTGCCTTGTGGATGATACCGCCACCCTCCTCGATCGCGTGCGGCAGGTCATCCCCCCCCACCACGCCCGTGGTTGTGGTGGCTGACCGGGCCTTCGGCTGTCCGGCCTTCACCGATCAGGTGGCGGCCTATGGCTGGGGCTGGGTCGTGCGCGTCCAAGGTCATACCCGCATCCAGCTGCGCGGGCACACCGAAACCATGATCCGCACGCTCGTGACGCGAGGCCACCACGTGGTGCGGTGGGGGCACGCTTTCAAAAAGGTGGGCTGGCGATCGGTGACGGTAGTGGCGACGTGGCAGGTGGCGTGTGCGGAACCGCTGCTGCTGGTCAGCAATCGGGGTGGGACGGCATGGCTATGGGCGGCGATAGGCGATTGAAGCGCTGGTTCGCGATTGGAAAACGGCAGGCTGGCAGTGGGAAGCCAGCCAGTCGCGCGATCAGGCGACGCAGGAGGCATTGGTACTGGGCATGGCACTGGCGACAGTGTTCATGCTGCTGATCGGGACGGCAGAGGCGCAGACAGTGCTGGCTGAGCGTGGTGCGACTCCATCGCCGCGCCCATGGGCAGCGCGGGAGAGTCTGTTTCGGTTGGGACGGTACGGCCTCCTGCGGTGGGTCTGGATGGGAGGCAGACCAGCGCTGGGGGAGCGGCTGGTGGTAGCAGGAACCGCGTTGCACGAGACGTGGGCCATGATGGTGACGCGGGGCGGACGACTGGGCATGGATATGACCTAACATATACTGCTATCCAATAGCCAACCTGTCCGCCCTTAAACGCCGCAGTGGGAGAGGGATTGGGGATGAGGGGGCTTAAAACCTATGCTGGAAGACCAACCCAATCAATTTCGCATCGATTTCACCCAAGACCCGTGCCGGATTGGTCGTGCGCCAGTCATCAAGGCGGGCATGGCTTTTCCCCAGCTTAAACAGCAGCTCAATCTGCCAGCGCACCCGCACCAACGCCCAGACTTCGGTCGGGCTGATCAGCGTGCGCGGCGCATTCGTAAGCACCACATTCCAGTCCGCCAGTGCCAAGGCCGTTGCCGACGGCATGCGATGCTGGTGCTGGGCATGCTGGCGAATGCGTGCCCGCCGCTGAACGGCAACCGCCTGCGCCACCCGCGTGACCACCAAACGAGCGTGCACGTGCTGCTCCTTGCCAACGATGATCGCACAATCCCACGTTGCCACCGGGCCAAGCTCGCGGACAAATGTGGTCAACGGCTGCGCGGCGTGCCCCGGATAGGCAACGTGGGTGTTGCTGGGCAGACGGGTAATCCAAAAGACCCCGTGCTGGTCGTGCTGGGGCAAGCGCTCCAGATGGTAAAACCCGCGATCGGCGAGCAGCAAACTCCCCGGCGGCAGATCGCGCTGCTGGAGCGGGAGCGCCCGATCGGCGGCCCGTCCGTTGACCAGATCGGGCGCGGTGATCGCGCCCGTGCGCACATCAAGTTGGATGCCACATTTGAGCGTGACTCTGCCGCCCGTCGTTGCATTCCCACAGCCGCGCCAGGTGCGGGTGAGCGCATCGGGCAAGCCTATCATGGACGCGCACGCTGGCAACGCGCTGGAGGATGGTCAGGGCAACGGGATGCGTCGTGATGACGGGCTGGATGCTGGCGAGGACGAGCTGGTGGAGCAGGTCGGCGGTGGCCATGGTAACGCGTTGATCAATCGCTTGCGGTGAGACATCGACCCCGATGCAGCAGGCCATCTGGGCCAGCTGCTCAACGGTCGCGGTCGACTGGGCCAGATGGTCATAGACGAGGGTTTGGACTAAGGTGCTGGGACAACATTCGGCGCGGTCAGGGTGTTTGCCGTACTGCTGGGCGGCGGCGATTGCCTCAGTCGTGGTGGTCAACAGGGTGTGCATGGCGTGACTGATCTGCGGTATGATCTCCATGGACGCTGCTTGGATATCGTGTTTGGTTGCACAGCCATGATGCCAGAGGAGCGTCCTTTCAACATAAGCTTGATGCGCATGGGGAATTTACTGTCGATTCCTTTGAGGTCATCGCGGGCAAAAGTATCCTCGCCTTTCGCCGGGATGAGCCGGAGGGCGTGCCGCCGCCAACCAGTAAATGTTTCGCCTTGGTCCAGCGCTATGATCGGAAGCCACGCCGGCGACTGTTTGACCTGCTCCGATCCCAGGGCATGCACGCCAATCAGCAGGTGACCTTCTTCATGGATGGGGGCGATACCGTCCGCCGTCTGCCCGATGACCTGTACCCGCAGGCCGAGCAGGTGCTGGATTGGTTTCATCTCACGATGCGGCTGACCGTGCTCCAGCAGTGCGCTCGTGGTCTTCCCGTCCGCCCGACCTCCCAACCCTGGGATGGACGATCATTGGCAGACAGTATCGAGCGGATCAAACACCACCTCTGGCATGGGGATACGGCCAGCGCGTTGGAGGCCGTGGACACGCTTGCCGCGTGGTTGGATGGCTAGGATGACGATGAGGATGGGGTGATACCATCCAGCCGGGGAGCGCGGCAGCGGCAACGATGGGGCGGTATGTCCATGACCTTAGCACCTACATTGAACACAACAGCGGGTCAATGATCAATTATGGGGAGCGCTACCGGCAGGGCGAGCGGATGAGCACGAGCTTTGTGGAGTCAACGGTGAAGTATGTGGTCAGCAAACGCATGGTCAAAAAACAGCAGATGTAGTGGACACCCAAGGGGGCACATCTGCTGCTGCAAGTGCGAACCCAGGTGCTCAATGGTGATTGGGAGGCGACCGTTCGCGGGTGGTATGCGGGTTTCCGGTCTGATCCGATGAGTGCGCCATCGCTGCCATTATCGGGGTAGTGCCTCCGAGTTTTTACTGCTCGTGTAGTTGCACGTATGAACCCAAGTGGCCCTGAAATCATGCAGCGAACGGTTGTACTGCATGCGGTTCAGGTATGGCGCGGGTCGATTGCTTGAACCATGGAGTGCCACCACGTGCGAGCCAGCCCATGACGGTCAGCGATGGACATGGACGCGATTTTTCGGCCATGCATGCGAGCAATCGCCATGGAGCGGCACTCGGTTGTCTGATGCGATTCCTGCCTGCTGCCCGTCCTCGATGCCGTTGAACGATCGATTGTGAGAGGAACTAGATGCTGGATACCGATGCACGAATTGTGTTGATGCAGACCCGCTTGAATCAGCAGTGGTTGGTTCCCCGCGCGATCGATGCCGCTGCCGATGCGCTTCGGCAGTGGTATCGCACCACTGCGCACCCGCTGGCACTCGATAGGCTTGCGCTCTATCCCCATTCATTGGCACTTGATCTGCGCACCGAAGATGAAGCGCATATGCTGACCAGCATTGATATTGGCATCCCCGATGGACGAAGGGGTCGGCATGGCGATTTCGTGGATGTCGGAACATTTTGGTTCGAAACAGACCTGCGTGGTTGGATCACCACGACGACCCTCACGATCGATACGGCCCAAACGGCGCGTGATCGCTGGCTGTCACGCCAGGAGGCTGCTGCGGATCGGGTACGTGCACCGCTGTCCGGGTATGATGTCAACGCCCATGGCTCGACGGCTCGTCCGCACCCTCTGGCATGCGCCAACCCCCGCCGCTTCTATCCCAGCGTCACTCGTCGCTGCACTGCGCTGGGCGCTCGATATGAACGGACGAACTGAACTGGCCCATGCTGAGGGGCATCGCGTGTTCGCTTCGCATGAACGCGAGCAGCCAACCAATACTTCGGCATGGATACCGGACACGCTGACGCTTGATACGGCACAGGTCCAGCTTGTTTTCCCGCTCGACGCAGGCCGTCCACTCCAAGTTGAGGTTATGCTTGCCGTGCGTGGACGAGCCGCCATGCTGCTTGGTCACTATCATTTCTGGACCACACTTGATGGAACCTACGTTGATGATTACTATACGCTTGGGAGTCAGGCAGGAGTGCCGCCAGTCGCAGATCCCCACCTGAGGAGATTCCAGTCGATATCCGTATCGATCTTGGGGAGTTAAGTCCAAAACGCTACAACACCTTGCGTCGGTTGATCGCGGTGGTAGGGCTTGATGGCTTGCAACGACTAATGGCCGAGGCACGAACCCGCGTGGCAGCGCAGGCGGTATGGAATCCCGATCCAATGGCACCAAAAAGTGTGCGTAGTATGCTTTGGCAGATGCTGGAGCAAGGGGCGCTTGATGCACACGATCGTGCGTTCGTACTTGGGTTGCAGCCGCCGAAATAAGTATCTATGGTGTACCGCTGTATGGAAACACGCATGGTGGCGAGCGGCGATGACTACCGCTGCGTGAATTTCACCCATACGGGTGATTTTTGCGCCATCCATCCCAGAAATTGTGATGCAATGTATCTATTAATAACAAACCCCAGCGTAAGCGCCGTGTGAGGAGTCCCCGATGGAATTGCCAGCCCTTAGTGCCGTTCTGGTCGATGCGATTCTGCTTCAATGCCCGCAGTATGATCGGGTGAGTGTCACGGTGGCGCTCGAATCGGTTTTTGCGGGCCATCCCACGCTGCTTGGTGGCAATACGATCTCCATGCTGCTTGGCCAGAACAATGATCTTACCAATGCCACGATTACGATTGGTGATGTGCATGCCGGAAATCAGGTGCATGTCACGGTGACGCTCCCCCAGCCGATTGACCCGCTACCCGCTGCGCTTGCGGCCCTTGCCTCGATTCCATTGAATGATGTGCCCAAGCCCCGTTCCGATCTCCCTCAAGCCTCACGCTTGCCCTTTGAAGCCAGTCCGCACTTTGTTGGGCGCGAGACGGAATTAAAAGCGCTCGCGCAGGCGATTGGCACGGCGCAGCCAGCGGTCGTCATGCCAGCCGTGACCACCGGACTAGGCGGGATTGGCAAAACGAGCCTGGTGACGGAATTTGCCTATCGCTATGGGGTCTATTTTCATGGCGGGGTGTTTTGGTTGCAAAGTCAGCCCTTGGGATGAACCCATTTTTACCCTGTTCTCTTCCCTCTAAAATTCAGCGCAAACCATCACAGATCGGCTCGCTTACTCCGTAGCGAATGCAGGATGGGTCGCGTTCGGCAGCCGTAAAAAGCCATTGATAGCGGCGGGTTTCCACGGAAGGCCAAACGCACGGAGTATCCGTTCAGGGACTCCATGATCCCGGTCAGCACGAGTAAAAGCACGCTGTGCGAGCCACAACATCACCGTTGCTTGGATATCACCGTGTTCAACAGCCGACTTTTTATACTGGAGCCGCCCAAAGGCCATCATGAGGAGTGCGATAGCCTCCGCATCATTCACCGATAGTCCTCGGGAGTCAAAGTGGATAAGCCATTGGCGAACGATCATGGTTCGCTCAGGCAATGGCCGATGATAGAGCACCAGCGCACAATCGAACCAGTACCAGCGAGTGAGTCGAAGCGCATTATACTGTTTGATCAGCGTCTGATCGTGAGATTGACTGATCGTGACCAGCCATGACGTAACCACTTCAGGAACCGGTTGCTTCGTGTGGGCAAGCACCAAGGCTGCGGTGAGCGTGACCAGCGGCTCCTGCGATTGCGCAAAAGTTTCAGCCACCCATGCACGCGCCATCGGATTGCCGCTGCGCCATGCGATGACCTGATAACTCGCCTGAAATGTCAGGCGCTGTTCGGTCTGTGCATAGGGAGCGATCTGTGACCATACGGTCTCATCGGTTGTCACACAGCACGCGACGATGTGAAGCATTTTGGCCGCAATATCTTCATCAGGGTCGTGCAACAAGGGCAATAATGCTGGGAAGCTTTGGATAACCAACGGATAGAGGATGGCCCGTGCTTCAACGGCATCCAGATTATCCTCCATCTGTCCATTGGAAGAGAGAAAATAGCCACAAGGAACGCTCGATGCGTGTGGTGGGGCAATCCCTTCGATAATGATCATGGCGAACACCGCAGCATAGGATCGGGTCGGCCCCGAAGATGTTAGGCTCAGCCGGAGGAGATAGGGGAATGCCGCGATGGCCGTTGGTGAGACCCAGCCTTGATGCACAATCGACATCGAGAGCGCCGAATACGCTTGCTTGATCACCACTGGATCAGGATCGGTTAGGTTGCGTAGATGCTGGGGTGTATCGGTGGCAGCACCATAGGCATGGCTCAGCGTATGCCATGGAATCAGATCGAGATCATTACTCATAGAATTCCTTTCGGAATTGCAACCGATGGGAAATGGACTCTTGTCCATTTCCCATCGGTTGCAATTCGACTGCATTGGCTACCAAGAAAGTCTATTTTATCGAACTCTAGGCTCCCACTCCAGAAGGCCTTCAAGCATATTTAATTTATCGAGTACGTCATGACATCCAATGACATTTCCCTTTCCAGGACATGGAGGGATATACTGTTTTAGAAATCCAGTGGATGTTCGTTCTATATTCATCGTGGTAAATTCAAAATCCTTTAAGATAGGCCGTACCTTTCTTATGGGTGTTGTATCAGTAACCCCTGATTCTGCGAGTATATCCCTGAGACAATTCATTTCTGCACAATTCCAGCGCATACGATGTGTCTTTTTCGGACCACTAGTATTATTCTTATTATGGCCAAGACTGTTACGGAGTTCTTCAGGAAATGGAGATCCTGTATCTCCGCTTATTGCCTTAAATGTTCGCGGTGAGTGTGGTGATTTGAAAATCGCTACTGTTTTACTCTCACCTGGTGCTAAGTGGTCTAAATCCCCTCTTTGAATAAATCCATCAGCATAGGTATCAAGCTCGTTCTTAAGAAATTCAAGACAGCCCGTATTATGAACGAGAATCCCCGCATGGCCAATGGTATAGGTATGGAGGGTAGCCACGGTGAAGTTGTAGACCATGACGGGCTGCAACTCCACACCCACATCCACCACGGTGATGGTATAGCCCGCATCACCCAACAACCGATCGCCAACCCGCAGTTTACCTGCATCAATCCAGCCGCGCCCATAGACCCAGAACGGGTGATGGTCGGTGGCCTGAATCTGTTCCTGCGCCAACCCCAGTGTATCGGTGAGCGGCTGGATGGTTAGTTCAATCACCAAGGTAGCGGTATGGGCCGTCGTCCAGGTAATCGGGTAATAGCCAGCCTGGTTGGTTTGGGGGTCGATCGCCCAGACCGTATCGCCCACCACCAAGGTTTCAATCGGCACGAGGCCATGGCTGGTCTCGACCAACGTCCCTGCGACAAAGCTATTGCCCGGCACACAGGGAAGATTATCCGTAACTTTGATTAACTCATCACGTTGGCTGGCGACCGTATCCGCCTGATGCGCCACGTGGGTGGCATCATCGACATGGGTCACCGCTTTCCCACTATCGATCACATCGTCGGTATAGTGATTAAACCGATACAGGGCAGTATCAGCGTGGTCAAGATTATTGACAATGGCGCGTTTGGCCGCCTTCCCACCACTGGCATAGCCACCACCCGGCAGAAACATGCCCGCAAGCCAAAGTCCTGCCGTTGATGCCTTCTCCCAGCCGCTGACACACGGATCGAGCAGGGTATTCATCGTCGTAAACGCATCATACACCGAGAGGGTGATTTCAACGGCTGCCCACGCCGCCAAGAGCAACGGAACGACGTTGCCGCTGGGGTCGGTATGCCACGCCGGACTATTGTGGGCATAGCTATATTTATGCAGTGATTGCGGACTGGTCGGAATACCCGCAAAGCTATCTTGCTGGAGAAAGCGGCCCATCGTTGGCAGATAATGACGGGCGCGGAGGTAGACCGTGCCATCATGGCCCATCAACTCGCCCGTATAGCCCAAGCGATTGCTGCTGGTGCCGGTTTGGCTGCGGATCGTGCCCCAGATGCTGAAATGCGTCCGTTGTTGCTCCACGCCCGCTGGGGTGATTAAGGCGCGAATCGTGCCTTGGGCATCGAGTTGGGTATAGGCCACCAGCCACGGGGCCGTGTGCTGCCGCTCACGCACCGCATGCACGCCTTCAGGGCCATAGGCATACTGGGTTTCAACCCCATTGGAGGCTTGCGTGCCGAGCAAGCGCGGTAAAGTGCTTGTTTCATCCCAGAGTAACAGCGTGTGGGTGACCACAAGGCCATGGGTGATCGTTTCGGTGACCAGCGTGCCCCAGCCGTTATAGCCATAAGCCACGGTCATGGTGGCACTCTGGGTTTGGCGCAGGCGATTGGCCCCATCATAGCTATAGATCGTTTGCCCATCATCAAGCAGATTGCCCGCCTGATCATAGGTGAAGGCCTGCACCTGATCTGCCGCATCGTAGGTATGGGTGGTGGCCGCTGTCCCATCGTGCAGACGGTTGCCAACGGCATCGAGGGTATAGTGCTGGCTGCTCGCTGGCACACTCGCCAGATCGCTGGTTTGGGTCACTGCGACGACGCGCTGACGCGCATCATAGGCCAGCTGGGTCGTCAGCGCCTGCCCATTCAGCGTTTCGGCCAGCATCGTGGGCAAGCCCACCGCATCGCGGGTATAGGTCAGGTCGGTATTGGGGCCATAGCGAATCTGGAGCAGCGCCCCATCAGCCCGATAGCGGTGGGTGGTCTGCTGCCCGAGCGCTGGTCGATCCATCGCGGTGACTGCCGTGGTTGCCCCACGATAGGTATACTGGGTTGCGGGTGCATTCCATGCGCTCATGGTCGTCGTCCGGCCCATGGGGTCACGCGTGGCCTCAACGCTGCCCGTCCCCCAATACTCAGTGGTGACGCTGCGTGCATCAGGCGCAATCGTGGTGGTAATCGTCACGCCATTCTGACTGCGCGTGGTCATCCGTTCGAGGGCATCATAGGTATAGGTGGTCAGGCCACTGCCATCCACCATCGCGATCACCGAATTGGTCGGATTGTAGCCATAATTGACCGCTGGCGTGCCATCGGAATAGGTGATCGTCACGACTCGTCCAGCAGGATCATAGGTATAGGTGGTGACGACTCCGCGTGGATCCGTCACGGTTGCCCGCTCACCCCGCGCGGTATAGGTGATCGTGGTACAGCGCTGGAGGCCGTCGCAGATCTGCGCTGGCTGGTTCAGCAGGGTGTACTGAGTCGTGCGGACATGGCCGTTGGCATCGGTAATCGCGATCGTATTGCCCACCGCATCGTAGCCAATCAGGGTTTCCACATTCGTGGTCGTGGTGGATGGCTGCCCCGGCTGTTCATGCTCAATCACCGCCGTCACGCGGCCAGCGGCATCATGGCGATAGCCCGTGGTCACCCCATTGGCATCGATGGCCTGGTTCACGTTCCCGACCACATCATAGCGTGTCTGGGTGACGAATTGACCAGCGGTGGTCACCGCCGTGGTGCGGCCCAGCTGATCGACCGCCGTCGTCGTGGTAATGCCCAAGGTATCCGTGATCAGACTGGGGTTTCCCCGCACATCATAGGCGATCGCAGTGCTGAAGCCCATCGATGTGCTGGTTCCCACGGTGCGGCCCACAGCATCATACTGAGTCTGCGTGACTAGCCCAAGGGTATCGGTGACCGTTGTCAGCCGTCCCATGCCATCATACTGATAGGTGGTGACTTGACCAAGGGGATTCTCGTCGGCAATCCGCTGCCCCAGCACATTGTAGTTCGTGCGGCTAACCAAGCCACGCGGATTGGTGATTGCCACGGTATTGCCCATGGCATCATACTGATAGGTTGTGGTATGACTCAGTGGATTGGTGGTCGCGACCACGCGGCCAAGCCGATCATAGCTGGTCACGGTCGCAAAGCCCAACGGATCGGTCACCCGAATCGCGCGGCCCACGGCATCACGGGTCGTGTGCGTGGTGTGCGACAAGGCATCCGTGCTGGCAATCACCCGACCTGCTGCATCATAGTGAGTCTGCGTGGTTGCGCCCCGCGCATCGGTGACGGCAATCGTGCGGCCAGCATCATCATAGGTATAGGTGGTGACCGCACCTAGGGTATCGGTCATGACGGGACTGTCAAGTAGATTGTGTATTTCGCCCCATTACCCCGGAAAGCGTCCGTCAAAGCGAATGGCCAATTGGTTGCGAATCCGTGCCCAGTTTGGCAGCGTGACCCATTTTGCAGTGATATCGCGA